>NZ_JBFROW010000008.1:0-7585 GCF_041471665.1 Vibrio sp. 10N.261.51.F11 | reverse complement strand
CTGTTGCTGTTGCTGTTGCTTCTGGGCTTGTTCGACGACCTCTAAGTTCTTCTTCGCATAAGCATGCTCAGGGTTGATTTCGAGAATACGTTGATACTCTTCTATTGCTTGATCGTACTTACCTTGTTGGGCTTGGGCGTTAGCAAGGTTGTAGCGAGCATCTTCACCAGAAAGGTCTTGCAGCGTCTGCTCTGCGGCTTCGAAATCACCGGCTTTGTATTGAGCAATGCCTTTCCACTCTTGTTGGGTGAACTGTTCAGCAGCTTGTTGGAAGTCCTCGTCCTGATACAGCTGATAGCCTACTTGATCATCGGTTTTCCACGGGTTCGCAAACGCAGTATTTGGTTGGCTAAAAGAGATAACTCCAGCTAAGGCACACCAAACAACCCCTTTCCTGAATAATCCAAGTGCCGGAAGTAATAGCATAGGCAGTAACCAGAAACCGTTGTTTACTCTGGTGTTGAGTGAGTTCTTGGTCTTGGTTACTTCCGATGTTGTTGCAACGCGGTCGAGGTAGCTCGCGATGTGTTCAACATCTGAGTTATCAAATTGAACTTCAGTGAACGTGCCACCATAGCTGCGTGTAAGCTCGCGCATGTTCTTCAAGTTGGTTCTTGCCACCACGGTTTGTCCTGAGTCGCTTTGCAGCATCGACCCCGTAGGTAACGAGATTGGCGCACCGTTTTCACTCCCTACAGCTAGAATCGACAATGTCCAATCGTTGCCATAGAGTAGGGAGTCGATCTGCTTCTTCTCTTGGTCATCGATGTCATCAGCAATCAATACCAAATCACCTTGGTAGATCTTCGCGCGAGTCATCATATCAATCGCAAGCTTAACGGCTGATGCGGCATCACCACCTTGATAAGGCATGATATCTGGCGATAGGTTAGGCACTAGGTTTTTGATGGTGTTGATGTCTGACGTTAGCGGGCTAATGGTGTAAGCATCCCCAGCATACGCCACCATGCCTGTTAGCCCTTCCTTCCATAATGAAAGCAGATCAAGAGCCTTGTATCGCGCTTGAGTTAAGCGATTCGGCTTAATATCGGTGGCATACATTGACATCGACATGTCCATGATCACAACTCGTGCCTGCGTTTTTTCAAAGCTTGGTTGTTCGTTTTTCTCGAAGCTTGGCCCAGCTAACGCAATAACGCCGACCAGCCACCAAATACCGAAGTAAGTACTGCGATTTTTCGATGGCTTGCTTGATTCTGGCGCCAAGTAACGGGCGATGTGTGACGCGAGTAATCCTTGTTTGGACTGTGTCTTGCTCAGCCACCAAATAGCGGGCAGCACGGCAAGCGCCAAGAACCAATATGGGTAGATAAAAGTAAAGTTAGACATTGTTTCTCCTAATGGCTAACAGCATAAATGCGAAGAACATTGCCGCCGACAGTGGCCATACAAACCACTCTTGTTGCGGTCGCCAGATCTTAGTGGCGTTCGTCACGGGCTCTAACTGGTTAATGGTGTCGTAAATCGTCGCTAACTCTTTGCTGTCACGCGCTCGGAAGTACTGACCGCCGGTGCGTTTGGCAATTTCTATTAGTGTACGTTCATCCAAGTCTTGAGCAGTATTGACTTTGCGCGTCATGAAGAACTCTTTGACCATCATCTCGCCTGCACCGACACCCACGGTGTAAATCGTTGCGTCGTATTTCTTTGCAATATCCGCCGCTTCTAATGGGTCTAATACCCCGGCGGTATTACTGCCGTCGCTGAGTAGAATCATTACACGTTGGGGCGCATCGCTATCGACAAAGGTTTTGGTGGCAAGACCAATACCATCACCAATCGCTGTTTGAGTACCAATCAGCTTTAACACCGCTTGATTGAGCTGTTGTGAAAGCGTATCTCTATCTAGCGTAAGCGGGGTCTGCAAGTAGGCGTGATCAGCAAATAACACCAGTCCAACTCGGTCGCCTTTTCGTCGCTCAATAAAGTCACTCAATACGCGTTTCACCGCCGACAAGCGGTCGATGTATTTGCCATTGTACTGCATGTCTTCTTGGCTCATCGAATAGGAGAGGTCGACAACTAACATTAAATCACGATGCTTCGGCTGAAACTCCACCGGTTCGCCATACCATACAGGGCGTGCGCTCGCCGTAACCAGCAGAAGCCAGATAATCACGGACAACGCCTTTGGTAAGCGACTGCTCGGTGTTTTGGTATTACTGTCTTCTGGCAGAAATGGAAGTCTTAGGACATGGCTTGATTCTGACTTTGGTGAGAACAAGTAAACGAGCAACGGCAGTGGCGCGATGAAGAACATCCACCACCAAACGAACTCGATGTTTAGCAAGTCCCCGCTTAGAAACATAGGGCTTAGAAAATCACTCATAACGACCTCGCTTAGGAGGAAGGGCTTTACGAAGCCAAGTTTCGCAATCATTAACTAATTGTTGTTGAGCCTTTTTCTGTTCGTCATTCATAAGGGCTACATCTTGATAGAGCGCTTGTTGCCACTGGGATTGTTTTGCTACAAATAACGGCTTCGCCAATTGCGCATCTAAGAACTTCAACCAATCATCACCAGACAAACCTGCAATTTTTTCACGAGGGAAATAGCTCAGTGCTGCTTGACGAACGATGTCTTGAGCTTTGCTCGGAGACAAGCCATCTTGGGACTGACTATTACTAAAGTAAGACAGCGCTTCTTGTTTCGCCTGTTGATTGTTTTTTCTACGTTTTAGAATGAAAAACACCAAGGCAATCAGGAAAATGGCTGTGATAATGACTGCCCACCAACCCCACGCCAAAGGCCACCAAGTCGGGGCGTCTGGCGCAATCACCGGACTTAAATCTAAGGGCTGTTTCATGACTGAGCTCCTGATATCTGGCTCATGAGTGACTGCGCACTCGACAGCGAGCTATAAGGTATCGCGAGAGATAACCCCATCTGTTGCAGCTGCTGTTTCTTAAGCGAAAAAGCATGGTTAAGCTTTTGCTTTTCTTTATTAGAAGAGAAATTAAACCATTGAGTTTTGCTGCCATCGGTGACCTGTTTAGAGCCTTTATAGGTGGTTTCACCTTGCTCTAGCGGGTCGTAGAAATGCACAAGACGTACTCTGTTGTGTCGGCGAATTTGACTGATAAGTGAGTAGTCACTTTCTTGGTAACGCACAAAGTCACTGAGCATAATAATATCGCTTCCTTTAGGGCAAAGCTGGTGCAGAGATTTCAGTCCATGCTCTAAGGTCGTGTCATTATGATTGTCGTGATTAGTCAGTGCCGTATTATTGATTTCTATGACTTTTTGCAAAATACGCAGTGGAGCATGGTTGCTTGCACTTGGCTTAATCTCAATGACCTCTTTGCCAGTATCGATCACCGCGCCAATTCGATCTTTTTGAGCCACAGTAAGCCAGCACAGTTGGCTAGCAAAGTGTGCAAGTTGAACCGATTTCAGCAACAAGGTTGAGCCGAAAATCATACTGCTTGATAGATCCAAGAATAAAATGACAGGCTGTTCTCGTTCTTCAGAGAAAAGTTTGGTATGCGCTTTGCCCGTTCTGGCTGTTACACGCCAATCAATGCTGCGAATGTCATCTCCCGCTTGATATTGACGAACTTCAGAGAAATTCATCCCGCGACCTTTACGGTTGCTCTCGTGTTGGCCGTTAAGCTGTGACCAAAGGCTCTTGGCGGGAGGCAACCAGCGAACAGACTGCGCTTTGTATTGCAGCAGCTCATCCAGATTTAACGTGACGCCGTCACTATGGTTGGGTAGTTGATTATTCATGCGCGTATCCCTATGCGCTGCCAACCAATGAAATAAGGTGTGCGATCACTTGGTTTGCGGTGACACCTTCAGCTTGTGCGTGGTAGCTGCGCAGTAGACGGTGGCGTAACACAGGGAATGCCATCGCTTGAACGTCTTGTGGAGTGACGTAATCTCGTCCTGCAAGCCAAGCGTGAGCGCGGGCACAACGGTCTAACGCAATGGTTGCACGCGGGCTGACACCCATGTCTAACCATTGATCAAGTTGGTCACTGTATTGCTTAGGTTGGCGAGTCGCCATAACCAGTCTGATGATGTACTGCTCAATGGTGTCTGCCATGTGAGTGTTGAGCACTTCTTGGCGCGCTTCAAAGATCGTTTGCTGAGATATCTGTTGTGGCTGAGCTGATTCGTTACCTTGAGCCTCACCACGGTTGAGTCGTAAGATCTCAAGCTCGCTTTCCATATCTGGGTATTCAACCTCTAGGTGAAGCAAGAATCGGTCTAACTGAGCTTCCGGTAGCGGGTAAGTCCCTTCTTGTTCAATTGGGTTCTGTGTTGCCATTACCAAAAATAGCTCAGGCAGCGCATAGGTTTTTCGACCGGCAGTTACTTGTTTTTCTGCCATCGCTTCCAGCATTGCCGCTTGAACTTTCGCCGGAGCACGGTTGATCTCATCCGCTAGAATCAATGAGTTGAAAATCGGGCCTGATTGGAAAGTGAACTCCCCAGTCTCAGGACGGAAGATGTCGGTACCCGTCAAATCAGCTGGCAACAGATCGGGAGTGAATTGAATACGGTGGAAGTCACCCTCAACACAGTCAGCCAATGATTTTACTGCACGAGTTTTTGCTAAGCCGGGAGGTCCTTCAACGAGGATATGACCATCTGCTAAAAGGGCGATCATCAGTTGCTTAACGAGCTCTTTTTGACCAATGATTTGAGACTCTAGATAGTTTTGAAGGACTTCGAAATTTGTTTTGTGCATTTTGGACTCTCTGGGTATCCATTTGATTTTTATTTTGAGTATTGGTCACTGATTTCGAGGAAAAAGTTCCAGTACATTTGCGTAATTTATTTTTTCAAAATTGGAAATATTTACAAGTGGTTAGCTAAAAACATCGTTAGGTTGTGATTATTACTATATCAATTGGTTTTTATATACAAAAGCTCGGCGGTGGGGAGTGGTTTGAGTTCGGTTGGGTCTCAGGGGGTGAGAACTAAAATTGACTCTCGACAATGCGGTATTTGCTTAGTTAATTCATGCTCAAGGTGAATATTTCTAATTGTTACATCATATTTGCAGTTTTTTGAGAAGAAAGTCTCTAGTTTTATTGGTTGTGGCCGATACATCACTCAGATTGTGCATTGCTTGTTGGAGTGCACTAAAAAAGTCCTGTTCAGGGTATACCAATAACGAGCGATTCTTTTTAAAGGTCCAAATATGTTTAAAACTAACTCTCTGAGTATCAAGCAAAAAGTTGTACTTGGAATTACCTTTGCGGTTCTTGCATCGACAGTGATTGTCGGCGCAATGGCACAACAACAAGCAAGAGATGTATTAAGTCATCGATTGATCGATATTGAACTTCCAGGAATGCTAGAGCGAATCAATGGTGAAATTGACCGAGAAGTCTCTCAGCTATTACTAGCGGCGGAGCAAATTGCTTCAAATGAATTTATTTCTGATGCTATCGAATCGACCGATCGCGATCCCGCACTAGAAAATAAACTGGTTAAACAGCTGAACAATGTTCGTAACCAGTATCAGTTGAACGATGCCTCAGTGGCGAACCGTCAAACTGCTTACTACTGGAACCAAAATGGCTTCCTACGTCAGTTAAACCAACAGCAAGATGGTTGGTTCTTTGGCTTTACGCAATCTGGACAGCCGACCATGGTGAGCATGTTCCAAGAAGCCAATGGCGAAGTGAAGATGTTTGCTAACTACCAACAGCCTTCTGGTTTGGCTATGTCTGGTCTATCAAAGTCGATGGATGACATGGTTAACCTGCTGAACGGTTTCAAGATTGAAAATACCGGTTTTGTCTTCTTAACCGATAGCCAAGGTGATGTTCAAATTCATCGCGAGCGTTCTCGCAGTGACTCTTCACTTCAACAACTTTACGGTCCTCAAGCAAGCCAACTACTGAACAAGTCGGGTTTTAACCTGATTACCACTGAAAGCCAAGGCCAAGAGCTGTTCGTGGCGAGCTTGTATGTGTCTTCAATGGACTGGTTTGTTATTGGTGTCGTTCCGACTGGTGAAGTGTTTGCAGAGTTAGATGCGACTGCGCAGAAGATGCTGATCATGACTGCGGTTGTGGCGTTAGTCTTTATCCTAATGGGCGTAGTTCTGGCGAACAGCATTACTCAACCGATCAAGCTTTTGGCTAAGCGCTTCGGCGACTTAGGTGAAGGCGACGGTGACCTTGCACAGCGTATCGAAGTGAAAGGCAACGATGAAATTGCACAGCTTTCAAAAGGCTTCAACGGATTCATTGAAAAGATTCACGAGTCGATGAAAGAGGTGTGTTCGACAAGCCAAGCGCTTCAAGTGGCGGCAGAGAGTGTTTCTAACAAAGCCCACATCACCCACGACAACAGCCAAGAACAGCGCGACCAAACGCTTCAAGTGGTGGCTGCCATTAACCAAATGGGTATGACCATCAGCGAGATTGCATCGAACGCGGCAACCGCAGCAGAAACGGCAACTCAAGCTTCAGGCAATACGGAAGTAGGCCGCTCTGTGGTGAACAAAGCAAAAGACGCGATCAGTCGTTTGGCGCAAGATATTGAAAGCACAGGTCAGGTAGTAGAGCAACTGGCTTCTACAACTCAAGACATCGGCTCTATTCTGGGTGTTATCCGTGATATTTCAGAGCAAACTAACTTACTTGCACTGAACGCTGCGATTGAAGCCGCACGTGCCGGTGAGCAAGGTCGCGGTTTTGCTGTCGTAGCAGATGAAGTACGTAACCTAGCAAGCCGTACTGCAGATTCAACGGAAGAGATTCAGAAGATGATCAACCAACTGCAAAGCGATGCTAAAGATGCGGTAACGGCAATGAGTGCAGGTAAGGTGATTACCCTTGAAGGTGTATCGGCTTCGGATGAAGCGGTAGACGTGCTGAGTGGCATTTCAGACCGTATCGTTGATATCACAGACCGTAACACTCAAGTGGCAACGGCAACGGAAGAGCAATCAACCGTAGTTCACACCATCAACCAGAACATTGAAGAGATTAACGCAATCAACGAAGTGACAACGAGCACGGCTGAGCAACTTGCTGAAGCGAGCCAAGAGCTTCGTGATCTATCGTCTCGTCTAGATAAGATGGTTGGTTTATTTAAGCTTTAATTCTTTCAAGCTGTAACATGGCTTAGAAAGGGATATAGACGAAGAGCTGGATTCATTTCATCGTGAATCCGGCTCTTTTTATTAGTGCGCTAATTTGCCTCTAACTGCCTTTAGCTTGATCTGGTTTCGGGCTTTGCTTTTAATCACCCTAGCATCATAGGGCGTAAATGAGTAAAATCTCGTTAGGTTTAATATTTAGGTAAGTATCATGAGCGATTTTGAAAAAGAACTAGAGCAGATGACTCAAGAGATGGGCGATGAGCCTGAGGTGAAACTGCCATCACTTGAAGAGCAAAAAGCAATTGTTGCTGAGTTCAAGCGACTAGAGGCGGAAGGCAAACTGACTCCTGAAGTGTTAGAGAAGCATTTTGGCCAGTTCAACAAACAGAATGATACGCCAATTCACTAAGTTGATTTAGACAGGTTTCATGTCTGAAAGAAGTGATATTAGCGGTTGGGTTCATAGCCTAACAAATAAGGATTAAGGTGTTGCG
>NZ_JBFROW010000007.1:0-64227 GCF_041471665.1 Vibrio sp. 10N.261.51.F11 | reverse complement strand
GCCTCCTCCTACTCGATTGCGAGATGCCGATTCAGATACTCCGATAGAGCGCAATAGAAATGAAGAATGTACCTGCGACGTTATGTTATATAGTGACAATTTAGCTCATTCGAAACACCGCGATCAAATAAGACAGCGACAACAAGGCGCTAATTTTTGTCCTCCCATGCGTAAGGTCAAAAAATCGACTAAACAACAGCTCTGACGCGACACATAAGGTGTTCCGCATCTCATCACGATGTATAGTTATTGATAGTTCATTCAGTAATTGTATCTGTAGTTGTCAGTTGATGTGGGTGTTATGAAGAAAAACGGATTTACTTTAATGGAATTAATCATTGTGATCGTGATACTTGGAGTATTGGCCGTTACAGCAGCCCCGAGGTTCCTCAATATTCAAGAGTCAGCAAGAGAAGCGGTACTTGAAGGTGTTGCTGGTGCGATGGAAGGCGTTATCACGCAGGTGACTTCTAAAGCTATTATTGTTGGGCTTGATCCTAGTGCGGAAAATCCAGATGACCAAGGTGACTATGTTATCGATTTCGGTATCGGTCGCGTTGAAGTAGATTGGGGGACGCTTTGCCCTGAAAGTGAAGGCGACAAAGGTGACAAACTTGATATGATTGATTTTCTGACGCTATCTGAAGATGACGATTTAACATCAGCTGTTGGAAATCGACACACTGTCGTTGGATACACTCATTCATTTAGTGAAGCTGACCTTAACAGCAATAACATAACTGATGATGCCTTACCTTCGGGTTGTTATGTTATCTATGATTCTTTTGGTCGAACGAATGGGAGCGAATGTCCTGAGGGCGGCTGTGAATGTACCGTCCGCCTTGTAAATGATGATTGTTAAACCAAGCACATCATCTGGTTTATAGAAATTCAATAAAAAAGCGCGTTATTGCCGAGTAGCAATAACGCGCTTTTTTCTACTAGCTTATTGGCCTATCTTAGTTTGCCAATGGAGCACTTGCTGGTGGCAAGTCACGTTTCTTAATCACGTGTCGTAAGCGAATTAACATCAGCGTCGCTGAAACGCTCAAGCCCGTTAGGATACCAATCCAAAAGCCTTCTTCGCCCATTGCAGGAACAATGTGGTCTGTTAAGCCCAACACCATACCCAGTGGTAACGCTAAGCCCCAGTATGAAGCGATAGCTAAGATCATCGGGATCTTGGTATCTTTATAGCCACGCAGAGCACCATTTGCAGAGGTTTGCAGAGCATCACTGAATTGGTACATAGCGGTAAAGGTCAATAACACTGCCGCTGTTGCACTGATTACTGGGTCAGTGGTGTAAAGCCTAATGATTAATTCAGGGAACAGTAGGAACATCGCTACCGAAAGCAACGAGATTAATGCTGCCACCAAAATACCGACTTTACTGCGCTCAATCGCGCCAAGTTCATCTTTTTCACCCAAAGCGTGTCCAACACGAATCGTAATGCCAAACGAGATACTCATCGGGATCACATAAGTTAGGCTCGATATATTGAGAGCGATTTGCGCCGCTGCCACATTCTCGGCACCAATACGGCCGATCATCAATGCGATAACCGCAAAGATACTGCCACACACTGCAATGTTCATCCCGATAGGTAAACCTAACCTTAAAAGATGAAGCATCTCTTTTGCTTTTGGCTTAGCGTCTGCAAAGCTGATGATGGTTTTGTAATGATGATGGCCTTTAATGTAGGAATACAGCATTCCCGACATTAGCCAATACACTAAGCTCGTTGCCCAGCCACAGCCAACAGCACCCATTTCAGGGAAACCAAACTTACCGTAGATAAGCACGTAGTTGACCGGAATGTTAATCAGCAAACCAATTACCGAAATGATCATCGGCACTTTGGTGTTGTTCATACCTTCACAGAAGCCGTTCAAGGTGTAGAACAGGGCAATACCCGGTACACCAAAGGCTAGGGCAAACGCATAGTCACTGCCAATTGGAATGATCTCAGCGGCTACGCCAATCCATTCTAAGATTGGTTTCGCACTCACCAAATAAGCGATAAGCAGTACGCTAGCAATTAATGCAAGCCATACCATCTGGAAGAATTCAACAGAGATACTTTGAAAGTCACGTGCGCCACGGTGGTAAGCGACAACAGGCGTTAGCGCCATAATCACACCACGCAGTAGCAGCAACACAGGAATCCAAAGGCTGGTGCCAAGTGCAATAGCGGCAAGATCAGCAGGGCTTACTTGGCCAGCCATTGTCGTATCGACAAACCCCATCGCTTGGGTCGCTATTTGAGTCAAAATGATTGGAATCGAAAGATGCATAAGCGCACCCGATTCACGAGTAAAAGGACGAAGTTTCGTTAGCATGGAAGTTCACAACACCAATATAAATACACGAATGATGGCAGGATGGCCGGTGTGCATTTTAGGATGTGCCCCGTTGGGCGGGCGACAATATAAACACCTTACCGTATAGGGTCAAGCATTGGATTTATTGAGTTCAAGTTGCTCTGATATATACCGCCACGTCTTAGCTTCAAATCTAGTGCTGGATAACTCTCCTATTGCCACAATGCCAGCAGAAACACAAATAACCCAATTCCAAGCGTGACTTTTAAAAGTAAGCCAAGAGGGGCTCCACCTTTTGGCGCTTTATTGCAACATCCCATAATCGTTTCCTAGTTATATTGAGCTCGTGAGTTGACCTTAAACCTTCCCCTTACAGTAAGGTCAATAAGTTTATAAAACTTAACCAAATTAACCTTTCTTATCGTGTTGGATTCGTTAAGATAAATCCAAAGTCTGCGATTAGAAGTGTGAGGATAATGTGTTGATAGAAAAGTGGTTAGAGATCGATGGTGATCAGCTTTATTGCTTGTCGACTGATATCAAAGAGTCTCAGGAAACACTGGTGTTGATTCATGGGTTGGGTGAGTCGCATTTATGTTTTGCCGATGTGTTTGACTGGCTACCGAATTACAACTTAGTCATGTTCGACCTGTGTGGTTATGGCTATTCTCCTGCTTCGAATATATCCCACTCAACAGAAACTCAAGCAAATCGAATATTGAAAGCACTCGACTTATTGAGCATCCATGGTTGCTTTCTACTTGGGCACTCTTGGGGAGGCGATACATCGACGTTGATTTGTGAATACGACACGAGAGGCATCGTGCGTGGTTTCATTAATGCTGAAGGCGGACTGCACGAAGAAAGCATCATCCTATCCCAGATTATTGCAGATACATATTCTGAACTAAGCACTGACGAGTTTGCGAACTGGGTGAAAGGAGAAGGTTTCTCAAAACGTTTTCCCATGGCTTGGGGACACGGAGCAGGTGTTAAGTATCTTTCGTCAGTTAGAAGATGTGAGCCAGAGGTTCTTGGTCAAACCGCCAGTGAAATCTACGGACAACATGCGACTCAAGATATCCGTGGCGTGGTTGGCTGGGGACAAATTTTCGAAAACTTATCCATACCTAAAGTATATTTTTGGGGTGCTGACAGCCTAGAGGGTTGTGAGCGTGCGAAAGAGTTTATTAGTACGTTAGACAACGTTTCATTTGAGGGCGCAAACCACTGGGTGCAAAACGATCCGGCCAAGTTCTATGCGGAAGTAGATAAGTTTATTACTGGCGTTACAAATAGAACCAAAACTTAGATATTCAACAACGATAATAGAAAGTCTATATGTGGATTGTTGGTTAGCTGGCGCGATCTTTACCTCTCAGCTTGAAATGATTGATTCTCCAAAAACAAAAAAGCGAACCAAGTGGTTCGCTTTTGTTTATCTAAAATCTACAAAATTAGTCTTCGTAGTTGTCGATGCTTGGGCAAGAACAAATTAGGTTACGGTCGCCGTATACGTTGTCTACACGGTTAACTGTTGGCCAGTACTTCGAGTTCTTGGTTGCTTTCGATGGGAAGCAAGCAAGTTCACGAGAGTAAGGGCGATCCCATTCTGCGCCAGCTAGATCAACTTGTGTGTGCGGTGCGTTCACTAGAGGGTTGTTGTCTAGTGGCCATTCACCGTTTTTCACTGCTGCCATTTCGTGACGGATTGCGATCATCGCTTCACAGAAACGGTCTAGCTCTTCTAAATCTTCTGATTCAGTTGGCTCTACCATTAGCGTGCCAGCTACTGGGAAAGACATAGTTGGCGCGTGGAAACCGAAGTCCATTAGACGCTTAGCAATATCTTCTTCGCTGATGCCTGTGTCTTCTTTAAGTGGACGAATATCGATAATACATTCGTGCGCTACGCGGCCGTTAGTGCCACGGTAAAGAACAGGGTAGTGAGGACGCAGTTTTTCCATCACGTAGTTCGCGTTCAGAATCGCTACTTTAGTCGCGTCTGTTAGGCCAGGTTCGCCCATCATTGCGATGTAAGCCCAAGAGATAGGTAGGATTGACGCACTACCTAAATCTGCTGCTGATACTGCGTAGTCAGAACCTTGAACACCATTTTCGATGTGGCCTGGTAGGAAAGGTGCTAGGTGCGATTTAACACCGATTGGACCCATACCCGGACCGCCGCCACCGTGTGGGATACAGAATGTTTTGTGTAGGTTCAAGTGGGATACGTCTGAACCAATGAAGCCAGGCGAAGTTAAACCTACTTGAGCGTTCATGTTCGCGCCGTCTAGGTAAACCTGACCGCCCGCTGCGTGTACTTGTTCACACACTTCTTTCACTTGCTCTTCGTATACG
Organism: Vibrio sp. 10N.261.51.F11; assembly: GCF_041471665.1. NCBI lineage: Bacteria > Pseudomonadati > Pseudomonadota > Gammaproteobacteria > Vibrionales > Vibrionaceae > Vibrio > Vibrio sp. 10N.261.51.F11. The sequence goes on along the minus strand of NZ_JBFROW010000007.1, from coordinate 59,542 downwards.
CCGTGCGTAGAAGGGTAAGTGATCATGATGCTTGATAGGTTTTCTTTGTGCTTCTCGATTTTCGCTGCTAGGTCTGTCATGTCGATGTTGCCATCTTCATCACACTTAACAACCACTACCTTCATTGAAACCATTGATGCTGTTGCAGGGTTAGTACCGTGCGCAGAGCTTGGAATCAGACAAACGTTACGGTGAGCTTCACCGCGGCTTGCGTGGTAACGTTGAATCGCGATTAAACCCGCGTATTCACCAGATGCACCAGAGTTAGGCTGTAGTGAGAAATCGTCGTAACCGGTGATTTCACATAGCTTCTCTTTAAGATCTTTCGCTAGCGCTGTGTAACCCGCCGCTTGCTCTAGAGGTGCGAATGGGTGAATAGAACCAAACTCAGGCCATGTTACTGGGATCATCTCAGCAGCAGCGTTCAGCTTCATAGTACAGCTGCCCAGTGGGATCATGCCGTGCGTTAGTGAGAAGTCTTTGTTCTCAAGCTGTTTTAGGTAACGCATCATTTGCGTTTCGCTGTGGTGCGTGTTGAATACTGGGTGAGTTAGGAACTCTGATTCACGACGGCAGTTTTTTGGAATTGCTGCAAACTCGTTTGATGCAATGTCAGAAGATAGTGCTTGAACGTCTTCTTTTACGTCGAAGATAGCGAACAGTGCGTTCACGTCGTCGATCGTTGTTGTTTCATCTAAGCTGATACCGATTTTTCCAACAAGTCGACGAAGGTTGATGTCTGCTGCTTGCGCTTTCGCGTACAGTGCATCTGTCTTCTCTTCAGAGTTGATCGTGATGGTATCAAAGAAGCTGTTGTTCGTTAGCTCGTAACCCGCTTTAGTCAGGCCAGCCGCTAGGATAGCTGTCATGTGGTGTGTACGACGGGCAATAGTACGTAGGCCTTCTGCACCGTGGTAAACCGCGTAGAAAGACGCCATGTTTGCTAGAAGTGCTTGAGCTGTACAGATGTTCGATGTCGCTTTCTCGCGGCGGATGTGTTGCTCACGAGTTTGCATTGCCATACGTAGTGCTTGGTTACCGTGAGTATCGATTGAAACACCGATTACACGACCTGGCATTGTACGCTTATGCTTTTCACGAGTACCCATGAATGCAGCGTGTGGACCGCCGTAACCCATAGGAACACCGAAACGTTGCGCTGAACCGATAACTACGTCTGCGCCCATTTCGCCAGCTGGCTTAAGTAGAGCAGAAGCAAGTAGGTCAGTTGCAACCGTTACAAGAGCCTTGTTTGCTTGAGCTTTCGCAATGATGTCTGTTAGGTCACGCACTTCACCCGTTGTACTAGGGTATTGAAGAAGCGCACCAAATACGTCTTGCTCTGGAAGTGTTTCAAGAGCACCAACCATTACTTCAAAACCGATGTACTCAGCACGAGTTTTAACAACTTCTAGTGTTTGAGGGTGAACATCGTCAGCAACGAAGAATACTTTGCTCTTGCTTTTGCCTGCACGCTTACACAGTGTCATAGCTTCGCCAGCCGCTGTCGCTTCATCAAGAAGAGACGCGTTCGCGATTTCCATACCAGTTAAGTCCATTACCATTTGTTGGTAATTCAGTAGAGCTTCAAGACGACCTTGAGAAATCTCTGGTTGGTATGGTGTGTAAGCAGTGTACCAGCCTGGGTTCTCTAAAACGTTACGTAGAATAACGTTTGGAGTGAATGTGTTGTAGTAGCCTTGACCAATGAAAGTACGTTTCACTTGGTTTAGGTTAGCGATCTCTTTAAGAGAGGTCAGCATGTCCATTTCGCTCAATGGAGCAGCAAGTGTCATTGGTTTTTCAAGACGGATTTGTGCAGGAACCGTTTCGTCGATCAGTGCTTCTAAGCTAGTCGCGTTGATCGCTTCAAGCATTTTTTGCTGGTCTGCTTTATTAGGGCCGTTATGACGAGCAACAAACTCGTTTTGCGTACCCAAGTCTTTCAGTAATTGGCTTTGAAGTAATTCAGTCATGATATGTTCTACTTTCTCTCTGGAGCCGTGAGCTAGCCCCTAAAATTAAGCTGCTCAAAAGAGCAGCTTTATCGTAATGAGGTTACCTATTAGTCTTCTTCGATAGAGCTTAGGTATTCTTCCGCATCTTTAAGGTTGTTTAGTTCAGACGCATCAGACATCTTCACTTTAACAATCCAACCACCTTCATAAGGTTCTTCGTTGATTAGCTCTGGGCTATCTTCTAATTCTTCGTTGATTTCTACGATTTCGCCAGAGATTGGTGCGTAGATATCAGAAGCAGCTTTCACTGATTCAACTAGAGAGAAGCTTTCGCCAGCTTCAATTTCGTCGTCAGTGTCAGGCAGGTCAACAAACACAACGTCACCTAGCATCTCTTGAGCGTGCTCAGAAATACCGATAGTCACAGTACCGTCACCGTTGTCTTTTACCCACTCGTGGCTGTCTGCAAACTTTAGTGTATTGTCCATTGCTTATTCTCCAAAAATTTATGAGGTTTTAATTTAAATCTTAAAAACGGTTTAACGGTAAAGAGGGAAGCGTTTGCAAAGCTCTTTAACTTGCTTGCGAACACGTTGCTCAACTTCAGCGTTGCCTTCAGGGCTTTCAACTAAGCCGTCAAGAACATCGCCGATCCATTCACCGATAAGTTTGAATTCTTCAGTGCCAAAACCACGACTGGTTCCAGCTGGCGTACCTAAACGAATGCCAGAGGTAATCATAGGCTTCTCTGAGTCGAATGGTATGCCATTTTTGTTACATGTGATCCCTGCACGCTCTAATGCTTCTTCAGTTACGTTACCTTTCAAGCCCTTAGGACGAAGGTCAACCAGCATTAGGTGCGTGTCTGTTCCGCCAGTCACAATGTCACAACCGCGAGTTTGCAACACTTCAGCAAGAACTTTTGCGTTGTCGATCACTGAATCAATATAAGTATTAAATTCTGGGCCAAGTGCCTCGCCAAACGCCACTGCTTTAGCCGCGATAACGTGCATTAATGGGCCACCTTGAAGGCCAGGGAACACTGCAGAGTTGATCTTTTTGTTGATGTCTTCGTGGTTAGTCAGAATCATGCCGCCGCGTGGGCCACGAAGTGTTTTGTGCGTTGTTGTAGTCACAACGTGTGCGTGTGGTAGTGGGCTAGGGTGAGCACCTGTCGCGATAAGACCCGCGATGTGTGCCATATCGACCATTAGGATAGCGCCAACTTCGTCAGCGATTTCTCGGAACTTAGCGAAATCAATAACGCGTGGGATAGCACTACCACCAGCAATAATCATTTTAGGTTGGCTTTCAATTGCTAAAGCGCGAACCGCTTCGTAATCGATTTCAAGTGTGTCGCGGTCTACGCCATATTGAACTGCGTTGAACCACTTACCAGACATTGCAGGGCGCGCACCGTGTGTAAGGTGACCACCAGCGTCTAGAGACATACCTAGGATAGTGTCGCCAGGTTGAAGTAGGGCAAGTTTAACTGCGCCGTTCGCTTGAGCGCCAGAGTGAGGCTGTACGTTTACGTATTCACATTTGAACAGCTGCTTAGCGCGTTCGATTGCAATAGCTTCTACTGTATCTACGTGCTCACAACCACCGTAGTAACGACGACCTGGGTAGCCTTCTGCGTATTTGTTGGTAAGGCAAGTGCCTTGAGCTTGCATTACTGCTTTAGAAACGATGTTCTCAGAAGCAATAAGTTCGATTTGTTCGTTTTGACGAGTGTTCTCTGCTTGGATTCCAGCAAATACTGCGTCGTCAGTCGCAGATAGGTTCGTAGAGAAAAAACTGTCTAAGCTATGGTTTTGATAAGCGTTCATTGTCGAGACCTTTCATTAAGCTAATGGTGATTGTTTTTATAGTCCATTAGGTCTTACGTTGATTTCTGCATCGGTATCGTTTGCGTTATATAGGTGTATAAATAGTGCGTTGCTTCTTATTTATACGACCATAGCGTCAAAGCGATCGTTGTAGGGTCAATGCAGCACGAATTGGTTCCCAAAAATTTCGGGTAAAAAACAGCTCTTACAAATGTTAAATCTATCACTTGCTGCAAGCTGAAGTAGCATCTCTTCATCTAACAAGTCGATAACATAGCTCCGATAAAATCAATTTTCAACAAAAATTTCCAATAGGAAACAGATTTTCTCGTTTTGCTACAGGGAGCACGCTTTATTTCCCTGTGTGCTCTTTAATCAACAAAGCGCTTCATGCAACAATGAAATCAATAGACAGGAAGTAAGAAATGAATGAGGGACCTATGTCAGAAGACATTTATGATGAGTACCCATCTTTAACGTTGGCGAAAGAGACGTTAGATCAGAATATCGAACCACTTAGGCTCGGTCAGCGTATTAAAGATATCCGCAGCAAGCTGGGCATTACGTTAGAAGAGGCGAGCCAACGTACTGGTTTGGCGCGCTCTACGCTGAGTAAAATCGAGAACGAACAAATCTCACCGACGTTCCAAGCGATGCAGAAATTGGCTATGGGTTTGCAAATTGATATGCCGCAACTCTTTGAGCCACCAAGAAAAAAGGTTGCCACAGGACGTCGTGACTTAACTAAAGCAGGTCAGGGCAAACCTCACCCAACTCCGACTTACGAGCATGAACTGCTCGCGACAGAACTTTCGAATAAGAAGATGATGCCGTTCAAGAGCCGAGTGAGAGCACGCACCTTTGAAGAGTATAACGATTGGGTTCGCCACGATGGTGAGGAGTTCTTGATGGTGATCTCTGGTGATGTGATGTTCTACTCAGAATTCTATGAGCCGGTACCCATGAGCGAAGGTGACAGCATGTATTACGACGCCAACATGGGGCATATGTTGATTTCTACTAGTACAGAAGATGCACTGATTTTGTGGGTGACTGCAAAATAAGTTAACAAAGTTAGAATTTCTTATAGTGAATGCAAACGTTTGCTTTTGTTTCTAACGTTTGCCAAAAGACGCGATGTTGGTGTGAAAAGCATCAATATCGCGTTTTTGTATGCGACTGAAAGTTGTTTTTAAATTGTTAAATATCACATTTTGAGCTGTTTTAATCTTGTTAAGGGTGTAAAACTGACTCAGGCTTGTTTACTATAGTGAACACGGTTTACTCATGTTGATTGAAGTTTACTGAAGTGAATTCTTAGAAAGTGAGTCGTATAGCTTTTATACAGAAGCCTCTTTTTATATCGCTAGTAATAAAAGCCTATATAGAAGACATCACTTTTTACTATCTACTGTTTCTAACGTTAACCCATATCGTTAGAGGCGACTCTAAATAGAGATATAAGCGGCAGATTCGATTTGGAAAGCCTGCAACGCTTCATGGAGAATAAAATGACTCAAGAACACGCTAATCAAGACCTACTAAAAACACCTCTGCATGCACTTCACGTTGAAGTCGGCGCAAAAATGGTTCCTTTTGCTGGCTACGACATGCCAGTTCAGTATCTACTAGGTGTAAAGAAAGAGCACTTACACACTCGTGACGCTGCTGGTCTTTTTGATGTTTCTCACATGGGGCAACTGCGTCTACACGGTGAAAATGCAGCCGCTGTTTTAGAATCTCTGGTTCCAGTAGATATTATCGACCTGCCTTCTGGTAAGCAGCGCTACGCCTTCTTTACTAATGAACAGGGCGGCATCATGGATGATCTTATGGTTGCTAACCTTGGCGATCACCTATTTGTTGTTGTGAACGCGGCGTGTAAAACACAAGATATCGACCACCTAACGGCTCACCTTCCTGCAGACGTAAAAATGGAAGTGATTGATGACCGCGCTCTATTAGCACTTCAAGGTCCGAAAGCGTCTGAAGTTCTGGCTCGTTTCCAACCAAGCGTTGCAGACATGCTGTTCATGGATGTTCAAAAAGTCGATATCGAAGGCGTAGAGTGCATCGTAAGCCGCAGTGGTTATACCGGTGAAGATGGCTACGAAATCTCAGTACCGAACGATCACGCTGAAGCACTTGCTCGTAAACTAACATCAGAAGCAGAAGTAGAGTGGATTGGCCTTGGTGCTCGTGACTCACTTCGTCTTGAGTGTGGTCTATGTCTGTACGGTCACGATCTAGATACAACAACAACGCCGGTAGAAGCTAGCCTTTTATGGGGTATCCAAAAAGTGCGTCGTACTGACGGTGAACGTGCAGGCGGTTTCCCTGGCGCTGATATCATCCTTGAGCAAATCGCGACTAAAGACGTTCAACGCAAGCGTGTTGGTCTTGTTGGTCAGACTAAAGCACCAGTACGTGAAGGCGCTGAGCTGTTCGATGCTGAAGACAACAAGATTGGCGTTGTAACAAGTGGTACTGCGGGTCCTAACGCGGGCAAGCCTGTTTCTATGGCTTACGTTCGTACTGACCTAGCGGTTATTGGCACTGAAGTATTCGCTGAAGTTCGTGGCAAGAAGCTACCAATGACAGTAGAAAAAATGCCATTCGTACCTCAGCGTTACTATCGTGGCTAATCTCTTTTAAGAGAAACCACTAAGCTAAATGAAAGCCTATTGTTTGCTTCTCTTTATTGGGAAGCCTAACGGTAGGCTTTTTTGATTTTGGTAGCGTATGTCTTTGGTAACGTATTGCTTTTAACGTTACCCACTAACAACGGTTACTTAAAATTCGTTTATAAAATGAGATATGTGGCGATATCGTTACAAATACTTACTATAATCACGATTGTGACGTGTTATGGTGACGATTCATCATTTTTGTAAATAAGTAGTAGGGGTTACAAGGAGTTAACTATGAACGTAAACCATACAATGAGTCCGGTTCGTAAAGCCGTTTTAGGGCTTTTAACGCCATTAATTTACACATCAAGTGTTATAGCAACGGAAAACACGGACGAAAGTACTCCTGATTTGGGTGTAACACCCTATATTGTGAATGGTAGCGACGCTTCAGTCACGGAATTTCCTTCGATGGCAAGCTTGTTCATTGATCGTATTGATTATGACGGTGTTTACTCAACAGGCCCTTACTGTGGTGCGACAATTTTAGATAACTATCATGTACTGACTGCTGCACACTGTATTTATGGTGATGAGAATGCTCAACTTTTCACGGTAGTTGTTCCTCAATTGGAAGATACTTCTCTATTCCCTAACGGTAGCATCCAGAAAGTACGAGTATCTGAGGTGTATTATCGAACGGATTATTCAAACAGTATCAATCAACTATTAAGAAATGATATTGCGATTTTAAAGTTAGAAGCTTCTCTTAACCTTCAATCCTCAGCTGAAACTGTTATCCCTCAATTTGATACATACCTTAATGCTGCGAATGATTTCGTTGCAGTTGGCCATGGTGACATCGAGACTGATGTTGATGGTACGACATTGCTACAACAAGTTGACCTGACATATGTTGATACTCTTAATTGTAAAGCTGTTTTCGGTCCGTTAGTCACTGATAAACAAATTTGTTTCAACGGTAACGGACCGAATAATGGCTTATACGGGGGTACATGCCAAGGCGATTCTGGTGGTCCGGTGTTTTGGAAAAATGGCTCTACATATGAACAGGTCGGTATAACGAGTTTTGGGCCGACTACTTGCGGTGATGACATCGGCGTAACATCTGTATTTACAGAGGTATATGATTATAAAGATTGGATTACGGATGTAACTAAAGGGGTAAATGATAGCACGGAAACTGTCCAGTTTACCGCGACAGAGGCAAAACGAGTTGCTGTTGCTGGGACAAGTGCGTCAACTGGCTCTGGTAGCAGTGGCGGAGGTATTTCATTTGGTTTGCTAGGGATGCTGATGTTGATTGCTGGTGTTAGAAAAGCAGTTAAACGTTAGATCTTCAATGTTTTGAACAAGTCGACGCTTTATTTAAAGATAGCGTCGACTTTTTATTTTTTACTTTTGCAGGTGTGCAGTTGGTTAGTTGCTTGTAGAACTAGTTACTCAGCTCGATAACCGCTTTACGGCTGTATCTTTCTAGAATCTCATCCATCTCTTTTATCGCAGCATTGATGCTTTTAATCCCACCTTGAGCCACACCTTTTTCATTTTCGTTCAATGCAGAAAAGGCCTGCTTCAATTCTTTCTCTTCCAACATACTTCCGTGCAACAGCACTTCTTTGTAAGTCAGTAGCCTATGCTGCACTGCGATAATTTCTGAGCGGGTATTGTCCGTTTCTAATGCGTGCTTAATGCAAGGAAATGCCACTTTATAACGATTCGCAATTTCCAATTTGACGTCTTTCTTATTCGCAATATGCAATTTTTATTATTTCCCAACACTTGAATACTCAAGTTACCTAGCCTGTACGTTCACAACTGATATCAGTGTGAAGGTTTATGAAACGTAACGGTTTTATCAAGCGAATAATATGCCTTTGATGGCTTATGTAAACCATCACAAGTCAATATGGTCTGCTTCTTGCTGAATTTAGGACATAACTGTCTTTTGAGGATGAGCTTATGTCACAAGAACCCATAATATTGGCGCTGATTGAGCGTAGGAAACAAGCCAACTTGTCTCAAGAAAAGTTAGCCTCGAGTGCAGGAATGAGCTTAAAAACCTATCAAAGGATTGAACGCGGAGAGGCGGACATCAAGATGTCTCAGTATCGTTCAATCACTAGAACCTTAAAAGTGACGGATTTGGATGTGGTGCTTGATATTGTTGGCGCATCACAAGTAACAGCGGAAGATGTAGCTTCGGTCAGTCGTCTGCTGACCAGCGAAGAGCGCCTGTTGTTGATCAAGCTGATTTTGTCGGTCAAAAAGAAGCAGTAGTCTTTCTTTCAAATAAACAGCGTAATAGATCGATTCGTTAGTCAAATTGACAGATACTTCTAGGGTAATGTGTTCTCTGAGGGCATGAAGCCATCAGCTCACTCTTCCACGCAGCTGTTTGGTGGTGCTTCTTTGTTTTTTGCTTTCTAAACGTCTTTTCTGAGAGCCACGCGTCGGCTTAGTTGCTCGTCTTACTTTTTGAACCTTTGTCGCTTCCAAGATCAATTCTTTCAAGCGCACTAAAGCATCATCTCGGTTTTGTTCCTGAGTTCTATACTGTTGCGCTTTAATGATAATCACACCGTCTTTGGTGATGCGGCTATCTTTGTGTGCGAGGAGCTTTTCTTTATAGAAGTCAGGTAGGGTAGAGTGCTTGATATCAAAACGTAAATGTATCGCGCTCGATACTTTATTGACGTTCTGACCGCCGGCTCCTTGTGCTCTGATCGCTGTTAACTGGAGTTCCCAGTCTTGAATCGAAACAGAGTTAGATATTTGTAACATAAACATCCATTTTGAACGGTAATATGGCGCCATGATACTGAATATTGGTTATGGTATCAGTAACTTTATTTAAGAGTGGTAGTAGTGATGAAAATAGATTTAACGGCATATGAAGGATTAATCTTTGATATGGACGGTACGTTGATCGATACAATGCCTGCACATGTAAAGGCGTGGGAGCGAACGGCTGAAGAGTTTGGCTTTCATTTTGAAGCGTCTTGGCTGCATAGCTTAGGTGGCATGCCGAGTTATAAGATAGCCGGTGAGGTGAACAGCAAATACGGTTTATCGCTCGACCCACAAGCGGTTTCTACGTTTAAAATGGCGTCGTTTGCGGCTATCGAAGACAAAGGAGACGTTATCCCTTGTACTCACTCTCTGTTGTTAGAGCATCTGGGTAACAAGAAGATTGCAGTCGGAACGGGCAGTCAACGTAAAAGTGCCGAACAGTTACTGGATAAGACAGAGATCTTGAGTAAGCTCGATATTCTCGTGACAGCAACAGACGTTAAGAATCACAAACCAAATCCGGATACTTTCTTAGATGCGTGTTTTGGTATGGGTTTGCAGCCAAAGCAGTGTGTTGTGTTTGAAGATACGAACCTAGGTAAGCAGGCTGCTCATGCTGCGAACATGGATTGTATTCTAGTGGTAGAGGGGAACAAACTAGAGTTCTATCCTGCACCAAGCTGATTGCAAGGATTGGGTTGTTAAACCGCCAAACTAATAGCCTAGCGGAACAATACTGATTTTCTGTTAGGCGATTTCGCTCATTTCGCTGTCTAGGAACAGGCACACACTGTTTCGACCTGCTGCTTTGGCTTCATAAAGTGCTAAATCGGCGCACTTGTAGTTAAGAGCAGGGTCGTTGGTCAGGTTGGTAATTCCACCACTGACCGTCACCACGTTATCGAGCTCAATACTGACTGCGATTCTCAATCTGTTAAGTACATACTCAGCTTCTTCTGTTGTGGTATGAGGCAGAATAACGCCAAACTCTTCGCCACCAATACGAGCCACAAAATCAGTTTCTCGGCACTCTCGTTGTAATACTTGAGCAACGGTTTGAATGACGCGATCTCCATAATCGTGACCAAATCTGTCGTTGATGCGTTTGAAGTGGTCTATGTCCAAAATCGCTAAACAAGACTGTTCGCGAGTAGGGTAACGATTAACACGAGAGCACTCATCTCGCAGCTCAAGATCGAATTTACGGCGGTTCCAACACCCAGCTAAGGCATCTTTTTCACTCAGGTTTCTCAGTTTGTTTTCTAGCTCTTTGTGTTTACTTATATCCACAAATGAAGCGACATAAAACTGAATCACGTCTTTCGAGTCTTTAATGGTTTGGATTCGCAATATTTCCGTGATCAAAGACCCGTCTTTACGACGATTAACCACTTCGCCTTCCCACATGCCTTTCTCTTTGATGATGCTCCACATCTTGATGTAGAACTCTTCGTTGTAGCGACCAGAGGCAAACATGGACGGTTGGCGGCCTTTTACGTCTTCTAACTCGTAGCCACTCACACGGGTGAACTCTTGGTTTACTTTGATGATTCGGTTGTTTCTGTCGGTAATCACCAAGGCAGACATGCCATTCATTGCGGCCTTAGCAAGTTGGCTCTCGATACTGTTCTTCTTGTGGTTGCTGTTCCACAATACGAAGCCAGCGGAGATCATCGAAATCAAGAAAGACAAGGTGATGATCTGAACGACGATCGCTTGTTTTTCTTGTCGGTATTGACTGCTGAACTGCTGATTTTCAATGTGAAGAACCATGTAAATAGGGCTTTCAAACTGTTTGATTTTAGGGCTGATGTCGGAATGAAAATACCAGTTCTCACCATCGAAATAGCTCGAAGATGTCTTGTCTTGAATCGCAGTCCAAAGCTCAGGGTATAACTTTGCGTAAGTCTGCTCTGAACGTGATTCAATTACATGTCCGAAAGATTCCGTAGGATCCGGCCCCATGATTATGTGTCCGGTTTTGTTGAGAATAATAGGAACAGCAGAAGATGCACCAATTTGATAGTGAAGGCGCTTATAAATCTCAAGCATGTTCAGGTTTGCGATGAAGTAACCAATAATGCGGTTGTTTTCAGCGACTGGCGTCATAATGCGTAGTGCTGGAATCAAAGGGCGAACGATCTCTCCGTTTTCGACTTCAAGATCAATACCGCGAGAGCTAATCTCACCAATCTTTAATTGCTGTAGTACCTCATAGTAATCACGCGAAGACTTGTTCTGCAGTTCACTATCTGGAACCACGATTGCTTGATTGTCTTTATAATTAACGCGAAACACTTCGTTGCCAGCTAGATCGAGGTAACGAAGCTGAGAATAGTATTTTTGGCCACGAGCTAACATCACCCAAAGATCTTGCAGGGTTTCTTTATGGATAATAGAAGGTTCTCGAATCGCTCGGAGTAGTGTTTGAGAGTCGGCGATTGAAGGAACAGAGTTAGAGATTTGCTCAACAATAACAGCGAGTTCATGAAAGCTGTATTCGATTTGATTTTGGCTAGACTGCTTAATATTTAGAGTGTGCTGAGCATCAATTCTGTCAAGTTCAGAATTGATGTAGAGGGCAGGGACTAGTCCTAGGGCAAAGATGGTACATAGAAATTGGCTGACTAGTTTTTTTATACTTGTATTCATCACTGTCCTCAAAGAATCAGCGCAATACTATATATTTTATAGGGTTTTTAATGTGATCTTGACCGAGAAGTTAAGACAAGATTCGCATATAACTACGATTTAAGTGCAACTTTTTGCATTTAAGCTTGATTGTTGAGCAATCACTTCGTTAGTAAATGATTACTCAATATAGAACACTGCTCCGAAACCTAAGCTAAATTAATCGCGATTAATTGCCGATTATCTAACTAAGGGCAGCTAGCTTAGGCCAACGATATTTCCATTACTATCAATATCTAACGACATGAATGCCGGTTTGTCAGGCAAGCCTGGCATGGTCATCAGATTGCCGCACAACGCGTAAATAAAGCCAGCACCAGCACACAATTTTAGTTCTCTAACAGGCACGTCAAATTGGGTTGGTGCACCTTTAATGTGTGCTTCTGTCGAGATTGATAGTGGTGTTTTTGCCAAACAAACCGATAGGTCGCTATAGCCATGAAGTTTGAATTCAGCCAGCTGTTTTTTAGCCAGTGGAGATAGCGAAATACTTGCCGCGCCATAGCCAACTTCAGCAACTGCCATCAGCTTTTCTTCTAGGCCTTGCTCTGAGTGATACAAAGGCTTAAATTCACTCTGTTTTTGGCAAGCTTTTACTACAGCGTGAGCCAGTTGAGTTGCCCCTTCGCCACCTTGACCAAATGCTTCGCTTACTTCAACGCTAACGCTTGGATCGAAGTCGGTGATCATCTGCTTCAAAGCATCGAGCTCTTGCGCTGAGTCTTGTGGGAATCGGTTAATCGCAACAACTGTAGGCACTTGGTATTGCTTAACGTTGTTGATGTGCCATTTTAGGTTCTCAAAGCCTGCAATTAGCGCGTCTTGGTCATCATTAAAAATTGAATCTGGTAATGGAGTGCCCGGTCTCAAATCGTATAAACCAGAGTTGGCCTTTAATCCACGTAATGTTGCAACAACCACAGCGCAATCGGGCTTTTTGTTCGACGCTTTCGCTTTTATGTTGCATGCTTTCTCAAAACCCATGTCTGAGCCAAAACCACCTTCGGTCACAACAAAGTCACTCAGTTTTAACGCTATCTTATCGGCAATAATTGAAGAGTTACCATGTGCGATGTTCGCGAAAGGCCCGGCGTGAATTAGGGTAGGGACGCCTTCAAGGGTTTGCATCAATGTTGGTTCAATAGAATCCTTCATGGTTACGGTCATTGCGCCTGCAACGTTGAAGTCATCTGCGATTAGCGGCAAGCCTTGTTTGTTGTAAGCAAGTACCACTCGTCCGATGCGCTTTCTCAAATCTTGAAGGTCATTGGCTAGAGCAAGAATGGCCATTAGTTCAGAAGCGGCTGAGATATCAAATCCATCTTCTCGCTCAAAGCCGTTAATTGTTTTGTCTGCTTCGTTCTTGCCAACCGTGATCATGCGTAATGCGCGATCATTATGGTCAAGTACACGTCGCCAAACGATTCTACTTGGGTCGATATTCAGTGCTTTTAAGCCTGAGCGCGTTTCAAAGGCGTCTAACCCTTCACGCTGTTCATGATACAAACGTGCATCAATGGCGGCGGAGGCGAGGTTGTGAGCGGCCGTAACAGCATGAATATCGCCCGTGAGATGCAGGTTTAATTGTTCCATAGGGGCAACTTGAGAGTAACCACCGCCCGCTGCGCCGCCTTTTACACCAAATACCGGGCCCATTGAAGGCTGACGAATGCAGGCCATTGCAGATTGGTTAATCTTTGCGAGGCCTTGTGCTAATCCGATAGTAGTGACGGTTTTGCCTTCACCAAGAGGTGTCGGTGTGATCGCCGTGACTACGACTAACTTACCATCTTGTTGGTTGGCGAGGCGTTCAAGTGATGTGAGAGACACTTTAGATTTGAATTGCCCTAATGGCTGATGTTCGTTGTGGTGCAGGCCAGCTTGCTTGGCAACCTCACTGATGTTTTTAAGGGGAGTAGAGCGACAAATATCAATATCAGACAGCATATTTGATCCTTATATCAGAACCGAAAGGTGGTACGTAAACGTTTGCGTGGCGATAGTACTGTATAAATTTGCCAAGTAAAGGCAAACCACACGAATTATGTGCTGGAAGATAACAGATCTAAAGAGTCATTGCGCGAGATCAAATCTTAAACGAGCAAAATATTCGATATGATTAACTTCAGCTGCCGTTATATTGGTGTTGAATACAAAAAGGGCTGCATATAGCAGCCCTTCAAGGAATGGGTAATCTCACTTGGCGTTAACCTTTAAGAGGTAACTGCCTAATATGGTCGATTAACGATCCCAGTATGTTTCTTCTAAGCTATCTTCGCGTTCAGGTAATGCACGAGAAAGGCGAGGAGAGTGCTGAGTCAACACTTCGTAGCTTACACGGTTTGCGTACTTACAAATTTGAGACAGTGAAGAGTAAGTTAGACAAGTGTGCTCGTGTTTCTCTGAGTTTGGTACATTCACGTGGTGGTAGCTGTTTGCTGCCATGTCGTGAAGTAGTGCTGAAAGTGCACCATCGCCAGCGCCATTGGTATTCTTAATCTCAAGTGGGCCACCTAGGTAAGGGCCAATGTGAGAGTACACTTTTACTGGGTCTTTACAGTCTTGCTTACGCATCGCACGGCTGAATTCGTATTTATTGAACTCAGGGATGTTACCCGGTAACAATGGCAGTGTGGTTTCGCGTTTCGCTGGTTCGTCAGTGTAACCTGCCATGTATAGACCAATAGGGCCTGCAGTACATAGAACTAGGTCAACCCACTCAAGTGCCTTGTTAGCAGCCAATAGAGGATCTTTTTCACCCGTTAGCGCTTCACCTTCATCTTCGTTCATCGCGACGATGGTTACGTTTTCTTTCAGGTATTCTTGCCACCATTCAGCGTTGCCTTCGATCACATACTTAGTACCAAGTGTTAGTACAACAGGCACATTGTGCGCTTTCGCGTATTCAATCGCTTTTTGTACCGCTTTTGGCATCGGATCTTCAGGTTTGCCACGCATTAGGTATGACGACACAACCAATGCAGAAGCTTTCTCGAAGACTTTTTCAGGAATGCTTTCTGGAAGAAGTTGGTTCATGTGGCCTTCGTTGATTGCAAACGTACGTTCGCCATCTTCAGAAATCAGCGTGTAACAACGACCAATTGGACCATCAACAGTTTGAAGGTGGTTTAGATTCATACGAGAAGAAGTGCGGCAAAGGTAACGATAACCAAATGAGCCAACTTCAATCTTCTTAGACATTACGCCAAGCAGGACAGATTTGCTGTCCGCAAGTACGGAATAGTTGTGCAGTGTGTTGCCGATAGTATCGCCAGGATATTGATGCGTGATCAAACCGCGCTCAACTAACTCTTCATACAGCGCATCTGCTTTACTTTCTTCCAATACCAGTGAGTGACCTTTACTCAGCTCGTATTTTTCTAGGAACTCGTTGTCAACACGGGCTTCGATATCAACAATCGTTTGGCCAACACCCACAATCGTTGCGCGGTGAAGCTTAGGCGTTTGTTGAATTTGGTTGACCAACGGATCACGTGCGTGAGTTGGAAAGTAGTGCTTAGATTTACGCTGTCCAGGAAACTTCATATGAAAAATACAGTGAAAAAATTTTGCCGCATGATATCACATTTTGTTTCTGTTTCTTTCATTTTTATTACATTTTGAATCACCTGCACAATGTCTGTACAGGTGATTCAACTAACTATATGTTTGAAACTACTCGGTTGGCTGTACTAACGTCGCTGGATCAACGTAAGCCTCTGTACCCCATAGTGGAACAGTTGAAAGGCTGTGTTTGAAGCTACCTTCTGTTTCTTTGGTGGTGTAAGACAAGTAAAGCAGCGACTGATTCTCTGCATCGTAGATACGACGAACCTTCATTGTTTTAAAGAAGATACTTTTCGATTGCTTGAATACCACTTCGCCAGACTTACTCTTGTCTATTTGAGCAATCATTTCTGGTGTAATTTCACCTGTTTGACGACAAGATATAGAGCTATCACTTGGATCAGAAAGGCTAAGGTTTGCTTCGATTGATGCGATATGACAGGTAACACCCGCGATCTTATCGTCATCTAATGAAGACATCTTGATATCCTTCATTGTGAAGAAACCCAGTGAGACGTCGCCAACCTCGTTGTCCGAACAGCCAGCTAACATTGTCACGATACCTGCTGCTATTAAGGCTTTTTTCATAAGAAGTCCTTTTTATTTATATAGTTCTGTTTACTATAAGGATATTGAAAGCTTGGATACGAGTGTAGAGCTTTTCGTTAAGTTCTTAAAGGATGTTGTTGGATAATGAAAAATATGAAGCATTTAAAGTACTTGTTGGCCTTGGTCATGCTCTGTATGCTCTCTGCTTGTAGCTCGGCACCTCAGCCGACCGTATGTCTTCCAAATAACTGCGATATTTGGGGATACTAACCGTAGGTACTAAAAGAATGAATAACGAAATACCTGAAATTGCACACAAGAAAAACCAATGGCTATTTAGTCAGCTCGATATTGCTTACCCCGCAAAAGAGAGCCTCCTCGGCCGTGAACTTTATCAAAGCAAACTTCCATCCAAGACATACCAACTCCTAGCACAAGATCAAACTCCTTCCCAAATTGATGAACTGCATAAAGTCGATTTCCATAAATTGACCGTGCTATTTTCACTCAACCAAGCAAGCGTTTACCAAGATGAAATCGAAAGGGCACACATGCTTGAGTTCTTGAGCCAAATTATGCTTTCTGACGATCATGTATTATATATTGGTACTCAAAACGGTGAAGTTGTGGCGAGCGCTATCGTCACAGAAGCGGATGGTTCCCTATTGATCTCGGATGTCGTTGCTGAAAATGGTCAAAGTATCAACAACTTTGCTAAGCAGTTACACGATTTTTGGGCACAAGATCATGCTTCTTGCGATAAAGTGTGGATCGAGAACTAAAGATTCTTTGACAAAGCGTTAATCTAAGTACAATACCCCGTCTTATTTAAAGGGTATTGTATGTACAAGCTATTGATATCAATCGCTGTATTGTGTGTTAGCGCTTATTCTTCACTCAGCGTTGCTAACGACTGGGATATAAAGCGCATCCTAGTTTTACACTCATACGAACCTTCTTACCAATGGACTGCTGACTTCCAAAAAGGGATAGACAGTGCGTTCAGCCAGTCTCAAACCGAAGTTAAACTCTCAATAGAGTATTTGGATTCAAAGCGTGTCCACAGCTCAGAGTACTATGATTCTCTCGGGAACTACTTACGTTCGAAATATGCAGGTTATAAGTTTGATGGCGTAATCGCGACGGACGATAACGCGGCCAATTTTCTTGAATCTCTGCCTAATTTGATTGATCGCTCCACACCTGTCGTTGCAGCCGGCATCAATGATTTCAGCACTGACATGTACGCGGTGTCTGACAGAGCAACCGTGCTTTATGAGAACGATCAGATAGACGTTAATATTAAGCTGATCTCCAAATTAAGACCTAATCTAAAGAATCTCTATTTTGTAAATGATTACAGTGTCACGTCTGAGCTGATTCATAAAGAAATGAACAGAATGATGGCTGAATTTCCGAATATTAACCTCATAGAAATTCGCGATTTGTCGCTTGAACATACAAGCCAATTTTTGGAAGGGATCTCTGCGGACGATGCGGTATTACTCAGTCATTACAACACCGAGTTAAAGCAAGGGGTTTATCACACTTACCAAGAGATTGCGGATACGTTGTCAAAAGCGAGTGCAGCTCCGGTGTTTGCTTTGTGGCAGTTCTATATTTCGGGTGATGTACTCGGTGGTTACGTTAATCACTCACAAAGCATGGGTGAAGAGGCTGTCGATGCATTAGATAAATACCTTCCTCTGGGTTTTACGACACCGTTAACTCCCGGAGACACTAAGCGTTTTGTATTTAATTACCCTGCAATGAAGCGATACGGGATTAGTGCAAACGCGTTACCTGACGAAGCGGTATTCATTAACGAGCCTTCATCCTTTATTCGTAAAAACTTCCAGTTGTTATTAGGGCTATCGATGGTGATTGCGGGTTTGAGCCTGATCATCTTGATGCAATTTGTCACTCTGCGCCAAAAGAAAGAGTTGGCCAATAAGAACAAACGAATCTTAAAGCTTCAGAAACAGACCTTGAATATCCAAAAGGATATGATTCATGTTCTCGGTGAAGCGATTGAAACCCGCTCTGGCGAAACAGGTAATCACGTTAAGCGTGTAGCCAAGTTGTCTGCATTGCTTGCTAAGTATCGTGGCTTGAGCCATCGCGAGGTCGAGATGATTGAGATCATCAGCCCAATGCACGATGTGGGTAAGATTTCAGTCCCTGAATCAATCTTGGATAAACCTGGGAAATTAACCGACCAAGAGTGGGAGGTGATGAAGCTTCATACTACGGCTGGCTATAACTTACTAAAGAGCGGAGCGGGTGATATTACCAACCTCGCGGCAATCATTGCTAACGAACATCACGAGCGTTGGGATGGTGCTGGATACCCGAATGGAAAAGTGGGTGATGAAATACACCTGTTTGCTCGTATCACTGCCGTAGCCGATGTGTTTGATGCGCTGCTTAGTGCACGTTGCTACAAAGAACCGTGGCCGTTAGAGATGGTGGTCGATTTGTTCGAGCGAGAGTGTGGCTACCAGTTTGATCCTCAGCTGACTAAATTGCTACTGAAACACTTACCCGAGTTTGTCGCTATCCGAGATTCGTATCCCGATACTGGAACTATAGAATATGCGTCTTCACCTTCGTTTGAAGCTAAGGTCTTAGAAGAGTCGGTTGTTAGCTAACCGTTGCTTTATCTGAGTGGCCTATACGTCTTGGCTTCTTTATCTATTCACCACGATCCGGCTAGGAAGTAGTGATTTATATTTCCCCTGAAATTGAGTCACTTATGTAAACCTCGCAGTCTTTGATTTCGTAGAATCTGGGGTCATTTGATGAAAACTGTTGCTTATGTCGAGCGATAAAGTGATCAACTCCATATTTCGCGAAGAGAAATAAGCCTGTATCTGCAAACTGTTACCTCAATCATCTCGCGCATTGAAAGAACACTATAGGATAAAACTTGGATTCAATCTGAGTGAGATACCTATGCGGTTAGAACAGACTAAATGTGTGATTTTCGATTGTGACGGAACACTTATCGATAGTGAAAAGCTGTGCTGCCAGGCTTTGGTGAACGTTTTCACTGGCTTTGGGGCGGAGCTAAACGTCAACGACTGCTATGCGCACTTTCAAGGCGGGAAGCTAGCCGACATCTTAATGGATACACAAGAACGTCATGGGCTATCTATCTCGATTGATACACTTGAACCGTTATATCGCACTGAATTAGAAGCACTGTTCCAGCGTCATTTAAAGCCGATGGATGGCGCTATCGAACTTATTGAATTTCTCAAACAACAAGATATCGAGTTTTGTATCGCTTCCAATGCACCAAAATCTAGAGTTGAATCTTCATTGGCGATGACAGGCATGCTAGACGACTTCAAAGGCAAAGTGTTCTCAGCTTTTGATGCTAACAGCTGGAAGCCAGAGCCTGATCTAATCATGTACACGGCCATGAACATGGGCTTTCTGCCAAATGAGTGCATCTACGTGGATGATACGTTGAAAGGGATTGAGGCTGGTGTTCGCGCGGGTATCCAATCGTTTCGATTACGCCCGAGTATTGATGAAGCAATCGTAGATCCCGAAGCCGACTCAGCAGAACTCGCGGCTCAGGATATCTACAGTTTAGAAGAAATTTCAGTTTGGATTAATGGCAAGCACTGCTCAAATGTTGGTATATCGAATTCTGCAGCTTTGGTGGGGTAGAGCTTAGTTGAAGTCTGACTACCTTACTAAATTGTTTGGTGTGGAAACCGCAAGATGCACAAGTAAACTTTTCTCCACTTTCTGAAAGCAGATACTCGTCGTGTTGGCATAAAGGGCATGTAATGTCGTCGGTGTTTGGTGTTTCTGTTTTATTCATTATGTGTCACCTGCAGCAAGGGGGTAAGCGAAAAAAGACCCGTTCAATTAGATTAC
This sequence comes from Vibrio sp. 10N.261.51.F11, assembly GCF_041471665.1. NCBI lineage: Bacteria > Pseudomonadati > Pseudomonadota > Gammaproteobacteria > Vibrionales > Vibrionaceae > Vibrio > Vibrio sp. 10N.261.51.F11. The sequence continues at coordinate 39,607 of NZ_JBFROW010000007.1, read as the reverse complement.
TCCTAAGCTCGAATATTAGACAGTTCTGACACTTCTTAATCTCTCCTTTGCGACTTGCTTCATGGTAATTGATAATGTCATCGTTATTGACCATGGTTCTTGTAATGTTATTAAACAAAAGCCAAAAAGAAAGGACCCATTACGAGTCCTCATTAGTTTGTTTTCAATTCACGCCGCTAGTTCACCAGTTGATCCTTAAGTTCGGTAGCGTGCCAATGTCTGAGATAGAGAAACCGACGCTTCTGTTAGCCTAGATACGCCATTTGAAGAATTCTGAGCCACGTCTTTAATCACATCGGATTGGCTTCGAATATCGTTAAGCTCTGCTGCAATCGTATTGGCAACGTTACTTTGCTCATCGGCTGATGTTGCGATTTGGATACTCATGTCCATTAGTGCTTGAGCTGAATCTGCAATCGAGTTTACGTCGTGACCAATGTTTGAAATCAACTGGCTACTGGTTTGCGCTTGGTCAACCGTCTGTTCGGTGATCTTCGCGATATTTTGGCTCTCTTGCTGTAAGCGTTCAATCATCGCTTGGATTTCTACAGTAGCCGACTGAGTGCGGCTTGCCAGTGTTCTTACTTCATCAGCAACAACAGCGAAACCTCGGCCTTGCTCGCCCGCACGAGCGGCTTCAATCGCGGCATTTAAAGCAAGTAAGTTAGTTTGCTCTGAAATAGCATTGATCGTCGTGATGACCTCGTTAATTTGGCTCGTATTCACATTCAAGCTAGTAACAGAAGATGAGGTTTGCTCAATCAAAGAAGAAAGGGTGGTGATTTCCGAGATTGCCTGTTGAACCTTCGCGTGGCTATCGTTGATTTGCTGCGCGTCTTGTTCTGTTTGTTCAGTTGAGCGTGCAGAGATGTTAGAGACTTCATTTGCCGAAGCTGTCATCTGATCCATTGCTGTCGCTACAGAGTCTAGAGAGGCATTTTGGCTCATGATTTGTGTTTCGCTGCGCTTCATCTCAGTTTCGAAAGAAGCCGATGTTTCGCTTAGCGTTGCTGCACTGTGGTTTACGTTGTTGACTAACTCACTAAGCGTGTCCATTGAACGGTCAAGCGCACAACCAATCGTGCCGAACTCATCACGGCCAGGGTGGAAGCCAAGGCGTGATGTTAAGTCACCATCACCAATCTTTTGAGTCGTTGAATAAAGAACCCAAAGTGCGCCGCCTAGGAAAGTCGCTACCCAGTAACAGAAAAGACCAAAAGGCACACACCACAAGAAGCTCAGTAATAAAGTGTACAGTGCTTGCTGCTTTTGATTCTGTATATCGTTAGTTGAAACGGTAAGTGAGTAGTAGTTGCCATCTTGTGCGAGTGCTGTGGCAGTCACAGAACCATTATTTGAAATAGTGGTTTGTTGAGCGCGAGTTTGCTGGCTAACAGAGCGAACAGATGCCGGGGAATCTGATGCTGATAAAATGCCTTGCAGTTGATACTCGACCTGCTGTTTTGCAGTTACGTCAATGTGTTCCATTTTGTTGACGTAGTTCAGTCCAGCTAGGCTTGCCAGAGCGGCAAAAAAGATTAAGAAAATGACCCAAAACTTGTCGTTGATCGACATCTTAATAAACAGTTTGTCTATCGTTCGAAATTGTACTTCTTTCATAAAAACTCCACGGTAAATCCTTTACCGTGGACTCTAAATAACCGACTTCAATAAAAATGTGACTTCAATCGACTAATTGTGAAAATTAATGATAGTGATATGTCATTTATGAGATCTGAATCAAATAAATTAGTTCTGTATAGGTTTATTAGCCTAAAGAAGGCAGTAACCCTACTGAAATAAGAACTTGAATGGCAATGATAAATACGCCAACGCTACCTGCTAAAAACAACGCTTTGCTACCGCCTAACACTTGGTAACTGGCTTCTGAAGATTGTGGTTTGACAGAGAAATCAGTGTAACGAACCTTGTAGACCATCACTGTTGGTAACAGAATCGCGAGCACTGAAAGTGCAATGGCGGCGTAGCCTAAAGCCATGATGAAGCCTTGTGGGTAAAATAAGGCAAACCCCAGTGGCGGTAAGAAGGTGATAGCAGCTGTCTTAACACGTTTTGCGTTACCTAGTTTCTTGCTCAGTGAGTCGCCCATGAATTCAAATAAGCCCAAGCTCACACCAATAAAAGATGTCAGCAGTGCAAGGTCTGCAAACACACCGACGATCACGCTTAGGTTGGATTGATGAACCGTTTGCGATAGCGAGACTAATAGCGCGCCCAAGCTTGTGTCAGACAACAACTGCTCTTGGCTAATCACGCCCAAAGTAACACTTTGCCAGAAAACGTAGATAACCAGAGGCAGTGCCGAGCCAATAATCATTACCTTACGTAAAGAACGAACGTCACCATCTAGGTATCGAACAATTGATGGGATGCTGCCGTGGAAACCAAAAGAGGTAAACACAACCGGAATAGCCGCAACAATCAGGCCTTGCTGTAAAGGCATGCTCATTAAGTATTGAGAGGTAATGTTTGGCGCTAGGAAGCTGAGTACCAAAACCATCGCGATAAGCTTTAAGCCAAACAAAACGCGGTTAACTTTATCAACACTGTGTGTACCAATCGTAACAACGCCGGCAACTAATAGGGTAAATAGAAGCGTGGTGATTTGAGCATTAAGTTCGATACCCGCGATATCCGAAATTCGTTGGTTAAATTGCGCACCGCCGCCAGCTATGTATGCCGCACACAGAGCGTAGAAAAGAAACATCACCGCGAAGCTCGCAATCCACTTTCCTTTTGTCCCCAAAATGGTATGAGCTAACGTGTGTAGGGTAGCGTCAGATTCTGCGAATTGGTGAAGCTCTACCATTAATAGCGCAGTAAAAGCCATTAACGCCCATAAACCCAGCATCAAGAAAAGTGAAGTTGAAAAGCCAATACCTGCAGAAGCAAGTGGAAGAGCGAGCATGCCAGCACCAATGGTTGTGCCTGCAATGATCAAAGTACTACCAAAAACCTTTGATTTATTCATTGTATATAATTCTTTACGTTAGGGTGTGTTTTCATTGTAATTCTTCTAGCTTAAGCGCATAAACCCAAAGAATATCTCGATTTTGAAGTATTCTGATTGAGTTTAATTCCAAATGCAATTCTTATTGTAATTAAAAACATCCACTGTAAATTAATATTTACACAAAGGGGCGTGTCAGCATTCAAATGAGCAAAGCAAACGTTTGACCATGATCGGTTTCAAAATTTATAGAGTAATTTGTTGTACTTGGTGTAAGGTGGCAGTACATATGTCGTTCGCGTATACCCCTTTAGCGCAAAAAAGCGTTAATGATCGCGAGTAGCTTTAAGCTATGAATATGGAATGGGTAGAGTAGAGTGCGTTCATCAAAGTGACATAATATAAGTCCAAGATGGTGCACTAGTTAATCGGACATCATGTCCACATCAAGGAATAGAGGGGGCACAATGAGTGACCAATCTTATAATGACGAAAGTCTAGAGTTGTTAGATGCTATGGAAATTGGCATTGATTTGTCTGACTATGAGCAGACAGTGAAACAGTTAGCAGAAGAGCTTTTCAAGTCTTCGAACTAAGCTTTTAAGATCTTTAATTCAGTTTCAACTGAAACGTTTTAAAGCTAAAAGTTTTCTTAGCTAAAGCTTCTCAAAGCAAACAATTCTAAACTGAGCAAATCGTATTCGCTCACACGTCATACCAAAACTATCCTCATTAAAGTTCGCGAAGATAAACGAGTACGTTTACCATGTTACTTAGTTCTCGATACTTTAATGAGGTTCAATGAACTTTCTCGCACACCTTCACATCGCCAAGCACTGTAACAGCAACTTAGCAGGTAACCTGTTAGGTGATTTTGTTAAAGGCGACCCTAATAAACACTATTCTGATTCCCTTTCTGACGGTATTAGGCTTCATCGATTTGTTGATAGCTATACTGATCGTCATGATGTATCTCGTTCTGCAAAATCACTTTTCTCAGACCAAACACGACGCTTTGCGCCTATCGCACTCGATGTATTTTGGGATCACTGCTTAGCCAATCATTGGGATCAGTTTTCACAGCAGACATTAGAGCGTTTTTGTTTAGATAGCCATGAGCAGATCTTTGAACATCAAGAGCCACACTGGCCTGAAAATTTCGTTATGGTTCATCAGAAAATGGCTGAGCATAGATGGTTAGAGAGCTATCAAGACATGTCATCTATAGAGGTGGTGTTGCAGCGAATGGCGTTGAGAAGGCCTAAGCTCGGTATGCTCGAGGCATGTTACGATGACCTCGAACGTCACTATGATACATTGCAGTGTCACTTTAATGAGCTTTATCCCAACGTTTTAGAGGAAGCTAAGCAGTTTAATGCGCTTCAAATGAAGAAAAATCAAAAGGAAAGGTAAACAGCGTAATGCAGGTTTGCTACAATCCGCGCCTATTTAATCTTTGAGCATCATACTATGTCTGAATCTACAAAATCTTTTAACCAACTAGGATTATCTGAGCATCTTCTTGCCACGTTGTCTGAGCTTAATTTTACGGCTCCTACCAGTGTTCAAGAACAAGCAATTCCATTGGTATTAGAAGGCAAAGATGTACTTGCTGGTGCTCAAACGGGTACAGGTAAAACGGCTGCGTTTGGTTTACCGATTATTCAAAGATTAATCGAGACAAAAGACAACGTTATTCCGAACCCTAAGCTCGTTCGTGCGCTTGTATTAGTGCCAACTCGTGAATTGGCACAACAGGTTTTCGATAACTTAACTAGCTACGCAAAGGGCACCGACATTAAAGTCGTGGTGGCTTACGGCGGCGTTAGCATGAAGGTGCAAACTGATAACTTACGCGGTGGCGCAGATATTCTTGTCGCGACGCCTGGTCGTCTTATTGATCACATGTTCACTAGAAACATCATGTTGAGCCAAACGGAAGTACTGGTACTGGATGAAGCTGACCGTATGTTAGATATGGGCTTCATGCCTGACATTAAGCGTATTCTTTCTCGCATGAACGAAGTGCGTCAAACTCTGTTCTTCTCTGCAACGTTTGATAACAAAATCAAAGCGATTGCACACCGTATGATGCAGAAGCCAAGTGAAATCCAAGTTACGCCAAAAAACAGCACCGCTGAAACCGTAACACAGATGGTTTACCCGGTAGATAAGTCGCGTAAAAGTGAGCTATTAGCGTATTTGATTGGTTCAAAAAACTGGCAACAAGTGTTGGTGTTCACAAAGACTAAGCAGGGCACTGATGCTCTCGTTAAAGAGCTTAAGTTAGACGGCATTAAAGCGGCATCAATCAATGGCGATAAGAGCCAAGGTGCGCGTCAAAAAGCCCTAGACGATTTCAAGTCAGGCAAAGTTCGTGCGTTGATCGCAACCGACGTGGCAGCTCGTGGTATTGATATTCAGCAGCTAGAACAAGTTGTGAACTATGACATGCCATTTAAAGCAGAAGATTATGTTCACCGCATCGGACGTACTGGCCGTGCGGGTAACAGCGGCTTAGCGATCTCTTTGATGAGTCAGGATGAAGCTTACCTATTGGGTGACATTGAGCGATTACTTGATACGCGCTTGCCTCAAGAGTGGCTGGAGGGCTTTGAACCAAGCCTAGAAAAAGATCTAGCCCCCGATCGTGGTGGTCGCAGCAAGAGCCGTTCATCAGAAAAACGTAAGATGAAAGCAAAGCTTAAGATTCATCAAAATCGCGGTAAAGCTCGTCGCTAAAAAGCTGGACAAAGCTCTAGTTTAAAGATCTCTACATATAAAAATGCGCCGTTGCAGTTAGTTCTGTAACGGCGCATTTTTGTTTCAAGTAAATCAAATTACGACCAAGGAAGATAAAAACACTGGATTAATGATGTTCTTGGTTGCACTTCCATACACAGGGCACTTCATAAATCAGCTCTTCAATCGAGGTTGGATTTAGAACCCACTCTTCACCAATATTGAACTTGCTTACCATCTGCGTGTTGAAAAGGTGCCAATGCTTAAGTAGGGCGTCTTCGGGTGAGGTGACCATATCACCTTCATTCCAAGTGCTTTCCATAAAGGGAGTGAGACATACTGCTCCGTGCGCATACATGATCATTTGCCACTTAATCTCATAAATGTTGATCAAGCTCTCTGGATTCGCATCGTTATACTGTTCAGCTAACATGTTGATTTCTTTTTCGACATCGCCAACATTGTCGATAAAGTAATCGACCAAGTTATCTTTTTGACGAACAGAGTCAGTGATAAGTTGCATCGGTTTTCGTGAGTGAATCATGTTGCTAAAGAGGCGCATACTAAATAAATAGATAGTAATGTTTGGTGCGACGCCTTTTGGTAACTCTTCCATAATCTTAGCAATATAAGACTGAAAATAGGCGTGTAAACAATCGCTTATCGCATGCCAGATTTTTTCTTTGCTGCCAAAGTGGTGGCGAATAAGGCTATGCGATACACCGGCTTTCTCACTGATGTTACGAAGCGAAACGCTATCATAACCCTGCTCACAGAACATATCCGCAGCAACACCCATGATCAAAAATCTAGTCTCTTCAGCGTCTTTTGCGCTTCTTCTACCTTGTTTCTTTTCGGTCATCTTCATTTCACATAATTACCTGATTACAACATTCTACACTGTTTTTACTGAAATAAAAAATACTGCACAAGTGGAAAGTAAAGCTTGAGAATTATTTAATATTAAATATACTGCCCACCTGTGTAATAAATCATAATAATTAAACGGAGAGGCATCATGCAGTTCAATTTGTCGATCAATGCCATATCGAGCAAGCGCATGGGAGCTGTTATTGCAGCACTATTGCTCGCAGGCTCTCTAACTGGATGTGACAAAGTTCAGTCAGAGGAAAATGTGCAGGTAATCAAGCCAGTCAAGCTGTTCGAAATCCCACAACAGACTGATATTGATCTCGATAGCTTCATTGCAAAGGTTGATGCAACCGACCGTGCGGCACTTTCTTTCCAAGTGGGTGGAGATATAGAAACCTTCGATGTTCGTATGGGACAAGAAGTGAAGAAAGGTCAGGTGTTAGCCGTATTAGACGCGACGGATTACCGTATTGCCGTTGACGCAGCCCAAGCTAAATTTGATCTGGCGAACAGCCAATACAAACAAGCTTCTGAGTTGTATGCGAAAAAACTGGTCAGTACCGATTACTACGACCAAGCCGTAAACACCTTTACTGCCGCTGAAGTTGAGTTGGACCAAGCAAAAACAAACCTTGGCTACACTACCTTAGTTGCTCCATTCGATGGCGTGGTATCGATGGTGTTTGGAAAGCAATATCAATTGATCGCAGAAAAGCAGCCTGTACTGAATATTTTGAATCACAGTGAAATGGATGTGACGTTTTCAATTCCAGTATCAAAGCTTGAAGACCGTTCTATTCAAGACCTAACGAGCTCAAACATGTGGGTTGTGATGGACAGCCACCGCGGCATTCGTATCCCGACTCGCTTTAAAGAAATCTCAACGCAACCAGATGAAGATACCAACAGCTACCAAGCGGTTGTGTCTATCGAAAAGCCAGAAGGCATCAATCTACTTTCTGGTATGACAGCGCAAGTTGAAGTTCAGAAAAGTAAATCTGACTACGGCATTGGTATTGTGGATTCAGCTTGGTTAAACAAAGACGTAGCCCATGGTGAACTATGGCGTTATAACCCTGACTCTCAACTGATTTCTAAAGTACAAGTCCTTCTTGATGAGCAAGGCAAGGTTATCGACGGATTGTCGTCTGGTGACCTTATCGTTGAAGCGGGTGTGGATGTGTTATCAGACGGACAACAAGTAAAAGCTTGGCTTCGTGAGGGCGGTATTTAATGAACCTTTCAAAATTATCAGTTGTTGTCGCGTCGGTTCTGTTACTTCAAGCCTGTAACAATGAAGCTGTTCACCGTGAACAACCACCTTTGTTGGTTTCTACCTTTGAAGTTGGCGCACCGCTTACTAATCTGTTCAGAAGTTTTAATGGACAGGTGATGCCAGCTGAATTGACTCCCTTGGCATTTAAGCTAGCAGGCGAGATTCAACAAGTATTAGTAGAAGCGGGCGACAATGTCGAAAAAGGGCAGTTATTAGCCACCTTAGATAACGCAACGTACGTCCAAGATCTGACTGATGCTCAATCTCAATTCAAACTGGCGAGCAAACAGTTGGCCCGTGGTACTGAGATGTTTGGCAGCGAAATGTTATCGCAATCAGAACACGACCAACTGACGGCTAACTACAAGCTCGCATCGGCGAATTTGGCGGCGGCAAAACGCAAGCTAGGTTACACAGAACTTTTAGCGCCATTCTCAGGAACAGTTTCAACTGTCGATAAGCAACGATTCGAAAATACGACGCCTGGAGAAACACTACTGAGTGTGTACCAGAACGACAAGGTGTATGTGCGAATTCAAGTATCAGATTCGATCTTGGCGTCAATTAGCCCAGACATGCGTTCAAATAGCTATCGTCCTGAGGCGACCTTTGGCGGTCACACAGGCCAATATCCACTGACGTATCTAGAACACACCAGTGAACTGCACCCACAATCCCGTACCTACGAATTTTGGATGCAGATGCAGCAGCCTGAAAGTGAAATTCTGCCGGGCACGAGCGTTACGGTCAATGTAGATATGGCGAAAGCGGGCCTGAGCGATGTTCAAGGCTACCAATTACCAATGACAACGCTAGAAGCGGGCTCTGAAGCGAATCAGTTCTATGTGTGGAAAATGGAAGACGGACAAGCATTCAAAAGCGAAGTAGAAGTCGACAAGATCAGTGGCCAAGGCGCACTCATCGCTCATGGTGTTGAGCAAGGTGAGCTACTCGTAAATTCGAATTTAAGAAAACTCCGTGACGGAATCCAATTGTCAGGAAAAGCAGAATGAACATCGCAGAATATTCAATAAAGAACAAAGTAATCAGCTGGCTGTTTCTAGTCATTTTGGCCATTGGCGGTGTGACGTCTTTTGGTAATCTATCCCGTTTAGAAGACCCAGCTTTTACCATTAAAGATGCAATGATTATTTCAACTTACCCTGGCGCTACGTCAATGGAAGTTGAAGAAGAGCTGACTTACCCACTAGAAAAAGAGATAAGACAGCTTCCGTACATCGACAAGATTACCTCGACATCATCGAACGGTATGTCCCAAATTATGGTCAGTATGAAGATGGACTACGGTCCAGACGAGCTGCCTCAGATCTGGGATGAAATGCGCCGTAAGATCAACGATCTACAACCAACACTGCCAAGTGGTGTAAATTCCGTTCAGATCATCGATGATTTTGGTGATGTGTTTGGTGTGATGATCATGCTGACCGGTGATGGTTACGATTACGTTGAGCTCAAACAGTACGCAGATTACCTAACGCGTGAAATCGAACTGGTTGACGGTGTCGGTAAAGTTAGCATTGCAGGTGACCAACAAGAACAACTGTTTGTTGAGATGTCACTGGAACGCTTAGCCGCATTGAACCTAGATATGTCGACGGTGACAGCATTGCTAGCACAACAAAACAGTGTGGTATCGGCAGGCGAGGTGATGCTGAATGGTCAAAGCCTAACGATTAAGCCAAACGGCACATTAAGCACGGTTGAAGAACTAGAAAACCTAATCATTCATGGTCGTGACACTGGCAATCTAATTCGTCTAAAAGACGTTGCTGAAGTGACTCGTGGTATTCAAGAAAAACCGGGTAATGTATTAACGTACAACGGTAAACCTGCAATCAACTTAGGTATTGCTTTCTCATCAGGCGTAAACGTGGTTGAGATTGGTAAAGCACTGGATGCTGAACTGGATCGCCTAGAAAGCATTAAGCCAGCGGGTGTAGAACTGAATTACTTCTACAACCAAGCGCAAGAAGTAGACAAATCTGTGGCTGACTTCTTAATCAGCCTAGTTGAAGCGGTAGCCATCGTTATCATTGTATTGTTGTTCGCAATGGGCTTACGCAGTGGTTTGATCATCGGTTTGGTTCTTCTATTGACGGTATTCGGTACCTTCATCCTGATGGATTACAACGATGTTGAACTGCACCGCATCTCTCTGGGGGCACTGATCATCGCGCTGGGTATGCTGGTGGATAATGCGATTGTTGTCGTTGAAGGTATTTTGGTGGGCTTGAAGAAAGGTAAGACCAAACTTCAAGCAGCAAAAGACATCGTGACACAAACACAATGGCCACTATTAGGCGCGACCATCATCGCTATCACAGCCTTTGCGCCGATCGGTTTGTCGAAAGACGCAACAGGCGAGTTCATGGGTTCACTGTTCTGGGTACTGTGTTTCTCATTGTTCTTAAGCTGGGTTACGGCACTCACACTGACTCCGTTCCTTGCAGAAATGATGCTGAAAGCAGAAGACAAGGTTGATGCGAGCGAAGACCCATACAAAGGCATCCTGTTTGTGGTATTCGGTGCGTGTCTGAAAGTAGCACTTCGATTTAGATGGCTTACTGTAGTTAGTATGGTCGCTCTATTAGCAGTTTCTGTCGTCGGTTTTGGTATGGTGAAGCAGCAGTTCTTCCCGCCGTCAAATACCCCAATGTTTTACGTAGACATGTGGATGCCAGAAGGCACCGATGTTCGTGAAACGATCAAGCAGACAGAAAAAGTTGAAAGCTACATTCGCCAGCAAGACAACGTTGAGTTTGTAACGACAACGGTTGGGCAGGGCATGCAACGTTTCGCTCTGACATACCAACCAGAGAAAAGCTATGAAGCGTACGCTCAGTTACAAGTAAGAACGACTGACCGCGACACCATGTTTAAGGCGTTAGAGACGCTAGACAAAGACTTAGCAAACGAATTTGAACAACCGACGTTCCAGTTCAAGTTGATTGAATTTGGTCCGTCACCCGCTTCAAAAATTGAAGCGCGTATTATCGGTGCCGATCCACAAGTACTGCGTAACATTGCAGTTGAAGTCGAAGACATCTTGCTTGCCGATCCAGGCTCTCGAAATGTTCGTCATGACTGGCGTGAACGCACTAAAGAACTTGTACCACTGTTCAACGAATCTAAGGCTCGTCGCCTAGGCATTTCAAAAACTGACTTGTCTGAGACATTACAGATGGCGTTTGGCGGTTACAACATCGGCCTACTGCGTGATGGTACTCATATGTTACCTATCGTGGCGCGTTTACCGGAAGAAGAGCGTTTTGATTTCGAATCGCTAAACAATGTGAAGATTTGGAGCCCATCACTACAAACTTACATCCCAGTTGAGCAAGTGATTGATGGCGTAGAGCTTCAATGGTCTGAGCCACTGATTCAGCGTCGCGACAGAAAACGTACGCTAACAGTATTGGCTGACCACGATGTTCTTGGTGATGAAACGCCAGCGAGTCTGTTTGCTCGTGTGAAACCAAAGGTAGAAGCATTAGATTTACCAGAAGGCTACAGCATTAGCTGGGGTGGTGAGTACGAAAGCTCTAAAGATGCGCAAGAATCTCTGTTTGGCTCACTGCCAATGGGTTACTTGCTGATGTTTATCATCACGATGCTTCTGTTTAACTCGGTTCGTAAGCCGCTTGTGATTTGGTTTACGGTTCCACTCTCTATCATTGGTGTTTCAATTGGTCTGTTAGGTACCAATATGCCATTCAGCTTCACAGCGTTCCTTGGCTTATTGAGTCTAAGCGGCATGATTTTGAAGAACGGCATTGTACTGCTTGACCAAATCAACAGTGAGCTATCAACAGGTAAAGACCCATATTTAGCGGTTGTCGACAGTGCGATTAGTCGTGTACGACCGGTATCTATGGCAGCATTAACGACTATCTTGGGTATGATTCCTTTGGTATTCGATGCATTTTTCGGCTCGATGGCGATTACCATCATGGCAGGCTTAGGCTTTGCTACCGTACTAACGCTAATAGTAGTACCGGTGATGTTCGCTATTTTATATAGAATCAAACCGTCCACTGCGGGTTATTAGGGAATGATATAAAACAGATTCTTTTAAGCCAGCCCAGTCAAATTTGACTGGGTTTTTTATGCGTGTTGTCCCGTCCTGAAATGTGTTGACACGTGAGAGCGGTATGAGGGTACGAATAGGCAAGCATTAAAAAATCCGCTACTCAATGGTCAAGCGGCTTTGAGAAGGATAGGGCAATTCTAGATTGCTAGGCGTATGTCTAATTCAATCGGGTTTGGCATGGCTAAGTGATAGCCTTGATACATATTGAAGCCTAAGCCCTGCATCGCTTCGAGTTGTTGTTGGGTTTCAATACCTTCAATCACTGTCTTTGCGCCAATTTGGTTTGCAAGATCAAGTACTAACTCCATTTCTCGAGTGTCGCCTTGTTCAAAGTCCAACATAACCGAGCGGTCTATCTTGATGATATGAGGGTTAATGTGACGAACGCGTTGTTCGGTTGATGCTTGTGTTCCGAAATCATCAACAGCGATTTGAAAACCATTTTCCGCCAATGAATGGGCTGCGTCTTTCAAACGTTCTTCACTCTCTACATTAAGCTCTACCAACTCCATCACTATCTGTTCGCATGAAAGATTAAGCTCGTGAAGGCGTTTAGCTAACAAGCTATCGCTGACCTTTTCTGCAGCAAACAACTCACCAACGTTTGGAAGAACGTTCAAAAATAGATGTAAATGACGGATTGTCGATTGTGCGAAGTTACGGATATGAATCGCTCGACTCAACCTCTCTACATTGATTTTGTCTGTGCTTGAGGTTTCGTCGGAATGGAAGAAGTGATCAGGACGAACAATATCACCTTTGTTATTTGAAATGCGCACCAAAGCCTCAACACCTATTTGAGTCATAGAAGAGTCGAATATAGGTTGATAGACGCTTCTAAGCGTCAGGTCTTGGTATTTCGCAATAAACTGCATATCAGCATCTACGGATATACAGCTAATAAATTCACTTCTGTCTGATAAAATCATAGTCGCTAGTAAAGAGGGCTTATTCAATGGCGGACGTACATGTCGCGGCTGTCACAATATTGACAGGTGTAAGTAAATTGTCAATTAATAAAAACTCATTTGTAGAGTCAATATTTAAATAAATATAATTAACGAAAAAACAGCATGATAATTGATATTAGTCATTAAAATTACTTATCATTCACCATTAATAATGACTATTGTGAATTTAATCTCTGAGTAATCTATCTTATATCAACACCAATCAATATAAGCTTTCAACGCTAATACACCAGGTGAAAGTAAGGATAAAGCCTCAGGTTATGGGGGAATGTCAAAGTTACATTATTAACAAACAACTCTGTTTGCATATAAATGATATCTACTTCTCAAAATATGAACGATGAGCTGATAAGTTATTATTTTATCGAAGATAAATTTTGATTGATTATTGGGTAGGGCTTGAGTTGGGTTTTATAAAATATTGGGATGGAGGTCTAACTATTTACTTTCAAGACTGATTAAAAAAGTTGACCCGTATTCTTACTGCCATTGAAGTACTGCGTAAAGTTGCAGGTATTTACGAACCAGTTGTTGATTTCCTGACCGCTTTAAAGGGTGTCCAAATTTAATGAAGCAAGGGCTGATTTTAAAATTATTATTTAAGTCAGTAGCGAATTGAGAATCACTCTCTCTTAGCGTGATACCTTGTTGGCTATATTCCGTGATCTCGTCTGGGAGTTCACCCATCCACCAATGCAATAATTCACCGCTGTTTTTGCTTCGGCTAATCCAATGGTCTGAGACAATGATCAAAACGTCATTGGGTTGAATGGAAAATCCATACTCTTGTTGCCAATTATGGATGTCTAACATCAACTTTCTACGACAGGTTTTCCCGGCACTCACCATATGATGACTGATCATCCAAACGGTACCGATTTCGGAAGATATTCGGAAGTGTCGAGGCGTTTCTCTAGAGGAAAGCATTTCAAGTGGGCTGATGTTGCTTGCATGATTAAAGCTAACGAAGGTGTGCTCCATTCGGCGGGCAAATGCCTTACCTATATGGTGCTCACTGATCCCTTGATTGTGTACAGTAGGGTAGTGGCGTTCACAGAGCTTTAGGCAATCGTCTTGAAATTGATTAACGCTTTTAATCACTAGATCTAATAACAATGAAGTCCCTTATACACAGCTACTATCTTATTGATGGGCAATAGTACGGTAATTGCGGTTCCGTTACCTATCGTCAAAGTGCGAGTTCTTGATCTCTCTATCAAAATTAACCATTGCTGAGTGATTTTATGGATAGCACTGGCGCTCTACAGGTCTGTATTCTAAATTATGAGGAATTCTAGCTAGTTACCTCGACTATAGTCTAGTCAGCAAATCACAATTGATCTACTTACTCTTTATTTGGAAACATTCATGACCATTCAATTAGATTCGAAACAAAAGTCTGAGCTTACTCATACGCTCCAAAAGTATCTGCAAGATGAACTTGATGTGGAGCTTGGTCAGTTCGACACGGAATTCTTGGTCGACTTCATCAGCAAAAAGTTTGGTGCTGTTTACTACAACAAAGGGATAGAAGACGCTCAGAAAGTGATGGAACGCAAAATGTTAGACATCTCAGATGAGCTCTACGAGATCGAGCAAATTGTTGAAATTTAACGTTTAGCCCAAACTTGTTCAAATAATTTGAATAACTCGTTTAATTTGCAATGATGTAACTATTGTAAAGCTTGGTAAATAATATGTTACACAAACTTAGTGTAGGGTACGCTTTTCAAAACTACACGATTCGTTAACATTCGGAAGAGATGCATGGACAACAACGTTAGAAATTACAACCCTTTAGCTAGAGCAATGCATTGGATTTCAGCTCTCGCAGTATTTGGCTTATTTGGTGTGGGCCTGTGGATGGTTGATCTTTCATATTACAGCGAGTGGTATAAAACAGCGCCAGACTATCACCGCTCGGTAGGCATTCTTTTGGCTACTGTTACTGTTATCCGCTTGGTTTGGAAACTAGTTACCGCGTCACCTAAAGTAGAAGGTAAAAGCTATGAAGTTGCAGCAGCGAAGATCGCTCACGGCTTTATGTACATTAACTTAGCGGTTTTATTTATTTCAGGTTATTTGATTTCAACATCAGATGGCCGCGGGATCGACGTATTCAATTGGTTCACTGTACCAAGTATGGGTGAACTGTTTGCAAACCAATCTGATCTCGCAGGAACGATTCACTACTATGCTGCATGGGTACTGATCATCATGGCATCAGTACACGCCTTAGCGGCGATAAAACACCACGTTATCGACAAAGACGATACGCTACGAAAAATGATAGGAGCTTCAAAATGAAAAAGTCAATTATCGCTACAGGATTAGCATTTGCAATGGCAATGCCTTTCGCTGCGAACGCCGCTGATTACGTGATTGATACAAAAGGTGCGCATGCTTCAGTTAACTTTAAAGTTAGCCACCTGGGTTACAGCTTTATCCAAGGTCGTTTTAACACATTCTCAGGTGACTTCTCATTTGATGAAAGCAACGTTGAAGCGTCTACAGTAAACGTAACGGTTGATACTACAAGCCTTGATTCAAACCACGCAGAACGTGATAAGCATATCCGTAGCGGCGATTTCATCGATGCTGGTAAGTTCTCTGATGCGACATTCAACAGCACGAAAGTTGTTGATAAAGGCGACGGCAAACTTGAAGTAATGGGTGACCTTAAACTTCACGGTGTAACTAAGCCTATCGTTATCGAAGCTGAATTCATCGGTGCTGGTCAAGACCCATGGGGCGGTGAGCGTGCAGGTTTCGTTGGTACAACTCGTCTAGAACTTGCTGACTTCAACATTCCAGTAATGGGCGCTTCAAGCTATGTAGATATGGATCTACACGTTGAAGGTGTAAAGAAGTAATCTAGCTTTCTAGCTCTCTGACAGGTATCAACATTTTTTAGAGACATCAAAAGTTTGGTCGATACTAAATAGGTCAGTATTTAGAAATAGAGAAAGGCGCAAAGTTTTCACTTTGCGCCTTTTTTATTGAGATAAATGGCAACGCGTTTAGGTCTGTTTTGTGTCAAACCGTTTAGTACGTTAAAAGCCACCGTTTACCTCTAGCCAGTCAACGTTGCCATGACTGAGTTATCTAATTGAACTACTAATCCCTAATAGTTCAACTTAAGATTAGTTAAGCCGTTTCTAGTTCAGCTTGTGGAACCACGTTTAGTCGGTCACCGTAGATTGGACGTAGTGCTTGCATCACTTCAATGCGAGTCAACACACCCACCATTACGCCGTTTTCTAACACTGGAAGCATATGTGGTTGGCTTACTTTCATCGCTTTTGCACGCTCTTCTAGAGAAAGAGATGTCAGGCGAGTTGCGAAGCCCATGCTTGTCGTCGGGTACAGTTGCTCTTTGTCGATGCATAGGAACTCAGCAACGTCCACTAGCTTGTCGTTTGCGTCGATTGCCACAACGTCACGGCTCATTAGGTCTACAACTTTTTGGCCTTTAGTTGGGATGTAATCTTGGCACCAAAGGTCAACCATTACGTCATGAACAGAGAAGATACCCACTAGACGACCTTCAACATCGCAAACAGGAGCGCTAACAAGTTGCGCGTCTAAAAGTGTATCAATCGCGACTGATGTTGGCATTTCTACGCTCAGTGTAATTGGTTGAGTGTTCATGATTTGCTTGATAGTAGTTGCTGTGTTCATAGTAATTTCCTTAACTGACGTAATTTCTGTTGTTTGTGTAATAGCGGTAATTTTTGCTGCTTTAAGTTGTGGGCGACGGTAGATGCTCCAGTTCGCTAAGCCGACCAATACTGAACCACCTACGATGTTGCCGATTGTCACTGGTATTAAGTTTGCGGTGACAAATTGCATGACGTTTAGGTCTGCATACTGGGCTGGTGTTGCGCCGATTTGCATCCAGAAGCTTTCTGGTGCGAATGCTTGAATCGTGATGCCTAGCGGAACCATGAACATATTCGCCACACAGTGTTCAAAGCCTGAGCTTACGAACATTGCAACGGGTAACACGGTCATCATTGCTTTGGTCATTGCGTTAGCAGAGCTGAACGTTAACCAAATCGCTAAACACACCAACAAGTTACAAAGCACACCCAAAGCAAACGCTTGAACTGGGGTGTGGTGTAGCTTGTGTTGAGCAATGTTTAAAGCGTTTAAGCCCCATTGCCCGCCATCCAGTTGATACAAGCCTGCTGCGCTTACCAAAGCCAATAGGAACATGGCACCGATAAAGTTGCCGACATACACCTTGCCCCAGATAGACAGCATCTTCGTGAAGGTGATTTGCTTGTTAGCCCATGAGATGCTTGATAACACTGAGCTGGTAAATAGCTCACCACCGCAAATCACAATCAAGATCAAACCCATACTGAAGGCAAGACCGCCGGCTAAGCGACTCAGTCCCCATCCAGCATCAGCGCTGCCCGTGGTTACCGTGATGTAGAACAAAAAAGCAAGCCCGATGAATGCGCCAGCCATGATTGCCAAACTCAATGTCATGCTGCTGGTTTTATTTGCTTTACTTAATGCAAACTTCTCTGCTTCCGCCATCATTTCTGTTGGTGAGAACAGTTGATGATTTTCAGAAGTGCTGGTTGCCATATCCCCCCCTTGAACAATCCGTCATGTGTAATTCCTAGTGTTAATGACCTGGTTAATCCGTAATGGTTAATCAGTAATGTTTTGCAGGGCTCGTTGTGTCCTGCCATTCCAGATTAGGGCGTTGAGGGGTAGAGGTAAAATTGATAATTTTTAGAAACCACATCAAATTTATTGATATAGATTTGGTTACGCGTAGAATGAAATTGATTGCTCATTGGCTTTATAAAAAACGAGCATCAGGACACAAATAATTAAAAGCATTAAGGATGAATTTTGCGTTATTCATTAAAGCAACTC
Organism: Vibrio sp. 10N.261.51.F11; assembly: GCF_041471665.1. Taxonomy (NCBI): domain Bacteria; kingdom Pseudomonadati; phylum Pseudomonadota; class Gammaproteobacteria; order Vibrionales; family Vibrionaceae; genus Vibrio; species Vibrio sp. 10N.261.51.F11. The sequence continues at coordinate 21,767 of NZ_JBFROW010000007.1, read as the reverse complement.
GCGGTATTTGATGCAGTAGCAGACTCCGGGAGCGTTAGTCAGGCAGCAGACAAATTGGCGTTGACTCAGTCGGCGACAAGTATGTCTCTTGCACAGTTGGAAAAAATGCTCGGCAGGCCTTTGTTTGAAAGGCAGGGCAAGCAAATGGCTCTTACTCATTGGGGAATGTGGCTAAGGCCTAAAGCGAAGCGTTTACTGCAAGATGCGCAGCAAATTGAGATGGGTTTTTATGAGCAGCATTTACTAAGTGGAGAGCTCAAACTCGGTGCAAGCCAAACACCAGCGGAACACCTAGTTCCTGACCTCATCAGTATTATTGATAACGACTTTCCTGAGATGCGAATCTCGCTCGGCGTACAAAGTACCGATGCGGTTATTGATGGCGTATTAGATTATCAATATGACTTGGGTGTTATCGAAGGTCGTTGTGATGACAACCGAGTTCACCAAGAAGTGTGGTGTACGGACCATTTAACGGTGGTTGCATCGGCTCATCACCCGTTTGCGAAGCGTGAACGAGTAAGCTTGGCGCAATTAGAACAAGCAAAATGGGTATTACGTGAACATGGTTCGGGTACTCGCAAAGTTTTTGATAGCTCTATTCACCATTTAATTGGTGATCTTGATGTTTGGCGAGAGTATGAACACGTTCCTGTTTTAAGAAGTTTGGTTGCAAACGGCCCATATTTAACGTGTTTACCTTATCTCGATGTCGAACAGTTTGTTGAGTCTGGTCAACTGGTCACATTAAATGTCCCTGAGCTTGAAATGGAAAGAACCTTGTCCTTTATTTGGCGTGCTGACATGGCAGAGAACCCACTTGCTGAATGTATCAAGCGTGAAGGTAAGCGCATGATGAAAGGCAAACGGTCGGTTCTTTAGCCGCTATTCAACACCAATGCTAATAACTAAATGTGTTGAATAAGCGATTCCGGTCTCTATCTAGTGATAAATGAACAACTACGTACATTATTAATGTGATCGTGATCGGCTAAATAAGGGCTATCTTCCCATAGTATGCTTACTTGATTTTAAGTGAGGCTAAATCCGGTTGCGTTCAATTACGTAATTAGGCTTTAGAAATAGTATGAGTACATTAGTCGCGATTTCATTAACAACAGGTATTTTGTCAGGTCTATGGGGATGGATTGCTATCTCTTTCGGCTTATTGTCATGGGCAGGTTTCTTAGGTTGCACCAGTTACTTTGCTTCGCCAACAGGCGGCGTTAAAGGACTTGCAGGTAGCCTATTGACCAACATGACTGGCGTATTCTGGGCAATGGTAATTATCGAAAGCTCAACCTTCGCAGGGTTAGAGATTTTAGGCTACATGATTACTGCTATTGTGGCTTTCTTTATGTGTATTCAAGCGAAACAAGCGTGGCTAGGTTATATCCCAGGAACCTTCATTGGTTGCTGTGCGACGTTTGCTGCAGGTGGCGATTGGCAACTTGTAGTACCATCTTTACTGCTTGGTGGTGTATTTGGGTACTTGATGAAAGCAACGGGGCTATGGCTTCACGAGAAATCGACTCAATCTTCGGAAGTTGTTGAACAACACGCTAAACAGGCAAAGGCTTAATTCGTTAACCTAACCTTAGTTATACACTGTGAACTCTTGCAAGATAACCCCCAATTAATTTGTATATCGATTTATACAGGCACACCGTTTGGTGTGCCTTTTTTGGTTGAGGCGACTAGCTAAATATTTCATCAGTAGAGCAACTGATAGCATCTATAAGACAAATTATGCTTAGGTATTTCCATTCGCCATGGTGATCACGCGTTTTAATGTCCACCTTAACAAAAGTGGAATGCATTCTTGTCCTTGATTCTCGCAATGAGAAACAATGGCGAGTGCAAGGTCGGGTTTTGCATGTTTCTTCAATACCTTGGCAACCACTTTCTTTGGAGGGATAGGGTGATCGTAGGGAATCTTAACCATGTCACGGAAAAAGCTCTCAAACCCATTCATATATAGGTAATGCTCGATATCTTTATCTGGCAGTTCCGTGAGTCGATGTCTTTCCTGATCATTACCAAGCTTCGATAGCACCGTTGCTGCGTATTTTTTACCCGCCGCATCGCCGTCAGTTACCACATGCCAATCAATGCCAAACTCTTGCGCGACCTTAATCAGTGCCTTAAGTCCTGACTGAGCGAACTCAATAATCTGCACACCTTCGGCTGCTAGGTTATAGCCACATTGGTTGGCAAGCTCATTGAACAACCAAACCTCGGTTTCACCTTCTACTAATAGCCAACAGCGAGCAAACAGTGCCCCTGAGCGGTGGAAACGGATATGAAAACCAATTCGTCGAAGTTCGTCTTTACTGAAGTGGTTCATGTTGAGTTGATTGGCGATGGTTTTGTCAGACTGACGAACCAAGCGACGAATCGATTGAAGTGGAACCGCTGCAAGTAGGTCGCCACTGTTGGTGGTGAGGATTTTCTGCATGGGCAATTTCTGCATTAAGCTCCAAGCCCTTGCCAAGTGTGTTGGGTGCAATCGACCTTCTGGATCTTCAAGGATCAAAAGAGGGCGCGCACATCGTCTTAAGTCGTTTGGCCCTTTAGCTTGTAGATAAGCGTTAAGTAATCCCATGAATAATAAGCGGGTTTGTTTATTTTTGGTCTCTTCGACGAGTTGATGAATACTCTGATCATTGGCGCCCGCGGAATAAAGCAATCCGTCTCGTTGTTTTCTAGGGTTACGACGAGAAGTACTTTTGAAAGAAAAATAGTGCTCAATCAAACTTTGCATCGACTCTAGGCTACTGCGCATTTCCCCTTTATTAACGTGACCGGGAATCGCCATTAAACGACGGCATGTGTTGTCGATTCGTTTTTCTATTCTTGCTTGGCGACCATTACCGTTATTGGCGCCGTTTCCGTTTGTGCCATTTCCATTGCTAGCGTGATGATTCCCGTTTGAATTTGTATTATTAGCGTGACCGTTATTAGCGTGAACATTAGTCGGCAGGTGAGCATTGTGGTTAAGGGACTTGCCGTTAAAAGGACGATCAAAGTGCCTTGCATCACGCAAACGGATGACGGGATGTAAGGTCATCAATTCTTGAGCAAGCTTTTCAGAATGATGAAGCTTGAGCGGATTACCGTCCAAACCAAGAAATGCATAGTGTGTTGTTGTCTCATACTGTTCTAACGTCGCGCTGATGCGATAGTAGATGCGAAATACGCCAAATTCATCTTGAACCCAAATAGGTTTGAGTTTGCGATAACGACCTGCGTTAAGTTCGCTCTTATCGTTAGCTTTTAAAGCGAGAACAATTTGAAGATGTTGAGACTGCGGGTGTGAAACAGAGTAATCGACATGAAAATCGGTCATTTCAAAGTGATATGGCACACCGTCTGAGGGCAGAATGACGGAAAGGGCATCCAATAATGAAGACTTACCCCAAGTATTTTCACCAATAAGCGTGGTTAGCTCGTCAAACGCGAGTGACATGCGCTTGATACCTCGAAAGCCAGAAATCTCGATTCTTTCTAGTTGCATAGGCTTACTCCTAACGGAAGGCTCTGCTAATTATTTGAAAGCTAACAGATATCTTTAATCATAATCGAAAAATCCAAATCCGGTATGCTCACCTGTCACAAAACCCGTTGTTTATTAATACGGTGCAAAATGAGATTTTTGATCTATCTCGAGTATTTTTTTGCAGTGCAGTTTCATAAAATTCACGATTCTGTCATGATTCTCGACCTAGTATGAAGGGACAAAGAGAGAAGAAAATATGACTAAAAAGAATAAGCCGACAAAAATAGTGTTGGCACACATCAACGACACCCACTCATACTTTGAACCAACCTCGTTACAGCTATCACTTAAAATGAACAACCACATCATTGAACCTTATGTCAGTGCTGGTGGCTTTGCTCGAATTTCAACACGCTTCAAACAAATAGAACAAGATGCCCAGCGTCAGAAGGTTGGAACCTTGTTCTTGCACGCTGGTGACTGCTTCCAAGGCACGTTGTACTTTTCCTTATTCAAGGGAAAAGCCAATGCCGATTTGTTGAATGCCCTTAATATAGATGCCATGACGCTCGGTAATCACGAGTTAGACATGGGTAATGAGCCCGTTGCGATTTTCGCGAAAAGAATCAAATTCCCGCTGTTGGCCGGTAACTGGAATCTATCGAATGAGGGTATCAATAAAACTCATACGCTAGCGGACAACGACATTGTTAAGCCTTATCGGCCTGAAACACGAAGTGCTTCTTTTATAACGAAAGAGTTTGATGGCGAGAAGGTCGCAATATTCGGCTTAAGCATCGACAAGATGGCAGGCATCGCTAACCCAGATATCGATACACCGTTTGAAAATGCTTTGGAAACAGCAAAAGCGACCATTGAGCAAATCCATCAAGCAGGTATCAACAAGATTGTGTTACTTAGCCATCTTGGTTACGAAGCTGATTTAGAGTTAGCAGCCAACGTAACAGGTATTGGTGTCATCGTTGGTGGTCATAGTCATCGCTTACAAGGTGATTTCTCTGATATCGGCTTAGTTAAAGATGATGAATACGGTGTGAAAATTGGCGATACCTATGTTGTGCAAGCGGGTTTCCACGCCATGAGCTTAGGACACTGCGAAATCGAGTTCGATTCTCAAGGCAAAGTGACGCACTTCAATGGTAAAAACGAACTGTTATTAGGCCGTCGACTCTTTATAGACGCGAAACTGAGTGAAGTAGGGCAAGACGATGCCCACGATATGGCGTGTGAGTTTTTAAACAATCACCCTAATATTGCAGTGTGTAAGAAAGATCCTGAGCTGCAGAGCATTCTGACGGATAAATACCAGCCGCGAGTTCGAAAGCTTCAGCAACAAGTGATTGCTCATGCAGACACTAAACTTCGCCATGTACGTATTCCAGATGCTAAAGGCCCGAGTCAACTAGCCCCCTTGGTTGCTCAATCATTTCACCATCTAATGAACAAGAAAGGGCATCAGGTTGACTTTGCCATTCACAACGCCGGTGGTGTAAGAAATTCACTGAACAGCGGCGATGTCTCTGTTGCCGATATTGCCGGAAAACTACTACCGTTTGCCGTACCTATTGGTGTGTATGAAGTAAAAGGTGAAACGATCGCTGGCATGCTTGAAGGTGCAATCAATAACGCGATTGATAATGGTGTCGTGGGCACAGGTTCAGGTAGCTTTCCTTATACACATAATTTGAGGTTTTGTTACCACAAAGAAGCGCCTATAGGACACAGGATTCACCATCTAGAAATTCACTCTGATGATTCAGGTTGGCAAGCTGTTTCTCGCAACCGTATTTACCGGGGCGCGTCGTCAGCCTATACAATGAAAGGCAAAGAGGGCTATAACGCTGTGTTGGATATGATCGGTGATGGCACGGTCACCACTGACTCGATGGCAGACTGCTTCATCGAGTTTCTGCAAGACCACCCAGAGTCGCTTCAACTCAATGAACCGTTGAATTGCATGGAGTGTTTTAGATAACTAAAGCTGATACTGATATTTAACACTATTACTTTGGGTTATTTATAAAATTGGCATTGTTTATGCTTTATCTCTGCAGGTCGCCTTCTTGTGGAGATATGCATGGATAAGAAAGATTGGTTAGATGCGGTAGCGGTTGTCGGTTGGGTATCAGTTTGGTCAGCGTTAGTGTATTTAATACCTGCCGCAGGGCTGTAAATTGCTCTTTTTGCAAATTCATTACGCAGTGCAATAGTGTGTTTGACTTGCGAATTTATTCTTAGAATCAATTCGAGTGTTTATTTGACAAAGTGGCATCAATCAGAAAGGAGCGTTTGCTCCTTTTTTGCTTTTTCCGTGCAAATTTATATAGACGAAACACAACCAGAGGATTATTATCCACGCGTTTGGGGAGTAGTTAGCGCAAGTTTACATATCGTCATCTCGTTAGGCCAAGAGTCTATCCGGTATGTAAAAGTGAAATCCCATATTTCACTTCAACGAGACCAACGCAATCACAGTCAAGATCCGTAATGGAGCTTGATATGCTTTGTTTGCGGAAGGTCTTTGTACAGTTCTTCCGCCCGGAGGAATAATGAACTCAACTCAATCTCTATTATCTACCAATAGTGAATCCTTTTTTTCATCGCCAATCATGACGACTTATGCGGGCTTTTTCCTGCTAACGGTTATTCTCGTCTCTATTGATATCTATCAGACTCGTGGCGGTAACGTTACTATCAAGAAAGCGGCAATCTGGAGTGTTTTCTGGTTTGTACTTGCGTTTTTGTTTGCTGGCTCGATTTACCTATTTTGGGACATTTATGCGCCGAACAGTGACTACACAGCGCAAAAAGCAACCGTGTCATTCATTACGGGTTACTTGTTAGAAAAATCCCTTAGCGTAGACAACTTGTTTGTTTTTGCGATGATCTTTGCTCAATACCAAGTTCCTGAGCATCTAAGACCTCGTGCGCTTCTTTGGGGCGTAATTGGTGCATTGGTGCTTCGTGCAATTATGATCGCACTAGGCGCACAGCTATTGGCGGAATATCACTGGGTGCTTTACGTGTTCGCTGCGTTCTTGATTGGTACAGGTATTAAGCTGGCATTAGACAAGGGCGAAGAGGAGAGTGTGAATACTCTGCCTGAAAAGCTACTTCGTAAAGTGATGCCGGTAACAGAGGACTTCCATGGCCCTGCATTAATGGTTAAACAGGGTGCTAAATGGGCATTCACTCCAATGATGTTGGTCATCGGTGCGATCGCAGTCATGGACGTGATGTTTGCATTAGACTCTATCCCTGCGATCTTTGCGGTAACACAAGAACCGTTCTTGGTACTTGCGGCTAACGTGTTTGCGTTACTTGGTCTTCGCTCGTTGTATTTTGTACTGCAGGGTATGATGGACAAGTTCATCTATTTGAAACCCGCGCTTTCATTCATCATGGTGTTCATTGGTGTGAAAATGCTTCTGGTTGATAGCGAGTGGGCTATCCCAACTTACTGGTCATTGGCGGTATTGGTTTCTACGATGACGATTGCGGTTATAGCGTCGGTTTATGCGAAGAAGCCAGGCATTGAACAAGTAAATTAAAAACAAATATAACTTATCGAAAAGTCGATAATGAACACGTGGCTGATGAAGTGGAAAATTTATTTATGTAAATTTTCTGTGACATTGGCCACTGTTGTTTGCGGGGTATTTGTACTAAATGCATGATTTAAACACTATATTGAATTTGTAATCACATAATCTGCATATCTATTTTGTGGCATTGTTAATGGTTTGTTTTATTAGAAAAGCTAATCCCAAAATATAATTTTAGTCATTTTTTAACCTGCAAAAGATCACCTATTATTCTTGTCATCAGAACGAAACACATTAATAAATTTATAGAGAGGCAATCATGGCTCAAGCAGTACAAATGAATACTATCGCTGTTCCTAACTCTATGGATAAGAAAACCTACTCGGTTAACTTCAAAGGATTGATTGCACACATTTTCGATATTCTTTTCGTAGACAACTCTCCACGTAGTTACTACGCAAGCGACCTATCTGGTCACATGCAACGCGATATCGGTATTAACCGTTAATCTCAGCGTTAACATGTAAATATAGAATTTTAAGAAAACGCCAGCTTCTAAAGCTGGCGTTTTTGTATCTGAAATAAACTCAATCTCTTCGTAAACTAAGCACCTGAAAGAAAAACCTAGGCATAACGGTCTGTATTTGAGCGCCATTCAATTCGCTTTGTACAAGGATCTCGGTATGTCACACGCCAAACGCAATTCATCATTGATTAAACTTTGTTTATTTGCCTTACCGATCGGCTTCTATTCCTCAGTGTCGCTTGCACAAACCTGGAGTAATGAAGGCCAGCCCGCACAGGTTATCGAGCTCTTCACCTCTGAAGGTTGTTCAAGTTGTCCACCTGCTGATCAGTACCTCAGTACTTTTGAAGACCATCCAAAACTTTGGACACAAGTTATTCCGCTTGCCTATCACGTCGATTATTGGGATTACTTAGGTTGGGGCGACAAGTTCGCGAGTAAGGCGTTCAGTCAGAAGCAACGCTTGTACAAAGCTTATGGAGTAACAAGTGGGGTTTACACACCCGGCTTTGTTGTCGATGGAAAAGAGTGGCGCGGTTACTTTAACTGGTTAGACAGAACGTTGCCTTCGCTCAAACAACAAAATAACCCCAAGCTAACGGTCAACTATAAAGGCGATACGTTCAGCGTAAGTTACGAAGGCAAAGGGGATTATGTTGCTCATATAGCTTTGCTGGCGATGAACGAAGTCACCAGCGTTAAGGCGGGCGAGAACAGGGGTAAGAAACTCGAACATGATTTTGTTGTGGTTTACGATGGTTATCAGCGTGGTGAGTCTGAATGGCAATTTAATATCAATTTTGAGCCACTTGTCGCTACACCAGACGCAGTCGCTGTTTGGTTAACCGAGCCGAATTCGTATGCACCGGAACAAACGGTAGCAGGTTGGCTGAACTAACTGCAACCCACGACAATTGTGTAGCTGGAATACTCTTAGACGAAGTTGGTACGGCGAGTATCGAGGTTCTCACATCGATAACTTCGCTTCTGACGGATATTAATCAGTGAAATAGAAGCGAAAGGGCGATTTAGTTACGTAATACTGCTGAAATACGTTAATATAGCGCGCTATTATTTTAGCTTTGAGTTCCTGCAATTAATGACTAACACCACTACACCAACCAACTTCTCTGATCTTGGCTTAATCTCTCCTTTGATGGCTCGTTTATCTGAGCTTGAATACCAACAGCCAACGCCTATCCAAGCGCAAGTGATTCCAAGTGTGTTAGCAGGACGCGATTTAATTGCAGGCGCAAATACCGGTTCAGGTAAAACCGCAGCATTTGCACTTCCACTGTTACAAAAGATTCATGAAGATGCCCCTCTGGACCGTCGTTCAGGCAAAGGTAACTTTGTTTCTGGCCTTATCTTGGTTCCTACTCGTGAACTTGCTAAGCAAGTGGCTGACAGCGTTAAATCTTACGCTGTGCATTTCAATGGCGCGATTAAAACGGTTTGTGTGTTTGGTGGTGTATCGGTAAACACTCAAATGCAGGCGCTACGTGGCGGCACTGATATATTGGTGGCAACACCGGGTCGTCTGCTTGACCTTATTTCGAGCAACGCTATCAAACTAGATAAAGTGAAAACGTTAGTGCTTGATGAAGCTGACCGAATGCTAAGCCTAGGTTTTACCGAAGAACTTGATGCAATCTTGAAGCTCTTGCCGAGCAAAAAACAAACCTTGTTGTTCTCTGCAACTTTCCCAGAGCAAGTTAAAACGCTGACTCACGAACTTCTAAGCGATCCAATTGAAGTTCAACTTCAAAGTGCCAATGCGAGCACACTGGTTCAACGTGTATTCGAAGTAGAAAAAGGTCGCAAGACAGCGTTACTCGCACACCTAATTCAACAACATGAATGGCGCCAAGCTCTGATCTTCGTTAATGCGAAGAACAGCTGTGAGCACCTAGCAGACAAGCTTTACAAGCGCGGTATCATCGCAGAAGTATTCCACGGCGATAAAGGGCAAGGTTCACGTACTCGTATCCTAGAAGATTTCAAATCTGGCGAGATTGACGTTCTGATCGCGACAGACATCGCGGCACGTGGTCTGGATATTGAGAAGCTTCCAGTGGTAATCAACTTTGACTTACCGCGTAGCCCGTCAGACTACATGCACCGTATCGGCCGAAGTGGTCGTGCAGGTGAAGTTGGTCTTGCGTTATCTCTGATCGATCACGAAGATTACCACCACTTCAAAATCATCGAGAAGAAGAACAAGATTCGTCTTGAGCGTGAGCAAATTGAAGGCTTTGAAGTGGATGAAGAAGCGACAGCTGAACTGATCGCAGCACTAAAACCTGTTGCGCCACCGGCCGGTACTGGCAAGAAGAAAAAGAAGAAGAAAGCTCCAAAAAACCAAGATGTGTGGCTGAACAACAACTGATCTTGAGTCAGCAAGCCATATAAATCAATAAGTAATAGACATTCAAAAGGTGCTTAATTGCGCCTTTTTTGTGTCTGTAGGGCTGGGATTTGAGTCGTTAATAAACGACTGTTGCAGTGTTAAACAACCCGATAAGCCGTTCGAAGGATAGCGTCCTCCATAAGAGATTCGGCGATTTAACGCTTTGCTCATAACCTGTTCGGGTTTTGAGCAATTGGGTAACCGCGTGAAGACCTCGATTAAACAATTAGTGCTGGCCACTTCATTTTTCCTGTTTACCCAACACTCTTCTAGTGCTGCTGAATTTGAGGTTAAAGGGGTTAATAAAACTCTCACCGAAAATGTAGAATTATATTTAGAACCTTTAGCCGATGTTCCTGCATCACAGCTATCGAAAACGAAGCTATCTAAACGTATTCAAGATGCACTCAACCCTTATGGTTATTATCACCCACAGCTCGATATCGACCTCAATGATTCTGATAACGTGATCATTAACATCGATTCTGGTCCTGTCATGCGCATCGCAGAATCGATAGTAAAAATAACAGGTGAAGCTAGCCTAGATGCGGAGTTCATCAATATACTCAATCAAAGCAAGTTAGGCTCAGGTTTAACTTTGTCTCACCAAGAATATGACCAAACTAAGCGTGCGATTTTCTCTTTAGCAAAGCGGAAAGGTTATTTTGACGGCAGGTTTATCGAGTCAAAGATTGAAGTTATTCCTAGCGAGAACATCGCGAATATACACTTGTATTTTGCAAGTGGTCCACGCTACAAGTTCGGTTCTATAAGTATTCCTGATGATGGGGTTGACCCTACTCGTATCGAGAAAATACCCACCTTTAAAAAAGGTGATGACTTTGACACCATCAAGTTAGGTGAACTGCAATCTGATTTGTCAGACACTCAATGGTTTCGAAGTGTCATCGTACATGGTGACTTTGACAAACTTGATGACAACCTAGAAGTTCCAATTGAAATCATTGCCGAGCCAAGTTCTCGAAATATCGTGCAGGTCGGTGGCGGCTATTCTACAGATCTCGGTTTACGCGCCTCTCTCAGTTGGTCAAAGCCTTGGTATAATCGGAGAGGCCACAGCTTTGAAACACAGACATATTTGTCTGAACAGGAGCAATCACTTCAGTTGGGGTACAAAATCCCCACAGAGAAAGTCACAACGGATTACTTTGGTATTCAGTTTGAATCGAAACGAATTGATCATCGAGACACCAATAGCTTTACAAACGATCTTAAGTTCGAACGTTACTGGCAATTAGACAGTGATTGGCAAAGCACCATTTATGTCAAATACTTGCACGAACAGTACCGTCAGGCGTCTGAGGAAGAGCAATCGCAATTACTGTTACCTGGCATCAGTTTTTCTCAGGTTGATCGTAAAAATGATCAGTTGGAGCTCAATCATCGACACATCTATTCTGTCGAGTATTCTGACCCTAGTCTGTTCTCTGACTCAAGGCTGTTGCGGTTGGAAGGAAACAGTGTCCTTTCATGGGATATTAGTGACAGGCAGAAGCTCCATTTCCGCTCCAACGTAGGCATCAACATTGCCAAATCATTATCTGATGTGCCGTCGTCACTGCGGTATTTTGCTGGTGGCGATGGAAACCTGCGAGGTTATGGTTACGAATCTATCTCCCCTAGAGACGAGAATGGTGAACTAACGGGGGCACGTTATATGTTAACTGCTGGGCTCGAATATCAGCATCAAGTCTATCGTTCAATTTGGTTGGGCGCATTTCTTGATGTGGGTGATGCATTTGATCAACAAGCGGATTGGAAGCGTGGGACGGGCGTGAGTTTGATTTGGAACTCACAGTTAATGCCAGTTAAGCTCGATTTTGCTTACGGCTTAGATGCGCCTGAAGGCGACGAATTTCGTATTCATTTTTCCTTGGGTACTCAATTCTGATTTTTGTACGCTGTTTATGCACTCGCGAGGATGCGAACCATCTAATAGGATTCAAGTAAATCGAAAGAGCGTAATAACCTTTGTGCTTTAGCAAACACAAAGGTAAAAACAATGAAAAAGCTACGATTCGGTGTATTTGGTAATATGGGCCCTGAAGCAGATGCTCTGTTCCAAGATATCGTCGCCAAGAAAGAAACTGAACACGGCGCACTTAAAGACTAAGACCACATGGCCATGATAGTGGTGAAAAACTCAGATATCCCCGATCGATCTGAAGTGATTAACGAAGGCGGTACCGATCCTGTGCCTGAACTGATTGAGTCAGCGTGCATTTTAGAACATGCCAATGTTCAGTTTGGCGTAATGACCTGTAACACCGCTCATTACTTTAGACCTGAGGTTCAAAAGCACACCAACGTTTATATCGTCGACATGCTTCAAACCACCGTTGATCAAATCAAAGAGCAGAACTCTGAATCTGTTGTTGGTATTTTATGTACCAACGGCACATACAATTCGGGAATCTATGATCGTTACCTAACGGACGCGAATCTGGTGTTCGTTAAGCCAGATTCCTTTGAGCAAGAGCATAACGTGCATAGTGCTATCTATGGTGAAGTAACCGGTGAGATGACAGAGTGTGGACAAGCAATCCGAGAAACCAACGGGATCAAAGCGGGCGAGTTTGAGCGTAATGCCGCACTGCTTGCTGTAGCGATTCAATCCATCGTAGAGAAGGGCGTTGATACGGTTATTTGGGGATGCACGGAACTTCCTTTGGTTAGAAAGCAACTTGAAACGGCATTTCCAACAGTCACTTTTATTGATCCTATGGAAGCGGTAGCTGAGCGTGTCGTTGATATTTACCGTCTCGCTGAGCAATATGTGGAGCGTGGACATGTGGATTACAACATTAATGATGTTAATTCGATCTTCACAACGCTTGATATGGTGAACTACGTAGCCCAAAGAGCGATGACCTACCGTCTATAAGCTCAGATACGTGTATTTGAAACATGAGAAAGCCGCGAATTACGCGGCTTTTTTACATTTGGACTGGAGAAAATTAAAAATTAAGATTCGAAGCTGAACACTTAAAGCTCGAACTCGCCATTCATTTTTCGAAATAACCAATCAGGTACCTTGTTCCATGAACTGTAGTTCGGGTTCTTAGTATGGATTTGTTCCTCTGAAGCCCAGATGGTGTCACCTGATTGTTCTCGCGACACAGCCCAGAACAACTCCTCTTTCTGACGTGTTAAGTAGTGTGTCACTTGCTTCGCAAACTCTTCACTGTCAACCAACACTCCAAACTCAACGTTGAGAAAGTCTGATCTTGGATCGAAGTTAGAAGAGCCAATATAGGTGACACGCTCATCTAAAATTACTGTCTTGTTGTGGTAGTAGGTATCAACATGAAAGTAGTGATCATCATTGATCGCTTGGCTTTTGTACTCATAGATACTTACGCCCTTGTCGAGTAGAGTCTCACGGTGTTTTTCGTAATACGCAGGCACAAAGCCCGAATCATTAGAAGCCGATGAATTCGTCAGTAAGGTGACTTCGGCTTCGCTCTCTCTAAGTGCATCGACGAATACAAACTTGTTATCGCTTGGCACCATATAAGGCGTAGAAATAATAACCTTAGAAGGTGTCGGTACTTTTTGCTTCATCAAGTGTTCAATACGTTGGCGAAAGTAGGGCTTGTTGTCATTGAGTTTCTCCAGTGAGTCAAATACCGGCGTGACAGAGGCTGAAATGAACTTCGGTTGGTTTAAGCTCTTTATCTGCCTTTCGACTTCAGACGTGATCAATGCTTGATTCTTTTCACCTTTGTTCAACGCTTTGGTGAACGCTTGGTATTGCTCTTTCTCTTTGATTTTAATGCGTTCTTGAATTGGCACTACATGCTCACTGTTCCACAACGCTTGGTAGTTTCGGTCGAAAGCAGCAATCACGTCGCCTTTAAACAGCACATCCATATCAAAGAAGTTGGCACTTTCGCTGTAGCCAAAGTAGTCATCACCGATGTTGCGCCCACCGAGGATCATCGATTGGTGATCAACGTTAAAGTATTTCTCATGCAGTCGATTATCTAACTGTTTTTGATGAGTAGAGAAGTTGAGCGCACGACCAATCCAGCCAGCTTTACGTGACTCAAAAGGGTTGAACAGTCGAATCTCAATATTGGCGTGTGAGTCCAACTCCGCAAGCCATTTGTCATTGAATACCAACAAGTCATCCAGTGTGAGGCGCACGGCCACATCGCGGTCAGCGGCGTGTTTCAGCTCGTTTAACAGCATCAGACCCAGAGTGTCGTTTTCCCAAGAGAAGTAAGTCATATCAATCGAGTGTTTTGCTTGGCGAACCAGATCAATGCGGCGCGCAAAGGCTTCAGGCGCACTCGGGATCAAATAGACTTCGGCTTGATGTTCTGTGCTTTGCCAGTTAGCTTCGAAGTCAGGTTCAACATCGGGGTAAGGTTGGGCACATCCTGTGACCAAAGCAATCAACATTATTGTGCATGCTGTTTTTAGTTTGCTAAGTGTCATAACTAACCTGCGTTTAAACATAAAATTTGGATATAGAAACGGCCAGCGAGCTGGCCGTGTTTTTTCGTGGTCAATTTTTGTGGTTACTTGTCTTCACCTGTATCTTCATCGTCTGATGTTAGATACCACAGGGTTAGTTTTTCGTCATCTAAGTGAGTTAAACGACCTTTGTCCAACCATGTTTCGGTACTAAGATTGTTGCGGTAATCCCAGTTTCCCATTGAGTATTCACTTTCATTAATACCAGTGCGATCAATTACAAGCACATTGTCTTCACTAGCACTATAAGGGTGCTGGTTAAACAAATCTCTACTGAACCAAGCGCGCGAGATTTTATTCATCAGTGTTCTTTCATTGCTGCTAGGGTGTACCTCACTTCCATCGAATCGAACTGATTTATTAAAAATAAAAGGAAGTTCAGAACTGTTACATGTTCCAGAAATACAACCAATACTTTTGATTAAGCTTGGAATTGCTCCCAAAACGATTTCTCCATCCTCGAATAACTTCTCGGAACTCCACATATTGAACGTTGGCTGTATGTCAAAATAATACATAGTACTGGTAGTTTCGCTGCTGCTCGCTAAAGTGCGTGACGGCCCAGTAAATAAAACATCGTTTAGTAGAGTTTTAAACTGCTTCATATTGTCAAGCGTGCCACCGATTTCGATCTCTGGATTAGGATAGTAGTCTGATAAATTTAACAACGTGCTAGATCCAGTTTCTCCCCCCAAGCTAAGTAACTCACCAAAAAACAACTTGGTAACTATGCCATAAGCCGTAAGGCCAGCCTCGGCTTGGTTAATAATCTCTTGTTCAGACATGGCTCCAATATTATTTAGTAATTGCTTTTTATTTGTATCGTTTTCTAACCAGTTAATCATTCCAATGGAAAGGTCATCAATATCGTCTTGAGATAGAGAACTAAGTTCACTATTTCCCCCACATATTAGTTCTATATCGATCAAGCCAGATTCACACAGCTCTGAAATTATCATTGGAGCTAGAAATGTAAGACTTGGTAGCATACCAAAGCTGTTTGATTCATGAGCGTTAACACCAATGACTGTCGGTATTTTTAGACCTGTTTGAACAGGTTGTTGAGTTAAGTGGTAACCTTTTATATCAGTCCCAAAAGTCTTCTTTTTATATTCAACATATGGTGCAAACGGCATAAGTGCAGACATAGGAGTGTTGTCAGAAGATAATAAATTTAAAGGGTTAGTCGGATCTATGCCGATCGATAGCTTCAACCAGCCTAAAATTTGATTTCCTGGATCAGATATTTTTGCTTGTGCTTTCAAAATGTCTTCTACATCACTCGTTCTAGATAGGTCGTAATCTTCTGTTCGTTCTTTTGCTACATCATAACTAGCATATTCATATCCATAGGGATTACTTTGCATGATCGCTTGTTGAAAGTACGAAGAATTAGGGTCGTCTACGTCCAAGATATCTTCATCTTCCATTAAGATACCTATAGACATTGCTCCAGAACCTTGCCCCATAACAGCAATGTTCTCGGTGTTGCCACCAAATTTATCAATATTTTCCTTCACCCATTTAAGAGCGTTTTTTTGATCGCGTATCCCGAAATTTCCGCCTTCTGGGTTAGCTTTACCATCGACCCATTTACTACCCAGTAGACCTAAACGGTAGTTAAAGCTTACATATATAAATGACTCATTAGTGATGCCATTCTCACTTCCTTGAGCAACCACTGTATCACCGTGCACAAGTGCCTCAGAACCTGAACCATACTCAAAGTCACCACCGTGGATGAATACATAAACTGGTAGGTCTGCATCAGCATCTACGCCTACTGGACGCCAAATGTTCAGATTCAAACAGTCTTCAGATGTGTTCTGTGAAACGGTCTTCAATTGAGGACAAGCATCACCAAACGACGTTGCTTCAACAATGCCTTCTGAATTGAGCAGCTCAGTTAAGTCGACAGGATTGCTATGTTCAAAACGCTCTGCATCGGCAAACTTAATGCCTTTAAAAGACTCAACAGAAGCCAGCTTATCGTCTTCGGTATTAGATGTAATAACCAGCTCTTCTTTGGTCGCAGTAACCATCACATCGCCGATTTGAGTAGTAAACGTTTCAGCAGGGGCAGGTACGAGAGGTTCAGGTTTATCTGGCTTTGGAACCGTTGGTTCAACGTCTGTGTCACAGCCAGCAAGAGCGGCCGCAATAGCGAGTGCGATGAGAGAACGATATGCAATAGTCATAAAAAATGTGTCCACAATAGAATTCGGTAAAATAACGAACCGCGCATCGATACCGTCAAACCTGTAGATCCATAAGGTGATGGCTCCGTCTTTGGAGCATTTGACGTTGTGTTTCTTCGTGTGTTATCTACTGGATAACCAACGTTGGCGCGTTTTCATTTGTATGATGTCGACCTAATACAACGTAGGTTCACATCAGAAATTTGGTTAGATTTAGTCTAAAAGCGATAGCCAAGGTTCAATGTCACAGCCGAACGAGTTTCACCTTTGTTGTACAACACGGTCATGTTGTAATGCTTGCCAATCTGTTTGTTGACTCCGGTTAAAAATGCCCACTGGTTAATGTCGACACCAACGTCGTAATCAAACTCAATATCGTCTGTCTTTACAGTACCTTGCATACGTGAATCTAAACCTTGGTATTCAGCACCAACGAAGAATTGAGCGCGATAATCAACTAATTGGTAGCCCAACATTGGCTGAATCGTGACAATGCCGTCACCCCAATCATCCATCCCTTTCAGACGGGTTTGTGAATAGGTGCCGGTCAGTGATGCAAAGAACTCTTTGTAACCAACAGATAGTGTTGTACCCGCACCGCGTAAGTCATATTCGAGATGCAGTGGTACATTTAAACGCCCACTGTTACACAGTGCTGATACGCCCTCGCACAGTTTGTCACCTAGACCAGGTAGTTTGTTATTGAGTTTATCTTGTAGATATTCTCCCGCAGCGCCGGTGTAAGAGGCA
The DNA here is from genome assembly GCF_041471665.1 of Vibrio sp. 10N.261.51.F11. Classification (NCBI taxonomy): domain Bacteria; kingdom Pseudomonadati; phylum Pseudomonadota; class Gammaproteobacteria; order Vibrionales; family Vibrionaceae; genus Vibrio; species Vibrio sp. 10N.261.51.F11. The sequence goes on along the minus strand of NZ_JBFROW010000007.1, from coordinate 4,315 downwards.
TCAACATTCGCGTCAACGTTTACCTTTCCTACATATCCGAATACATTCCAGAACGGCAGAATATTCACATCACCACGTATTGAAAGACTTTCTGCTTTAACCGTTGCAACGCTATCTTCAGGGTCGAACAGGTCATTCAAGCGCACACCGCCAATCACGTAATCGGTCATAGGAAGGTTCATGTCTTGATTGCGATAAGCAACTGAAACACCGAATGGTAATGGCAAATCGATACCTTGACGACGCACCATGTCACCCATTAAAGGGAATACTCGATCTAACTTAACACTCGCTTCTTGCATACGAGGATCTGAAACTTCTTTTAGACGCTCTTCATGCAGGACATTAACGCCGTTGTCGTCTTCATAAATTGCGACGGGTTCAGTTACAGCGCTCATGGTCATCGGTTTCGTTTTAGACGTACCCTCGATGTTAGTTGTCTTACGTTCAATAACGACTTTACCAGAGTCTAACGTTTGGAAATCAATCACTTGGTAATACGTATCGACTTTTGACTTACCAAGATTAAATGGCTTGTCGTTGGTGATTACCATGCGTTTTGGTGTGCCGCCTACAAGTTCAATATCAACATTCAAGAAACGGAAATAGGCGATGTCTTGTGGTAAGCCGTATTTCGAATAGTTGAAGCTAATGGTCACGTCGCCGTTGTCTTTTTCATTGACTTTCACTGACGATGGATCGAAGCTTTCTGCATAATTTCTTAGTCGATACTCAGTGCGCGTAAACTCTTCAATTTCATCGATCAGTTTTTCGTTTTCATCCAGCTCTTGCGGGTTGTATTTGACGCGCAGGTCGATGTTGCCTTTGCTGTCTGTGTTTTTTATCAGATAGACGCTTGAGTCACGAACCTCATCGCCAATTTGTATGGTTCGATGTGCGTGTTCAACTAGGTGTTCGCCCTGTACGAGCGAACTGATTGCTAGCTTTGGTAAATCATGACTGATGCCATATTTGTCAAATAGTGCTCGACCTTTTTCCATAACTTCGCTGTAAGTATTGGTTTCTGCCGCAGACGCAAAATTGGGGGTGGTAAGTAATAGGGCGCTCGCTAACACAGAAAGAGTATGGGTCTTACAGGCGCTGGTGCGTATTTCAAAAAAACTCATGACGGTTTCCACGCTGAGTGGCCTCAAACCTTCGAGACTCAAACAGTCGATGTAATACTGAACGTCGTGTTCAGTTGTTATGTATTTATCCGTTAGGATTGCTAGTGTGAATGTCGCGACTAAAAATGCATTGCGTCAATCAATGAGAGGATTTTAATAGGAGGTGGCAGATCGCGTTAATCGCTTTTGATGGACGCTATCCTCACTTAGTAATAATTAGCATTAATCAATTGATTTATAATGATTTTCAATAGATAAAAAAACGGCCTGTGAAGTAAAAATACTTGGCAGACCGTTTTGTTGTGAGTTGTTAAGCGCATTTAGTTCTAAGCAGCTACCCTCACTCTAAATAGATCAGTAAACAACTTCGCTATCATCAGAATAATCAAAATGTTTACGAGCATCAAAAGTGGCGTTTCAATTCCATAAACAGGTGTGAGGTTGAGCGCACCAGATGTGAGAACAACTAATAAGTTAATACCCAATATTCGGTGTACCATGAGCTTAGGTGTCGCGAACACTTTCCATATCACCATAATGTTAAGGAAGTAGAATAGTCCCAGCTCCCATAGTTCTGTCATTAATGGCATCACAAAGATGTATTGCAACAGAACCACCGACCCTGTACCCAACACACCATAAAAAGCGTCCTTAATAACGCTTGGTGGCATGGTCGGCACCATAGAAGAGAATACACCGGCTAACATAGGAAATATGAAACCACCTGGAACTGGAAGATAAATCCAAACCAACAGCGATGTGATAAACATCGACACGCCTTGCAGCACTTTGCGCCCATCTTCATTCAAATGTTCAACAAACGTGCGATGTGCATGATGCCAAGACACGTCTTTATGATCACCTATGACATTGAGTTCACCCTCAACAAGAGATTGTTCTGGTGTTAATACATCGAACGTCTTCAAGTTGTGAGTAAGAACTGCCCATTGGATATCTAAGTCTGATTCGCTGTTACTTTGTTTGAGTAATGTATCTTGGATATGTGCCATTTCATCGATACGCAAGCGCCATGTTTGGATGTTCTCTTTAAGGTGGTAGCTTCCGGTCAGTGGCAGATCTAAAAGTTGATACAGCTTATCAATATTCGCGGTGTTGCTTTCAAGTGCGGCAATGTCGATGTTGTCTGTTTTTTCCATCGCAACTAACAACGCTTGTTTACTGGTTTCGAAACGTTGTACAAAGTTGAGTTCAGTATTCACTGGCCACACGATGCGATACACAATAGAGAACACAACAACACCTAATAGTGTTTCTTGAAGTCTAAGTACAGCAAAGTGAAAGGTGGTTTGGTTATCAAACCCGCCCAGACAAGCAACAATCGAACACACGGTAAATCCTATTGAAAAGATGTAGCCGTATTTCTCGTCACTAGACATGAAAATACAAGTGCCCAAGAACACGGTAAGAAATGTTAGAAACAAAAATCGATCTTGTGAAAACATCGCAATGAGGAAAAAGGCATAACCGGTCCCTAACAAGGTTCCCATTAACCGGTTATGGCCTTTGTTTATTGAATGGGCGAAGCTCTCGTTCAATGCCATCACTGCGACGGCTATCGCAGCCCAATACGGTTTTTCCCAACCAAACCACAACGCTAGGCAGATTGCGATAACTATAGAGAGTGCGACTTTAATCGCGTCTTTAGTCGATGCAGTGAACATAAGAATCACCTAGCTATTTTTGATTATTTTGATCGAGGCAGTCATACCAACACGCAGTTGTACGTCTTCTGGTATTTTGTCTAACTTCACTTTGATAGGGATGCGTTGAGCTAGGCGTATCCATTGGAAGTTTGGATTCACGTTTGGCAATAAATCATTACCTGTGCTGCCGTCTTGCTTCGCGATACCAAAACCAATACTTTTGATATGTCCTTCTAGCTGAACATTGTTGTGCATCATTAAGGTCACATAAGCAGTGTCCTGAGCATCGACACCGACTAAATCAGTCTCTTTGAAATAACCTTCAATCCAGAAGCTATCTTCATCAATTAGCGCAACCACAGGTGAATTCGCGACAACTTGAGAGCCAACACGTAGGTTCAGATTGGTGATATAGCCGTTAGTAGGCGCATATACCTTGGTGTACTCAAGGTTGAGATGTGCTTCTTCTACGTTCGCTTTTGCCAGTTCGACATTTGCGGCGCTGGTTTCTACCGCGTTGTTCAAGTTGTTTAGTGTCAGCACGGGCACGGCACCGGGCGTTCTTTTCTCTAAATTCAACGCGCGTTGCTCTTCGTTTTTGGCTTTGGCGAGTAGGGCAAATGCTTGTTTTTGAGTCGCAAGTGCTTTTCTGTAGGTCGCCTTGTAAATACTCGGATCGATCTCAAAAAGAAGATCGCCTTTTTTTACCTTCGAGTTGTCTTCGACATGCACTTCAATGACTTGACCCGTGACTCGAGGTGTAATCGAGACGATATAAGCGCTGACTTGTCCGTCTCTGGTCCATGGGTTACTTGAGTACGACTGGTAATAGCTATAAACCACAGTTCCCGCAGCAGCCAATAATAAAAGTGTGATGAGATAACGTTTGATCACAGTAAGTGCCTCAAAAAATGGTAATAAAATGGCCGATAGCGCCAGTAAAAATCACGATCAAGCTCAGTTCTGCTATTGCAGGAAAGGCGACGTACTTATGAAGGCCAAACCGTGTCGCGATTGACCCTGTTAGCATTGTCAGTATGTAAGCCAGTGCGATAACCAATAACAGCGGTGGGAAGTAGACTTCATCCCACACAAGCTCATGCGGCATGGTATTCATGGTTCTGTTCTCTATTTGTTTGATGAATGCAACGGTAACGGAGTTCGATTTATTGTGATAATCGCTTATAGAGGATCGTACCCATCAAAATCCAACTTTATTCGGTGATTATGCCAACTGCCTCTTTGTTGAGAGCCGTAAGCCAGTAAAACAACGGTAGGTAGGTTGTCGTTCTTGAAGTGGAAACACTTAATTGAAATTGATTTCGAAAATCATCTACTTTTGCCGGCTTAAGATAAATCCATTTAAAACAATCACTTAAGATGTAAATTGCACTTCAAAAACTATGCGAACAGTTAAAGTGATGATTTGATCCATCAAATGGGATTACATAATAAAACCTTTTGTTCTTAATATTCGGTTCGAAGCAACGAGATGCTTTATTTATTTTGAATAATCCAACAAAT
>NZ_JBFROW010000006.1:0-145846 GCF_041471665.1 Vibrio sp. 10N.261.51.F11 | reverse complement strand
GGTGTTGTAGCTAAAATCTTTGCATAAGATTTGACGAACCACTAGTAAAAAGGGCATCATTTGATGCCCTTTTTCTGCGCTAAAAAAAGAGTTGGATGTTTTGACATCGATTTTTGCTCTTAGCAAAGAATTAAACGGTCTTTTTGACTAAAATGACTGTTAGATGTGTTGTTTTGCAACGCAAAGGAATGTGCCCTGCAACAGCGGGGTTATTGTCGTCTATATTTAAGACTTATCACAGGTTGGTTTTATGAAAGCAAACGCTGAAACTCCTGATAGCTCAGGTGCAGCAGATACAATGAAGTGGATTGTCGCTTTTGTTCTGTTGGCTGCTGCTGTTGTGGGTAATTACCTGTATGGTGAATTGTCTGTTGTAATTCGCGCTGCAGGTGTAGTTGTGCTGATTGCTGCCGCACTAGGCGTTGCAGCAACAACAACTAAAGGTAAAGCTGCGATCGATTTTGCAAAAGAATCTCGTATGGAGATTCGTAAAGTTGTTTGGCCTACTCGCCAAGAAACTATGCAAACTACATTGATCGTTTTAGCTGTATGTATTGTTATGTCTCTAGTGCTTTGGGGAATTGACGGCATTATGGTCCGTCTAGTTTCTCTAGCAACTGGGGTGTAGAGGGTTCTGATTCATGAGTGAAGCTCCAAAAAAACGTTGGTATGTAGTTCAAGCCTTTTCTGGCTTTGAAGGTCGTGTTGCACAGTCGCTACGCGAGCATATTAAAATGCACAACATGGAAGAACTATTTGGCGATGTGCTAGTACCTACTGAAGAAGTAGTGGAAATGCGTGCAGGCCAACGCCGTAAAAGTGAACGTAAATTCTTCCCTGGCTACGTATTAGTTCAAATGATCATGAATGATGAATCATGGCACTTAGTACGCAGCATTCCGCGTGTTATGGGCTTCATTGGTGGTACCTCTGATCGTCCTGCACCAATCACTGATAAAGAAGCTGATGCTATCTTGAACCGTCTAGAGAAAGCGAGCGAGTCTCCACGTCCTAAGACAATGTTCGAAGCGGGTGAAGTGGTTCGTGTGAACGATGGTCCATTTGCTGACTTCAACGGTACTGTTGAAGAAGTAGATTACGAGAAAAGCCGCATTAAGGTATCTGTATCGATCTTTGGTCGTGCAACACCGGTTGAGCTTGAATTTGGTCAGGTTGAAAAACTGGACTAAAACTCTAAGTTTTGAACAAGCTGTGGATAAATACTTCATAAGTTGTTCAAAATAAAAGAGTATAAAAAATCACCTTTTTAGGGTTGTTAAAGGCGCGAATTATGATTATAATTTCGCGCCTTTTTGCTTCTGTGGAAGTGAAAAAGAGTTAATTGAATTTATGGGGAGCTCGCCTTGCGGCTAGCGCATGTACCCAAAATATTAGGAAATATCATGGCTAAGAAAGTTGAAGCTTATATCAAACTGCAAGTTGCAGCTGGTATGGCAAACCCAAGTCCACCGGTTGGTCCTGCTCTAGGTCAACACGGCGTGAACATCATGGAATTCTGTAAAGCGTTCAACGCAAAAACAGAATCTGTTGAGAAAGGTCTACCTACTCCAGTAGTTATTACTGTTTACAACGACCGTTCTTTCACGTTCGTAACTAAGACTCCACCTGCTGCTGTTCTTCTTAAGAAAGCTGCTGGCGTTAAGTCTGGTTCAGGTCGTCCAAACACTGAGAAAGTTGGTACTGTTACTGACGCTCAAGTTCAGGAAATCGCAGAAACTAAAGCTGCTGATATGACTGGTGCTGACATCGAAGCAATGAAACGTTCTATTGCTGGTACTGCTCGTTCAATGGGCCTAGTGGTAGAGGGATAAGATCATGGCTAAACTTACTAAGCGTATGCGCGTAATCCGCGATAAAGTTGACTCAACTAAAGAATACGAAATCAACGAAGCTGTTGCTCTTCTAAAAGAACTAGCGACTGCTAAATTCGTTGAGTCTGTAGACGTTGCTGTTAACCTAGGCATCGATGCTCGTAAATCTGACCAAAACGTTCGTGGCGCAACTGTGCTACCTCACGGTACTGGCCGTGACATCCGCGTTGCTGTTTTCACTCAAGGTGCAAACGCAGAAGCTGCTAAAGCTGCTGGCGCAGATATCGTTGGTATGGAAGATCTTGCTGAGCAAGTGAAAAAAGGCGAAATGAACTTCGACGTAGTTGTTGCTTCTCCAGATGCAATGCGTGTTGTTGGTCAACTAGGTACAATCCTAGGTCCACGCGGCCTTATGCCAAACCCTAAAGTTGGTACTGTAACTCCTAACGTTGCTGAAGCGGTTAAGAACGCTAAAGCTGGTCAGGTTCGTTACCGTAACGACAAGAACGGCATCATCCACACTACTATCGGTAAAGCATCTTTCGAAGCTAGCCAGCTTCAAGAGAACCTAGAAGCACTTCTAGTTGCTCTTAAGAAAGCTAAGCCTTCTTCAGCTAAGGGTACTTACCTGAAGAAAGTAAGCATCTCTACTACGATGGGTGCTGGTGTTGCTGTTGATCAAGCTAGTCTTGATACTCAAGCAAACTAATTTGCTTAGGCGCAGATTTAGTGTATACTTCTGCGCCTAATATTTGTGGTTGGGTGGTTTTAAAGCAATTTGAAATCATCTATCCCAAGACCGTAGGCGCTGTCGATTTTCATTAGATTATTGATAGCTTAATAAAACCTACGTAGGCGATGTTGTGGTTTGAAGTGGATTTATTCATTTTTAAATAACATCGTAAACGCTCAATACATTTTGTATTGGGTGCTGTAATCACAACCAGAGGTTAATCCAAATGGCTTTAAATCTTCAAGACAAAAAAGCAATTGTTGCTGAAGTCAACGAAGCTGCCAGTGGTGCACTTTCTGCAGTTGTAGCTGATTCTCGTGGCGTTGAAGTTGGCGCAATGACTTCTCTACGTAAACAAGCTCGCGAAGCGGGTGTTTACATGAAAGTTGTTCGTAACACACTAGCACGCCGTGCGGTTCAGGGTACAGACTACGAGTGTCTAGTAGACACTTTCACTGGTCCAACTCTGATCGCGTTCTCTAACGAGCACCCAGGTGCTGCAGCGCGTCTTTTCAAAGACTTCGCTAAAGAGAACAAAGATTTCGAGATCAAAGCTGCTGCATTTGAAGGCGCAGTTACTGATGCTGAAGTACTAGCGACACTACCAACTTACGACGAAGCTATCGCACGCCTAATGATGTGCATGAAAGAAGCTTCTGCTGGCAAGCTGGTTCGTACTATCGCTGCACTACGTGACCAAAAAGAAGAAGCAGCGGCTTAAGCCTTGCTTTTCACTGGTTGCAAATTAAACTTATTGTTGACTTAAAAGAGAATTGTTATGTCTATTACTAACGAGCAAATCCTAGACGCAGTTGCAGAAATGTCTGTAATGCAAGTTGTTGAGCTTATCGAAGCTATGGAAGAGAAATTCGGCGTTTCAGCTGCAGCTGCAGTTGTAGCTGGTGGCGCAGCTGGCGGCGACGCTGCTGCTGAGCAAACTGAATTCGACGTAATCCTAACTGCTGCTGGCGCTAACAAAGTACAAGTTATCAAAGCTGTACGTGGCGCAACTGGCCTAGGTCTTAAAGAAGCTAAAGGTCTTGTAGACTCAGCTCCTGCAGCGCTTAAAGAAGGCGTTGACAAAGCTGAAGCTGAAGCTCTTAAAGCACAGCTAGAAGAAGCTGGCGCTTCTGTTGAAATCAAGTAATTATTACTTAATTTCATAGCCGCAAGGCTAATGGCTGGTGGTTTATTAACCACCGGCCTTTTTGCGCTGTAGGGCTATGGCGAAATTTCCGCTGTTTAACCGTCATAATCCGAGCAAAAAAACAGTCATTTTTTCGAAATGATTGTTCACTACCACTAAACAGCTGTTTGTCACCACCCCCTCTGAAGAGTGTTTTGGGTGGTTTGGGTCACTTATCAGCGAGCTGAGGAACCCCATGGTTTACTCTTATACCGAGAAAAAGCGCATCCGTAAGGATTTTGGTACTCGTCCACAAGTTTTGGACATTCCATACCTGTTATCGATCCAGCTTGATTCTTTCGACAAATTCATCGAACAGGATCCAGAAGGTCAATACGGTCTTGAAGCTGCTTTCCGTTCTGTATTTCCAATTCAGAGCTACAACGGCAATTCTGAGCTGCAATACGTTAGCTACCGTCTTGGTGAGCCAGTTTTTGACGTTAAAGAATGTCAAATCCGCGGTGTTACTTACTCAAAGCCACTACGCGTAAAACTACGTCTAGTTATCTTTGATCGAGATGCACCAGCAGGTACTGTAAAAGACATTAAAGAACAAGAAGTCTACATGGGCGAAATTCCGCTTATGACAGACAATGGTACTTTCGTAATTAATGGTACCGAGAGGGTTATCGTATCCCAGCTGCACCGAAGCCCAGGCGTGTTCTTCGACAGTGATAAGGGTAAGACCCACTCATCAGGTAAAGTTCTTTATAACGCACGTGTAATTCCTTACCGTGGCTCATGGTTAGACTTTGAGTTCGATCCTAAGGATAACTTATTCGTACGTATCGACCGTCGTCGTAAGCTACCAGCATCGATTATTCTTCGTGCACTTGGTAAATCGACTGAAGAGATCCTTGATCTGTTCTTCGACAAAGTGAACTTCGAAGTGAAAGACCAAACTCTTCTTATGGAGTTGGTTCCTGATCGTCTACGTGGTGAAACTGCGTCATTCGACATCGAAGCAAACGGTAAAACTTACGTTGAGACTGGTCGTCGTGTTACTGCTCGCCATATCCGTCAACTTGAAAAAGATGGCGTTGAGCACATCGAAGTACCAGTAGAGTACATCGTTGGTAAAGTTGCATCTAAAGATTACATCAACGAAGCAACTGGCGAGATCATCGTTGGCGCGAACCAAGAGATTAGCCTAGAAGCTCTTGCTAACCTGTCTCAAGCAGGCCACAAGGCTCTACAAACTCTGTTCACGAATGACCTAGATCACGGTCCATTCATGTCAGACACTCTACGTGCAGATAGCACAGTAGATCGCATCTCTGCATTGGTAGAAATCTACCGCATGATGCGTCCTGGCGAGCCACCAACGAAAGAAGCTGCAGAGTCTCTATTCGAAAGCCTATTCTTCTCTGAAGAACGTTACGACCTATCAACTGTAGGCCGTATGAAGTTCAACAGCTCTATCGAGCGTGAAGAAGAAGAAGAGCGCGGTACTCTGGATGAATCAGACATCATCGAAGTGATGAAGAAACTGATTGGTATCCGTAACGGTATTGGTGAAGTGGACGATATCGACCACCTTGGCAACCGTCGTATCCGTTCTGTAGGTGAAATGGCAGAAAACCAATTCCGTGTTGGTCTAGTTCGTGTAGAACGTGCCGTTAAAGAGCGCCTAAGCCTTGGTGACCTTGATGCAATCATGCCTCAAGATCTTATCAACGCTAAGCCGATCTCTGCTGCAGTTAAAGAATTCTTTGGCTCTTCACAGCTTTCACAGTTCATGGACCAAAACAACCCATTGTCAGAAGTTACGCACAAACGTCGTATCTCTGCTTTAGGTCCTGGTGGTCTTACTCGTGAGCGCGCAGGCTTCGAAGTACGTGACGTTCACGTAACTCACTACGGTCGTCTATGTCCGATCGAAACGCCTGAAGGTCCAAACATCGGTCTAATTAACTCACTATCTGCGTTTGCACGTTGTAACGATTACGGTTTCCTAGAAACTCCGTACCGTCGTGTAGTAGATGGTGTAGTAACAGAAGAAGTTGATTACCTGTCTGCAATCCAGGAAGGTCAATTCGTAATCGCGCAAGCAAACACCATTCTTACTGAAGAAGGTACGTTTGCAGATGAGCTAATCACAGCTCGTCAAAAAGGTGAATCTGGTCTTCACCCACGCGATCACGTTGACTACATGGACGTTGCGACAAACCAAGTAGTATCTATCGCTGCTTCGCTTATCCCGTTCCTAGAACACGATGATGCGAACCGTGCATTGATGGGTGCCAACATGCAACGTCAAGCTGTACCAACACTTAAGGCTGATAAGCCTCTAGTAGGTACTGGTATCGAACGTAACATCGCAGTTGACTCTGGTGTTACAGCGGTTGCTAAACGTGGTGGTCAAGTTCAGTCTGTAGACGCTTCTCGTATTGTAGTTAAGGTTAACGAAGATGAATTGGTACCTGGCGAAGCTGGTATCGATATCTACAACCTAACTAAGTACACGCGTTCGAACCAAAACACATGTATTAACCAACGTCCAACTGTACTTCCTGGTGAACCAGTTGCACGTGGCGATGTTCTTGCTGATGGTCCTTCAACAGACCTTGGTGAACTAGCTCTTGGCCAAAACATGCGTATCGCATTCATGCCTTGGAACGGTTACAACTTCGAAGACTCGATCTTAGTATCTGAGCGCGTAGTTCAAGAAGACCGTTTCACGACAATCCACATCCAAGAACTATCTTGTGTGGCTCGTGATACTAAGCTGGGTTCTGAAGAGATCACAGCTGATATTCCAAACGTAGGTGAGTCTGCTCTGTCTAAACTAGACGAGTCAGGTATCGTTTACATTGGTGCTGAAGTTAAGGGTGGCGACATCCTAGTTGGTAAAGTAACCCCTAAAGGTGAAACTCAACTGACTCCTGAAGAGAAGCTACTACGTGCTATCTTCGGTGAGAAAGCATCTGATGTTAAAGATACTTCTCTACGTGTACCAAACTCTGTTTCGGGTACTATCATCGATGTACAAGTCTTCACTCGCGATGGCGTAGAGAAAGACAAGCGTGCACTTGAAATCGAACAGATGCAGCTTAAAGAAGCTAAGAAAGACCTAACTGAAGAGTTCCAAATTCTTGAGGGTGGCCTTCTTAACCGTGTTAAAGCTGTACTTCTGTCTGGTGGTTACTCTGAAGCTAAGCTTGATACTATCGGTCGTAAGCAATGGCTAGAGCAAGTTCTAGAAGACGATGCGCTACAAACACAGCTTGAGCAACTTGCTGAGCAGTGGGATGAGCTAAAAGCAGACTTCGATAAGAAGTTTGAAACTAAGCGTCGTAAAATCACTCAAGGTGATGATCTAGCGCCTGGCGTTCTTAAGATTGTTAAAGTTTACCTAGCGGTTAAACGTCGTATCCAGCCTGGTGATAAGATGGCCGGTCGTCACGGTAACAAAGGTGTAATCTCTAAGATTAACCCTGTTGAAGACATGCCATACGATGAGAAAGGTCAGCCTGTAGACATCGTACTTAACCCGCTGGGTGTACCATCGCGTATGAACATCGGTCAGATCCTAGAAGTTCACTTAGGTTTGGCTGCGAAAGGTATCGGTGACAAGATCAACCAAATGGTTAAGGAACAACAAGAACTGCATAAGTTCCGTGAGTTCCTACAGAAGGTTTACGATCTTGGTGATACTCGTCAGAAAGTTGATATTGCTGAACTGTCTGATGATCAAGTTCGTACACTGATCAAGAACCTACGTGGCGGTCTACCGATTGCTACTCCTGTGTTCGACGGTGCTTCTGAGTCTCTAATCAAAGAACTACTTAAACTGGGTGATCTGCCAGAATCTGGTCAGCTTAAACTGTTTGATGGTCGTACTGGTGATTCGTTTGAGCGTCCTGTAACTGTTGGTTACATGTACATGCTGAAACTGAACCACTTGGTTGATGACAAGATGCATGCTCGTTCAACTGGTTCTTACAGCCTAGTAACTCAGCAACCACTTGGTGGTAAAGCTCAGTTCGGTGGTCAGCGTTTCGGTGAGATGGAAGTATGGGCACTAGAAGCATACGGTGCTGCATATACTCTACAAGAAATGCTAACAGTTAAGTCAGATGACGTTAACGGCCGTACTAAGATGTATAAGAACATCGTAGACGGTAACCATAGCATGGAACCTGGTATGCCTGAGTCGTTCAACGTACTGTTGAAAGAGATTCGCTCGCTAGGTATCAACATCGAGCTAGAAGACGAAGAGTAATCCCTCCTTCTTTTTAAAAGAAGATAGGATTATTTGGTAAAAGGGAGCTTGCTACAGCAGTGAGCTCCTTTAACTCCTTACAGGAGCTGAATGTGAAAGACTTATTAAACTTTCTAAAAGCACAGCATAAGACCGAAGAATTTGATGCAATCAAAATCGGTCTATCTTCACCAGACATGATCCGTTCATGGTCTTTTGGTGAAGTTAAAAAGCCGGAAACAATTAACTATCGTACGTTCAAACCTGAACGTGATGGTCTGTTCTGTGCACGTATTTTTGGTCCAGTTAAAGACTACGAATGTCTTTGTGGCAAATACAAGCGCCTGAAGCACCGTGGTGTTATCTGTGAGAAGTGTGGCGTTGAAGTTACACAAACTAAAGTTCGTCGTGACCGCATGGGCCACATCGAGCTAGCTTCACCAGTTGCTCACATCTGGTTCCTAAAATCACTGCCGTCTCGTATCGGTCTACTAATGGATATCCCTCTACGTGATATCGAACGTGTTCTTTACTTCGAGATGTACGTAGTAACTGAACCAGGTATGACTGATCTAGAAAAATCTCAGATGCTTACTGAAGAAGAGTATCTGGATCGTCTAGAAGAGTGGGGTGACGAATTTACTGCTAAGATGGGTGCTGAAGCGATCAAAGATCTGCTTGCAACAATGGACCTTCATCAAGAAGTGGAAGAAATGCGCGAAGAGTTAGAAACGACTAACTCAGAAACTAAGCGTAAAAAAGTTACTAAGCGCCTGAAGCTAGTTGAAGCGTTCATTGCATCGGGTAACGATCCGCAATGGATGATTCTGACTGTACTTCCGGTTCTGCCGCCAGATCTACGTCCTCTAGTACCACTAGATGGCGGTCGTTTTGCGACTTCAGATCTGAACGACCTTTACCGTCGTGTGATCAACCGTAACAACCGTTTGAAGCGCCTTCTAGAGCTAGCTGCTCCGGACATCATCGTACGTAACGAAAAGCGTATGCTGCAAGAGTCTGTTGATGCACTTCTAGATAACGGTCGTCGTGGTCGTGCTATCACTGGTTCTAACAAGCGTCCTCTGAAATCTCTTGCTGATATGATCAAGGGTAAACAAGGTCGTTTCCGTCAGAACCTTCTAGGTAAACGTGTAGACTACTCTGGCCGTTCTGTAATCACAGTAGGTCCATACCTTCGTCTACATCAGTGTGGTCTTCCTAAGAAGATGGCACTTGAGCTATTTAAGCCGTTCATCTACAGCAAGCTAGAAACTCGTGGCATGGCTACGACAATCAAAGCTGCTAAGAAGATGGTAGAGCGCGAAGAAGCTATCGTTTGGGATATCCTGGACGAAGTAATCCGCGAACACCCAGTACTGCTTAACCGTGCACCTACACTTCACCGTCTAGGTATCCAAGCGTTTGAACCAGTACTAATCGAAGGTAAAGCGATTCAGCTTCACCCACTAGTGTGTGCGGCATACAACGCCGACTTCGATGGTGACCAAATGGCGGTACACGTGCCTCTAACTCTAGAAGCACAGCTTGAAGCACGTACACTGATGATGTCGACGAATAACATTCTGTCGCCAGCGTCAGGTGATCCGATCATCGTACCTTCTCAGGACGTTGTATTGGGTCTTTACTACATGACACGTGACAAGATCAACGTGAAAGGCGAAGGTATGTACCTTGCTGGCCCTGCTGAGGCTGAAAAGGCATACCGTACTAAGACTGCTGAGCTACACGCTCGCGTTAAAGTACGTATCACCGAAACTGTAGTAGACGAAGATGGTAACAGCACTACTGAAACGAAGATGGTTGATACAACTGTCGGCCGTGCAATGCTATGGCAAATCGTTCCAGCTGGCCTACCGTACAGCATCGTTAACCAAAAGTTAGGTAAGAAGCAGATCTCTACTCTTCTTAACGAGTGTTACCGTAAGCTTGGTCTAAAAGATACAGTAGTATTTGCTGACCAAATCATGTACGCAGGTTTTGCATACGCTGCACTTTCTGGTGTTTCTGTAGGTATCGACGATATGGTTGTACCTCAAGCGAAATACGATGAAATTGAATCTGCTGAAGAAGAAGTTCGCGAAATCCAAGAGCAATTCCAATCTGGTCTTGTTACTGCGGGTGAGCGTTACAACAAAGTTATCGATATCTGGGCATCTACGAATGACCGCGTTGCGAAAGCAATGATGGATAACCTATCTTCTGAAACAGTTATCAACCGTGACGGCGAAGAAGAACAGCAAGAATCATTCAACAGCATCTACATGATGGCCGACTCGGGCGCACGTGGTTCTGCAGCTCAGATTCGTCAGCTAGCAGGTATGCGTGGTCTGATGGCGCGTCCAGATGGTTCAATCATCGAAACGCCGATCACAGCGAACTTTAAAGAAGGTCTAAACGTCCTTCAGTACTTTATCTCAACGCACGGTGCTCGTAAGGGTCTTGCGGATACAGCACTGAAAACAGCAAACTCGGGTTACCTAACTCGTCGTCTAGTAGACGTTGCTCAAGACGTTGTAGTACACGAACATGACTGTGGCACGCATGAAGGTATCGACATGATGCCTCACATCGAAGGTGGTGACGTTAAAGTTGCACTTTCTGAGCTTGCTCTAGGTCGTGTAGTAGCTGAAGACGTTCTTAAGCCTGGTACTGAAGATGTACTGATTCCACGTAATACTCTGATTGATGAGAAGTGGTGTCAAATCATGGAAGACAACTCAGTAGATAGCATGAAAGTGCGCTCTGTTGTTACCTGTGATGCAGACTTCGGTTGTTGTGCACAGTGTTACGGTCGTGACCTAGCACGTGGTCACCTAGTGAACCAAGGTGAAGCAGTTGGTGTTATCGCTGCACAATCTATCGGTGAACCGGGTACACAGCTAACGATGCGTACGTTCCACATCGGTGGTGCGGCA
This sequence comes from Vibrio sp. 10N.261.51.F11, assembly GCF_041471665.1. Lineage (NCBI taxonomy): Bacteria > Pseudomonadati > Pseudomonadota > Gammaproteobacteria > Vibrionales > Vibrionaceae > Vibrio > Vibrio sp. 10N.261.51.F11. The sequence continues at coordinate 134,955 of NZ_JBFROW010000006.1, read as the reverse complement.
TCTACTGCAGCAGCAGAGAACAGCATCCAAGCTAAGACAACTGGTACTGTGAAACTTCACAATGCTAAGTTCGTAGTTAACAAAGATAAGAAACTGGTTATCACTTCTCGTGCATCTGAGATGACGATTATTGATGAATTCGGCCGTACTAAAGAGAAGCACAAACTTCCTTACGGTTCGATGCTAACCAAAGGCGACAACGCAGCAGTTACTGCTGGTGAAGTTGTAGCTAACTGGGAAGCGCATACCATGCCAATTATCACTGAAGTGGCAGGTCGTATCCAATTCGTAGATATGATCGATGGTATTACAGTTTCTCGTCAAACTGACGATCTAACGGGTCTTTCTTCAAGTGAAGTTACAGACGCAGCAGCTCGCCCAGCAGCAGGTAAAGATATGCGTCCAGCTATCAAACTTGTTGATGAGCAAGGTAACGACGTAATGATCCCTGGTACTGATATGCCAGCTCACTACTTCCTACCTGGCAAAGCGATTGTAAACATCGAAGATGGCGCTGAAGTTGGCATCGGTGACACACTATCTCGTATCCCTCAAAAATCGAGCGGAAACAAAGATATCACCGGTGGTCTACCACGCGTAGCTGACCTATTCGAAGCTCGTAAGCCTAAAGAGCCTGCGATCCTTGCTGAGCACACAGGTACTGTGTCTTTCGGTAAAGAAACGAAAGGTAAGCGTCGTCTAGTAATCACTCGTGAAGGCGGTGACGCTTACGAAGAGATGATTCCTAAGCATCGTCAATTGAACGTGTTCGAAGGTGAGAAGATTGAACGTGGTGATGTAATCGCCGACGGTCCTGAAACTCCACACGATATCCTGCGTCTACGTGGTATCCACGCAGTAACTCAGTACATCGCGAACGAAGTTCAAGAAGTTTACCGCTTACAAGGCGTAAAGATTAACGATAAGCACATCGAGACTATCGTTCGTCAAATGCTACGTAAGTGTACAATCACTCATTCTGGTGACTCTCCGTTCCTACCTGGCGAACAAGTTGAGTACCACAATGTTAAGATTGCTAACCGTAAGCTAGAAGCTGAAGGTAAAGAACTAGTACGTTTCGAACGTGATCTACTAGGTATTACTAAAGCATCTCTTGCAACTGAGTCATTCATCTCAGCTGCATCGTTCCAAGAAACGACTCGCGTACTAACAGAAGCTGCGGTTTCTGGTAAGCGTGATGACCTTCGCGGTCTGAAAGAGAACGTAATTGTTGGTCGTCTGATCCCAGCTGGTACTGGTTTCGCATACCACCAAGAGCGTCAAAAACAACGTGAAGAAGAGCAAGAAGGTCCTTCAGCTGAACAAGCTACTGACAATCTAGCAGCACTTCTAAACGCTGGTTTCTCTTCAGAAGAGTAAGCTCTACGAGTAGTCTCTAAGAGATAAGAAAAAGGCACCTTCGGGTGCCTTTTTTGTATCTGGCGTATTGGTATTTAGCTATGACTTATAAAGTGATAGGTGTGCTTATCTAGCTGGTGAGGTTGGATTTATGTCCTGAAGAGTGCTCTTTGAGGCCAGTAAGATAAAGGGTAGAGATGATTAGGCTGATTAGGGCTGTAACCATATGCTTATGGCTAAAGGTCAGGGCGAGCGAGTAAGCTCTGTCTGAAAGGTTCTGGGTAGTTTGGATAACCTTACAGACAAAACAAAAAGCTTGCACAGAGGCAAGCTTATTAAGGATTCGGCTAACTAAGCGCCTGGTGGAATCGCTAAACTGTCTGCAATAAGCTGGATAAGATTATCTTCTACTTCAAAACGTAGTTCGAGTAGTTCACCTATTTTGGACATATCTCCTTCGAAGTTAGGCAACTCATCGTCTGCATTTACTTTAACGTACTTATCATTGAATTCTAGAAGCGGCTCGGTTGTAAGTACGATCTTCGCGTAAGTTGTATCAATCTCGTCATTGGTTTTAAAGCCTGTTGCTTGCCATTTTTTCATGACCATATCGTAGATCTTAAAATGACCCTCTGAGATATAATCGACAACATGATCACAGAATGAGCTTATTTCTTTAGGAGAAGGGAGTTCAACAACGTTTGATTGCCCGTTGCTAGCTGGCTGCAGGGCACCTAGCTTACAATACTCAACGATTAGAGACTGTCGAGTTTCGAGCCAATGATCGATGACCTCATTAGAGCCACCCCATTGTTCTTGTATTTGTTTGAATTTATTTAGCATGACCATGTCCTCATGATCTGATCACAACCTTGTGATCAAGTAATTGCCTAAGCAGGGTCCGTTTTATTGGTAGCTACTAAAATTAATAGCTTGAAATATTCTCTGCTACAACTCTAGTATGAAATTAGATTGCCAGTAAAATGAACGAACTGCAAGCAATGAGGCATAGGGATGTTAAAAAAAAGTGATAACAAAATGACAGAGCAAGCTTATTGGTGCGTCGTTTCTGGTAGTGATATTTGGGTTAATAATGATCAGTTTCCGTTTGGCTCTGCTGAAGAGCTTGGGCTGAGTGTGGAGCATGCAATCTGTATTGGTCAGCATCAAGGTCGCAAGGTGTATTGGCTCAACGATTGTGATGTGGAGAATGAGCTGAGCATGGTCAGCCTAAGAGAGTTACTGCACTGGCCTGAAGTGAGTTTCTTGACTGCAAGCAAAGCCATCCAATATGGGCATATGACTCAAAGTATGCGTTTTTGCCCTCAGTGTGGTGGTCGAAATCATCTCAATCATAACCAGGTGGCGATGCAGTGTGGAGATTGCCGCACGCTTCACTACCCCCGTATCTTCCCGTGCATCATTGTCGCTGTACGAAACGACAACAAGATATTGCTTGCACAGCACCCAAGACATAAAACAGGCATGTATACCGTGATAGCGGGCTTCCTAGAGGTCGGAGAAACCTTAGAGCAGTGTGTGGCAAGAGAAGTCAAAGAAGAAACGGGTATCGATGTCGATAATATTCGTTATTTTGGCAGCCAGCCATGGGCGTTTCCATCAAGTATGATGATGGGCTTTCTCGCAGATTATGCTGGTGGTACGCTTAAGCCTGATTACAGCGAGCTATCGGATGCTCAATGGTTTGACGTAACAAGCCTACCTGATGTTGCTCCTGTTGGAACCATTGCGAGACAGTTGATTGAGAAAACCGTTGATGACGTGATGAAAGATGGTGTGACGGAGCAGATGCTAGAGCACTAATTTGCCTGTAATAGTATTTGGCCTATGGGTGGTCAAAAGCTAAAAAAAACCCTCCACAAGTGGAGGGGGTAAGTAAGATGTCGTTATGAGATGCTGAGTAGTGACTACTCAGATGTTATAATTGTAATTTTCGCTAGCGAACAAATTTTTAACATGCTCCCGTAATTGGGTGCAAATTAAGCATTGATTTAAAAGTTAATAACTTGATCTAGGTTGCAAAGCACACAGCTTTTACCCTTCAATCAGTGTTAGAATACTTGCCATCAAAACTAGACAAGATTGAATTGGAATTTAACGGAATGACCGAATTAAAAAACGATCGCTATTTACGCGCACTTTTAAAACAGCCTGTTGATTACACACCGGTATGGATGATGCGCCAAGCTGGCCGCTATCTTCCTGAATACAAAGCAACGCGCGCTGAAGCGGGCGATTTCATGTCTTTGTGCAAAAACGCGGAACTGGCATCCGAAGTAACACTTCAACCTTTACGTCGTTTCCCGCTTGATGCGGCAATCTTGTTCTCAGACATCCTAACTATCCCTGATGCAATGGGCTTAGGTTTGTACTTTGAAACAGGTGAAGGCCCTAAATTTGAGCGTCCTATCACGTGTAAAGCTGACGTAGAGAAGATTGGCCTACCAGATCCAGAAGGTGAGCTTCAATACGTAATGAATGCCGTTCGTCAGATCCGTAAAGACCTGAAAGGCGAAGTGCCACTGATTGGTTTCTCTGGTAGCCCATGGACTCTAGCGACATACATGGTTGAAGGTGGAAGCTCTAAAGCATTCACTAAGATCAAGAAGATGATGTACGCAGAACCACAAACGCTGCACCTGCTTCTAGACAAGCTGGCTGACAGTGTTATCGAATACTTGAACGCGCAAATTAAAGCGGGTGCTCAATCGGTAATGGTATTTGATACATGGGGTGGTGTACTGACTCCTCGTGACTACAACCTATTCTCACTGCAATACATGCACAAAATCGTTGATGGCCTAATCCGTGAAAACGAAGGTCGCCGTGTACCGGTTACTCTGTTCACTAAGAACGGCGGCATGTGGCTTGAGTCTATCGCAGCAACAGGTTGTGATGCGGTTGGTCTAGACTGGACAATCAACATCGCAGATGCAAAAGCTCGCATCGGCGACAAAGTTGCTCTGCAAGGTAACATGGATCCTTCAATGCTTTACGCTCAACCTGAACGTATTCGCGAAGAAGTGGGCAGCATCCTTGAAGGCTTCGGCGACGGTGGTACCGGTCATGTATTTAACCTAGGCCACGGTATCCACTTAGATGTACCGCCAGAGAATGCTGGTGTATTCGTTGACGCTGTTCACGAATTGTCTAAGCCTTACCACAAGTAATTCTGAGTAAGATTATTGAAAGCGCTGTTGGGAAACCAACAGCGCTTTTTTATTGTCTGAAATTGGCATTTGATGGCGGTTTAATCTTATTGTGTACAGTTAATCAGGCATTTGGATCATGGTAGGCCAAATGCTCTGAGATGTGTTTCCTGATATAAGGAATGACTTCATTTTCAAACCAAGGGTTCTTCTTGAGCCAGATATTATTGCGTGGCGAAGGGTGGGGTAATGGCAAAAACTCAGGCGCCCACCTTTGCCAATCACGCACGGTTTCGGTCAATGTGCTGGTGGTTTTGTTTGTTAGGTAATGGTTTTGTGCGTACTGGCCAATCAGCAGTGTCATTTGAACATTGGGTAGAGATTGCAGCACTTTGTTGTGCCAAAGCTCCGCGCACTCTTTGCGTGGTGGGAGATCACCACTTTTCCCTTTCCCCGGATAACAAAACCCCATAGGCACAATCGCGACTTTTTGCTCGTCGTAAAAAGTATCGCTATCTATCCCTAACCATCCTCTTAATCGTTCGCCACTGGCGTCATTCCAAGGGATGGACGACTCATGCACCTTGATACCCGGCGCTTGACCTATGATCAGCAAGCGCGCGTTTGGATGCGCTTGAATCACCGGGTTGGCACCGTGTGATAGGTGAGGCTCACAAGCTCGGCATTGTCGAATCTCTTTAAGTAACGAAGAGGACATCAGTAACCTTTATCAAAATCGATGACATGATTAAGTGTAAAGCCATCTCGCCACTGTTGGTAATTCTCGGCGAAGATCTCTATCACTTGCCTTGGCTCACTCAGCGCTGCAATGTGCGGGGTGATGGTCACTTGCGGTAATGTCCAGAAAGGGTGCTCCTGCGAGAGGGGCTCACTTTCAAACACATCCAAGAAAGCATGCTCAACCCACTTATTCTTAATCGCTAGCAGCAAGGCTTTGTTATCTAAGCTCTCTCCTCTGCCAACATTAAACAGCAGTACATTCGAGCAGTAACTTAAGGTCGTTTGATTGAGTAATTGATAGGTTTCAGCTGTTGATGGCAAGGTGTTGACCACAATATCCGCTTGCTTAAGGGCAGCCTCTATCTCATTGATGTGGAAAGTTTCTTTAAAGGTCTCTTGCTTTGTTGGGATGCCGGTACGGTTGACTCCAATGGTATGAATACCAAAGGCAGCTGCGGTTTTCGCTAAATGACTTCCGATTGAACCTGTTCCTAAAATCACCATGGTTTTGTCAGTTAGGCTAGTATATAGCTGTGGCTGCCAGCTTCGTTGTGCTTGTTGCTGGTGGTAGTGAGGGAAGTGTCTACAGTGGCTGATCGTGTAACCTAACACGTATTCAGCAATCGCAGGACCGAAGATGCCTTTGACGTTGGTCAGCGTATAATCTTGACGAAGATCCGGCTGAGTGAGTTTATTGATTCCTGCGTAGGTACTTTGCACCCAGTCTAGATGTTTAAACTCATTAAGTCGCTCCGCGATTAAAGGAGGAGAAGCCAGCACGATCTCAGCTAATTCGGGGTTTTGAGTGATTTCGAGGTCAGGTAACCCTTGGTTTAGAATCAGTTGCGTATAAGTATCGTCATGCTCAGTAAGAATATAGAGCTTATTCGTAAAATTGTTCATCGGCCTACCTTTTCCATCCTAGGTTTATCAAGTACACTTTCGCTGTCTTTTTCTGCAATTATTGAGTGACTATGCTTCAGAATCCACTGCAGGTTCGTCTAGAAAAGTTAGAACCTTGGCAACAAATTACCTTTATGGCGTGTCTATGTGAGCGTATGTACCCTAACTATGCCATGTTTTGTGAGAATACAGAATTTGCGGAAGCTCGAATCTATCGTGATGTTTTGGATAGCATTTGGGAAATCTTAACCGTTAAAACGGCAAAGGTGAATTTTGAGCGTCAGCTTGAGAAAGTCGAAGAGCTATTCCCAAGTGGAGATGATTTTGATTTCTACGGTGTTTACCCTGCGATGGACGCGTGCCAAGGCTTAGCAACGTTAATCCATGGCTTACTTGACCGTGAGCATCTGCTTGAAACTGTAATTAAAGTGAGTCAACAATCGGTGAAGACGGTTGCTGAGCTTGAGTTTGCTCAAGGCGCTGAAGAAGTGACAAACGAAAACCAGAAAGAAAACGAAGCGGTGTGTGAAGAGTGGGACGTTCAGTGGGCCATCTTCCGACCTCTACGTGAAACGACTGAGCGTGACCTAGAGCTGATCAAAGATCTACGCCACGAACTGCGTGAAGACCCAGTAAGTAACATTGGTGTAGCGTTATAATTCGCTATCGCATCAAAGTACGAATAAAAACAAAGGCTCCCTAGGGAGCCTTTGTTGTATCTGACGCTATCAAATTGAGATTAAGCGTCTTTTTTGTCTTCTTTTTGAACCTTGTCTTCATCCGCTGACTTTGAGTCTGAGGTGTCGTTGTCTGTTAGAGTTTTTTCCTCTAGCTCGTCCTCTTCATCGCGGTTTTCGATAACACCGTGTGTTTCTTTCCACTGCTCCCAACGCTGAAATGCCAGTTCTTGCATGTCAGTCGTTTTATCTGCCTCGTCGACGATCTCTTCGCCCACTAGGTGCTCAAAGATATCTTCTAGGGTGATGATGCCCTGAATCGTACCGTACTCGTCAACTACTAAGGAAAGCTGCAGGCGGTTTGCCATCATCTGGTCAAAGGCCTTAGCCAAGCCCATGTTGTTCAGCAACACGTGGATAGGGCGCATTACTTCACCCAAAGCTTTCTCACCACAACCGGCTTGCTGCAATCTAAACAGCTCTAAGCGGTGAACAAAACCGATGATGTTGTCACTCTGCTCGCTGTAAACCAGCGGACGTGAGAATGGCGTGTCTTTATGTTGTTCTAGGAACGTATTCACACTCATTTCCGCATCAACACGGAATACCACTGGGCGCGGCGTCATTACCTGAGTCACGGGTACATCTTGAATACCCAGTAGGTTGCTCAGGATTTTTGACTCGCCTTCTGCAAATTCACCGCTCTCTTTTGCCAAAATCGCCATTGCAGATAACTCATCACGCATTTTTGGTGCTTGGTGGCCACGAGCAAGACGTTTGGTGATCTGTTCTGAGAACCATACAAACGGTGTTAGGAATAACACCATCCAACGAAGCACGCTTGCCGAAGCAGGAGCAAGTTGACGCCAGTAGGTTGCACCAATGGTTTTTGGAACAATCTCAGATAATACCAAGATACCTAGCGTTAGCACGGCAGAGAAGACACCTAACCATTGGCTACCAAAAACGACAGCCGCTTGTGCACCTGCTGTCGCAGCACCGATAGTATGGGCGATGGTGTTGAGCGTTAAAATTGACGCAAGCGGGCGGTCAATATCTGTTTTCAGTTTGTCTAAAGACTCTGCTGCAGGGTGCCCATTTTGTTTTAGTTGAGCAATGTAGCTCGGACTAATACTCAAAAGTACAGCTTCCAAAACAGAACAAATGAAAGAAACTCCAATAGCAATGGAGACGTAAATAGATAGCAGCAGCATGTTTGCCCTTAAATTAAATTGTACGCTTTAGCAGCGATTTAGCGTGGATTATAGTGAAAAAGTAGTGGCTAGGTCATCATTAATTTTGCTCTCAGCCCCTTTTAAACAAGGGCTTGCTTAATAAAATCAGTAACAAATTGTGAGTTATTACTCATATTATGGCTAAAACTACGGCATTAGAGCTAAAGATCGACGACAAACCTTTGCCAGATGGGGCATTTATGTTTTAGAGTGAATTGAATTCAAAAATACAAAGAAGGGAAACCTAAAATGAACAAGACTCAATTAATCGACTTTATTGCTGAAAAAGCGGACCTTTCTAAAGCACAAGCTAAAGCTGCTCTAGAAGCGACTCTTGGCGGTGTTACAGATGCTCTTAAAGATGGCGATCAAGTTCAGCTAATTGGTTTTGGTACTTTTAAAGTAAACCACCGTGCAGCTCGCACTGGTCGTAACCCAAAAACTGGTGATGAGATCCAAATCGCTGCTGCAAATGTTCCAGCATTTGTTGCAGGTAAAGCGCTGAAAGATTCAGTGAAATAATCTAAACTGTACCGAGGTAGTCGTATTCCACCTCGGTACAGGTTTTTATGAAAAAAGCATTTCTTCTCGTTTCACTATTATCTACATTTCTTATTGGCTGTTCTTCAACAAGCCCTCGCAAAAACCTAGAGCAATTTGAAACTCACACTGGCGGCCAAGTCATGGGCGACGCGACGAGTTTCTACTGGGTTACAAACAAGCTAACACAACCTCATACTTCAGCTGACTACGTCACTGTCGGCGATTACGGCTGGTACCAAACTGATTATGCTTGGTCAGAAGGCGTGCTTCGTGAATTCATTCGTGAAGGCGAGCAGCGTAACTCTTCTAATGAGCTGGTTCCCTATCGAGTCCATGTGCGTTTCAATAAGTCAGGCGAAGCTGTGTATCAACAGTATCGTATTGATAGCAAAATCTTACCTATCCAAGCCAAGCAGCTTGAAAACTATCAGAAAGAAGCGACGTCGGTTCTAGAGACCACAACGAAGCAGCATGATGAAGGGCTTAGGCTGATTCAGGGTTACTGGAATGGCAGCTCTTTTAAAACGTGCGCTGGTGGTGAGTTTGATCGCATTGAATTTAACCAGACCTTGCCAGGCTTCGTGATTGACCGATTGGCGTCTGTGGAAAGCTATGCGGCGTTTCTTGGCAGTGATTCACTGGGTAAGATGAGCGTGGAAGAGTTACTGATGCTGGCTGAAGACAGCCATGATTGTGTCGTTAGGCCATCATTGTTGAAAGAATAGCGAGTAATCAAAGGATTGAGAGTATTTGGCCTACTGTAGGCCAAGTGCCTATTTGTCTGTACAAATACAGATTCTTGTGTAAATGAGATAATAAAAGGCGCCTATTGAGGCGCCTTTTTCTGTTATTCACTTGCTGTCATTTGCTTACTGTTATTGGAAAGTAAGCGAGCAACAAGATTGTTTACTGCTCTTGTTCGCGCGCAATCGCACGGTAACCAATATCATTGCGGTGGAACATACCATTCCAGCTAACTTGCTTCGTCAACGCGTAAGCGCGCTCTTGAGCCTCAGAAACCGTATTGCCCAGTGCTGTTGCACAAAGTACACGACCGCCGTTTGTCACAACGTCGCCAGCTTCATTATTTGTCGTACCCGCGTGGAAAACCTTTTGGCCTTCAACTTCGCTTGTTGGTAGTGAAATAACGTCACCTTTTGCGTAGTCAGCAGGGTAACCGCCAGCCGCAAGAACAACACCGATAGAAGCGCGTGGATCCCACTTCGATTCTGCTTCGTCGAGCTTCTCGTCGATAGCCATTAGGCAAAGTTCAACAAGGTCTGACTCCATACGCATCATGATAGGTTGCGTTTCAGGGTCGCCAAAGCGGCAGTTGTATTCGATAACTTTAGGTGTGCCGTCAGCATCGATCATTAGGCCAGCGTAAAGGAAACCTGTGTAAGGTGCGCCTTCTGCGTCCATACCACGTACCGTTGGGTAGATAACTTCCTCAAGGATACGGTTGTGGATTTCTGGAGTTACAACCGGCGCAGGAGAGTAAGCACCCATGCCGCCCGTGTTTGGCCCAGTGTCTTTGTCGCCAACACGTTTGTGATCTTGGCTGGTGGCCATAGGAAGCACGCTAGAGCCGTCAACCATTACGATGAAGCTTGCTTCTTCGCCTTCGAGGAACTCTTCGATAACAACGCGGCTGCCTGCTTCGCCAAAGGCGTTGCCCGCTAGCATGTCTTTGATTGCGTCTTCTGCTTCTTCAAGGGTCATCGCAACGATAACGCCTTTACCTGCCGCAAGACCGTCAGCTTTCACTACGATAGGAGCGCCTTGCTCGCGAACGTAAGCGATAGCTGGCTCAATCTCAGTGAAGTTTGAGTAGTAACCTGTTGGGATATCATGACGAGCTAGGAAGTCTTTAGTGAATGCTTTAGAGCCTTCAAGCTGTGCTGCAGCTTGAGTAGGGCCGAAGATTGGCAAACCTACTTCGCGGAATGCATCAACCACACCGATAACCAATGGTGCTTCAGGGCCCACGATAGTCAGTTCGATTTTTTTATCTTGAGCAAACGCGACTAAACCAGCGATGTCTTCAACGCCGATGTTTACGTTCTCTAGTTTTGGCTCAAGTGCAGTACCTGCGTTACCTGGAGCGATGAATACTGTTTCAACGTTTGGGTTTTGTGCTGCTTTCCAACCTAGTGCATGCTCACGACCGCCGGCACCAATAATTAATACATTCATTTTATTTTACCTTTGATAGCTTCATCAGATTACCTATTTCGGCGTCAAACATGCTCACTTATAGTCATAAGCTCCGCGTGTTTTCCTTGAACTAGGCAATCTGATTTTGCTCTAAAAATTAAAATTTCTATTAACGTTGATGAGTAAAACGCCAACATTAATGAACGGTTAAACGAATAAAAAAGGCTCTAGGAAAACCTAGAGCCTATTCTGATTAGTGGCGGAAGTGACGCATGCCCGTAAAGATCATCGCCATGCCGTGTTCGTCTGCTGCTGCGATAACTTCGTCATCACGCATAGAGCCGCCCGGTTGGATAACACACTTGATGCCAGCCTCTGCAGCCGCGTCGATACCGTCACGGAATGGGAAGAATGCATCTGATGCCATCACACAGCCTTCAACCTGTAGACCTTCGTCTGCAGCTTTGATGCCTGCGATTTTCGCAGAGTAAACGCGGCTCATTTGGCCAGCGCCAACACCAATTGTCATGTCGCCTTTCGAGTAAACGATAGCGTTAGATTTAACGTATTTCGCTACTTTCCAGCAGAATAGAGCATCTTTCAATTCTTCAGCTGTAGGTTGGCGCTTAGAAACCACTTTAAGGTCATCTTCAGACACCATGCCTTGGTCGCGGTCTTGAACTAGCAAACCACCGTTAACGCGTTTAACGTCAAAGCGAGTTGTCTTCGTTGTCCACTCACCACACTCAAGTAGGCGAAGGTTTTTCTTAGCCGCTACGATTGCTACTGCTTCAGCAGAAACTGATGGTGCAATGATAACTTCAACGAATTGACGCTCAGTGATAGCCGTTGCTGTTGCAGCGTCTAGCTCACGGTTGAAAGCGATGATGCCGCCAAATGCAGAAGTTGGGTCTGTTTTGAATGCACGGTCGTAAGCTTCTAGGATGTCTTCACCTAGTGCAACACCACATGGGTTAGCGTGCTTAACGATCACACATGCTGGCTGGTCGAACTCTTTCACACACTCAAGTGCTGCGTCGGTGTCAGCGATGTTGTTGTAAGAAAGGGCTTTACCTTGAATCTGGCGAGCTGTAGAAACTGATGCTTCTTCAGGGTTTGCTTCAACGTAGAATGCGGCTGCCTGGTGGCTGTTCTCACCGTAGCGCATGTCTTGCTTTTTCTCGAACTGTTGGTTGAACGTGCGAGGGAATTTGCTCTCTTCATCGCCTTCCTTGTTCGCGCCGTAGCTAGGAACCATAGTGCCGAAGTAGTTAGCGATCATGCCGTCGTAAGAGGCCGTGTGCTCAAATGCCGCGATAGCGAGGTCGAAGCGAGTCTCTAGGGTTAGAGATTGCTCGTTCGCGTCCATTTCAGCCACAACGCGCTCGTAGTCGTGTGCGTTAACAACGATCGTTACGTCTTTGTGGTTTTTCGCTGCAGAGCGAACCATTGTAGGGCCGCCGATGTCGATGTTCTCAACAGCATCAGCAAGGGTACAACCTTCTTTAGCAACGGTTTCTGCGAATGGGTATAGGTTTACAACAACCATATCGATAGGGTTGATACCGTGAGTTTCCATCACGTCATCATCTTGGCCACGACGGCCTAGAACACCACCATGAACTTTTGGGTGCAGAGTCTTAACACGGCCATCCATCATTTCTGGGAAACCAGTGTAGTCAGATACTTCTGTAACAGAGATGCCTTTTTCAGCAAGCAGGCGAGCAGTGCCACCGGTAGATAGGATATCTACACCACGGTTAGCAAGAGCTTGTGCAAATTCAACGATACCAGTTTTGTCTGATACGCTGATTAGAGCGCGGCGAATTGGACGAGCGTTATTCATGCTTCCATCTTCCTCAAATTCATGGGGTTAAAATAAAGATATTTGCCAAAAAAGAACTTGTTTCTATCTTCTTAGCGTGGATTATCTTAGATACCAGTAAGAGATAAAATATTGGCCAGTTTTGGTAAAGACCTTTTGGGTTAGTCTTATGATTAAGCTATAAGATAACCAACTCCAAATTTGATGGCGCAGATTCTAACTAATTTATTACAAAAAAGCTCGCGCAATCGTTTGGCATCTCAAAATTAATTGTGAAAAGTGCCATTTCAGCCTGAAAAGTAACGATAAGGTTAATTGTGGAATGGACGAAACAGTAGGAAAAAACATGTTTCAGATCGGTGAATTAGCGAAGCGATGCGGTGTGACAGCCGATACCTTGCGATTTTATGAGAAGAATAACCTGATCGCGCCAGCCAGTCGCAGTGACTCGGGTTATCGCCTATATGATGAAAATAACCAGAAACAGGTGACGTTTATTCTCAAATCTAAAGCGTTGGGGCTGAGTTTGGACGAGATTAAAGAATTGCTTGAGATTCGCCTCGAGGCCACACAGCACAGTTGCGCTGAAGTGAAGTCGATTACCTCAGCAAAGCTAGAGATGATTGATGAGAAGATTACCGAGTTAACTAAGATTCGCACCGCACTTAAAAAGATTAATGATGCGTGTTGTGGTCACGTAGACGATGATGCAAGCCATTGTTCGATTCTAGCAGCCTTGGACTCAGCAAACGTCGACAAAGGTCGCTGCTGTCGCACTGGAGAGTAATCAGCGACTATCACGGATCGACAAGCCAAAAAAAAACCAAACTCAACAATGAGCTTGGCTTTCAATTCAATAAATTACGAAAGAACGATTAGTTCATGCCGTATTTTTTAAGTTTCTTGCGAAGAGTACCGCGGTTAATACCCATCATGGTTGCTGCGCGAGTTTGGTTACCGCGAGTGTACTGCATGATAGTGTCTAGTAGTGGCTGTTCAACTTCAGCTAATACTAATTCGTATAACTCGCTGACTTCTTGACCGTTTAATTGAGCAAGGTAATTTTTCAATGATGCTTTAACTGAGTCACGTAGTGGCTTCTGCGTGATTTGGTCTTGTGATGTAACTGTAGTTACTGTCAATGCTTCTGAAGTCAGATTTTGTTCGAACATATTCGGTCTAGCTCTTCTCGTAATTATGGTGCAACGTTATCAAAAAAACCTTCTAGCGCTTCAAGCTGCAGATCACCTGCTTCGAATGCGTTGAAGGTACGGCGAAACTCACTCGCTTGTTCATGTTCTTTTAGATACCAACCCACATGCTTACGAGCGATGCGAGGGCCTAAAAACTCTCCATAAAATTCATGTAGAGCGTGCACATGACCAAGCATGATGTCTTTCACTTCCGAAATCGGGAGTGGGTCCATCGTGGTGCCGTTTTCCAAATAGTGTAGGATTTCGTTAAAAATCCAAGGACGTCCTTGGGCAGGTCGACCTATCATTAAAGCATCAGCGCCGGTGTACTCCAGCACAAACTTCGCTTTTTCCGGACTATCGATATCACCGTTAGCGATAACCGGAATAGATACTGCTTGTTTCGCTGCTTTAATGTGTTTGTATTCTGCCTCACCTTTGTACATACAAGCGCGAGTTCTTCCATGGAGCGCAAGAGCTTGTATGCCGCAGTCTTCGGCTATTTTCGCGATTTGGACACAGTTTCTATTGTCTGTATCCCAGCCTGTGCGCGTTTTCAACGTTACTGGAACGTCGACAGCATTTACCACCGCTTTCAGAATGTCTTCAATGAGTTCTGGATGCTGCAGTAAGGCTGAGCCCGCAAGCTTCTTATTCACTTTTTTGGCTGGACAACCCATGTTGATATCGATGATTTGCGCACCGTTATCGACATTAAATTGAGCAGCCTCGGCCATAAGCTGTGGATCTGCACCAGCGATTTGTACTGAACGAATGCCCGATTCGCCTTCATGTACCATACGCTGCTGAGACTTTGACGTTTTCCAAACTTTCGGATTGGAGGACATCATTTCACTGACTGCCATCCCCGCACCGTAGCGAAGACACAACTCACGGAATGGTCTATCCGTTACGCCAGCCATAGGAGCGACGATTAGATTGTTCTTAAGTTGATAATTTCCGATTTTCAAAAATGTCATCACAGTTCTGTACCAGCAAGGGCGCGCATTTTACGCATTTTTTCGCTGCGTGAAAAGACTAATATTTGAGCATTTACAATTTGTTTTTGTAATTTGTTTAAATTTCAGTCAATTAGCGCCCAAAGTCTTGTCTAGCCTTGCTTGCGACCTGAGATTCGACACCATTCTTGTTGTTCGATGATCGGATCAATGTGAAGCTCATCACGATAATAAGTGGCAACATCTTCTGCTTGTGTATCTAAAACACCCGACATCGCAAGTACACCATTTGGCTTAACTAGGCCCTTGATGATGCCAGAAAGGTCGCGTAATGGACCCGCAAGAATGTTGGCAACAACAACGTCTGCTAGCAAACCTTCCGGTTGATCTTGTGGCAAGAACACCTCTAGTTGCTCAGCAACGCCATTGCGTTGTGCGTTGTCTTTTGATGCAAGCAGAGCTTGAGGATCAATGTCGATCCCGATAACTTTTGCTGCGCCTAGTTTGATCGCAGCGATCGCTAGGATGCCTGAGCCACAACCGAAGTCGATCACGGTTTTGCCTGCAAGGTCTAAGCCTTCAAGCCACTCAAGACACAATGCCGTTGTCGGGTGAGTACCTGTACCAAATGCAAGGCCAGGGTCTAGCATTACGTTAACAGCGTCAGGTTCAGGGATATCGCGCCAGCTAGGGCAGATCCATAAACGCTCACCAAACTTCATTGGGTGGAAGTTGTCCATCCATTCACGCTCCCAATCCTTGTCTTCAATTTGCTCTACTTTATGAGCAAAGTCTGCAGGGAACATGTTGCTTGCTTTAATCTGCGCTAGAACGACACCAGTATCAGTCTCAGCGTCGTAAAGCGCGAGAATGTCAGTATCACCCCAAAGGCGAGTTTCGCCTGGCAGAGGCTCAAATACAGGGGTATCTTGTGCATCCAGGAAAGTTACAGAAAGAGCACCAGTCTCTTCCATTAACATGTCGCCGATTTGTTCGGCATTTTCATTGGTAGCATTAAGCTTGATTTGAATCCAAGGCATGGCTGCATCTTCTATATGAGAAAAATTGGATGGCGAGTCTAGCAGAAAATATGAGCAAATTCACCAAAACCCCACGGAATATAATGGGGATTAAAGATTGATTTTTTCGGCGGTTCAAAAACAAAAATGCTCACCGAAGTGAGCATTTTGACTGTTCTTAAACGAACGGATTATGACAAACCAAGTTTCTTCTCAAGGTAGTGGATGTTTGCACCACCGTGTTGGAAGTTTTCGTCGTTCATAATAGACAGTTGAAGCTCAGTATTAACGTTAATACCTTCAACAATCATTTCACCCAATGCGTTCTTCATACGAGCGATAGCAACATCACGGTTCTCACCGTAAGTGATCAGCTTACCAATCATTGAATCGTAGTGTGGTGGCACTGTGTAACCCGTGTAGATGTGAGATTCCCAACGTACGCCCATGCCGCCTGGTGCGTGGAAACGTTCAATCTTACCTGGTGAAGGTAGGAAACGAACTGGATCTTCAGCATTGATACGACATTCGATTGAGTGGCCACGCAGCTTAATGTCATCCTGAGTGAATGATAGAGGCTGACCAGCTGCAATACGTAGCTGTTCTTTCACTAGGTCGATACCCGTTACCATTTCAGTAATCGTGTGTTCAACCTGGATACGAGTGTTCATTTCGATGAAGTAGAATTCACCGTTCTCGTATAGGAATTCAAATGTACCTGCACCGCGGTAACCGATCTCAATACATGCACGAGTACAACGTTCGCCAATGTACTTACGCATCTCTTCAGTGATACCTGGAGCTGGCGCTTCTTCCACAACTTTCTGGTGACGACGTTGCATTGAACAGTCACGCTCACCTAGGTGGATAGCATTACCTTGGCCATCTGCAAGCACTTGTACTTCAATGTGACGTGGGTTTTCTAGGAATTTCTCCATGTAAACCATGTCGTTGTTGAAACATGCTTTTGCTTCAGCACGAGTCATCGCGATAGCTTCTGTTAATTCTGCTTCAGAACGAACAACACGCATACCACGACCGCCGCCGCCGCCAGATGCCTTGATGATAACTGGGAAGCCAATGCGTTTAGCGTGCGCTTTGTTTTTTGCTTCGTCGTCGTCAAGAGGGCCGTCAGAACCTGGTACACAAGGTACGCCAGCTTTCTTCATTGACGTGATAGCTGACACTTTGTCACCCATCATGCGAATGGTTTCAGCTTTAGGGCCAACGAAGATAAAGCCACTGCGCTCTACCTGTTCTGCAAAGTCTGCATTTTCAGATAGGAAGCCGTAGCCAGGGTGAACAGCTACTGCACCTGTAACTTCAGCTGCGCTGATGATACGAGGGATGTTTAGGTAGCTATCGATACCACGAGCTGGACCGATACAAATGGTTTCGTCTGCAAGCAGTACGTGCTTAAGGTCACGGTCAGCAGTTGAGTGAACCGCTACCGTTTTAATGCCAAGCTCTTTACATGCACGCAGAATACGTAGTGCAATCTCACCACGGTTCGCGATTACTAATTTATCTAACATAATGAGTGCTCTCTATTATTCGATAATTACTAGAGCTTGGTCGAATTCTACTGGTTGACCGTCTTCAACTAGGATAGCTGTTACAACACCAGATTTATCAGCTTCGATTTGGTTCATCATTTTCATTGCTTCAACGATACATAGCGTTTCGCCAGCAGTTACAGATTGACCAACTTTAACGAATGGTTTTGCGTCTGGGCTTGGAGCGCCGTAGAAAGTACCAACCATTGGAGAAAGAACTTGGTGACCAGCTGGAACTGCAGGAGCTGCTGCTTCTGCTGCTACAGGTGCCGCCGCAGGAGCTGCTGCCGCTACAGGTGCTGGAGCAGCTGCATATTGAACAGGTGCTACAGGTGCAGTGCTGTTACGACTGATTCGTACTGACTCTTCACCTTCAGAGATTTCTAGCTCAGAAATACCAGACTCTTCAACCAATTCGATTAGCTTTTTGATTTTGCGAATATCCATTGTTTCTTTCTCTTTATCTGTTAATTGAACTTACTCTATGACTGAGTAGGTTAGTAATAGTTCGTTGTTTATGTTTACTTTGAGTTGAGCTTGCTGAGCGCAGCGGTCAAAGCAAATTGATAACCTTGGGCACCTAAGCCACAAATCACACCTTCTGCTTTATCAGATAGGTAAGAGTGGTGACGGAATGGTTCACGCGCGTGAACATTCGATAGATGAACCTCAATAAATGGTATGGCAACGCCAAGTAGTGCATCACGCAGTGCCACACTGGTATGTGTAAAGGCTGCTGGGTTGATAATAATAAAATCAACATTTTGATAAGCACTATGGATAGCTTCAATCAGTTCATACTCACGATTTGACTGTAAGTGAGATAGCTCAACATCGTGTGCTTTCGCTTGCTCGGTCAGTGAGCTAATAATCTGGTCAAGTGTTTGAGAACCGTAGTGTGCGGGCTCTCTAAGGCCTAACAGGTTAAGGTTTGGGCCATTTAAAACTAGAATGCGAAACTTTGTAGACATCGTGGGGCTATCTTCCTTTATCGTGTTTACGAACGTGAATGTTGCCATTTTATTGAAAATTTGCGGTTAATTTCCAGTGAGAAAAACCCAAATTTAAAAATTAGAACCAGATTATAGCTAATTCAGCGCAAATCGCAGCAATTTACTGGTCTAATCTCCTATTGATACAGCTTGGAATTGTTACCAACTTAACAAAAAAGCGTCTTAGCCTTAATTTGGGGCGGGATATTTGAGATCAAGATCAGCCATAAAAAAACCGCCACATAGGTGACGGTTTAGAAAGTGCTGTTTTAAACAGTGATTAGCTGCTGTGACTGGTTGCTTATGCCAGTTCTGCTTTCTCGGCAATCAGCTTATCAACCACACTTGGGTCGGCCAGTGTCGAGGTATCACCTAGGTTACCTGTATCGCCAGTCGCGATTTTACGCAGGATACGACGCATGATTTTACCCGAACGAGTTTTTGGTAGAGAGTCGGTCCAGTGCAGTACATCTGGCGTTGCAATTGGGCCAATCTCTTTACGTACCCAGTCTTTTACTTCTTTATGAAGCTCTGCGGTTGGGAACTCACCATCATTCAGCGTGATGTAAGCGTAAATCGCTTGGCCTTTAATATCATGAGGGATGCCCACAATCGCGGCTTCTGCAATCTTATCGAACGCGACTAGAGCCGATTCAATCTCAGCAGTACCCATACGGTGACCTGATACGTTAAGTACATCATCGACACGCCCCGTAATCCAGTAGTAACCGTCTTCATCACGACGAGCGCCGTCACTGGTGAAGTACATGCCTTTAAAGGTCGAGAAGTAAGTCTGTTCGAAGCGGTCATGATCGCCATGAACGGTACGCATTTGGCCTGGCCAAGAGTCAAGAATCACTAGGTTGCCGTCTGTTGCACCCTCAATGATGTTACCCATGTTATCAACCAGTGCCGGTTGCACACCGAAGAATGGACGAGTTGCAGAGCCCGGTTTCAGGTCTGTTGCGCCTGGTAGCGGTGCAATCAAGATACCGCCCGTTTCTGTTTGCCACCATGTATCAACAATTGGAGATTGCTCATTACCGATTGTTTTGTAGTACCACTCCCACGCCTCTGGGTTGATAGGTTCACCCACTGAGCCCATGATTCTTAGGCTGTCACGAGAAGTACCTTCAACGGCTTCATTGCCTTTCGCCATCAATGCACGAATAGCCGTTGGCGCCGTATAAAGAATATTAACTTGGTGCTTATCGACCACTTCGCTCATGCGGCTGGTGTTCGGGTAATTTGGCACGCCTTCAAACAGAATCGTTTTTGCGCCATTAGCAAGCGGTCCGTAAACAAGATATGTGTGACCGGTAATCCAACCCACATCGGCTGTACACCAGAAAGTCTCGCCTTCTTGGTAATCGAATACGTATTTGAAGGTCATCGCAGCATAAACAAGGTAGCCACCTGTGGTGTGCATAACGCCTTTAGGTTTACCTGTTGAGCCTGACGTATAAAGGATGAATAGTGGATCTTCTGCGTTCATCTCTTCTGGTGGGCAATCTGCAGATACATTAGCAATAGCATCGTGCCACCACACATCGCGATGTTCGTGCCATGCCACATCACCGCCAGTGCGTTTGAATACAACAACCTTCTCGATGTTTTTCACTTCAGGGTTCGTCAGTGCTTCATCGACATTCTTTTTCAGTGGAACAGCACGGCCGCCACGCACGCCTTCATCGGCAGTGATAACGACTTTAGAATTTGAATCGATAATACGACCAGACAGTGCTTCTGGTGAGAAACCACCAAATACGACTGTGTGAACCGCACCGATACGGGTACACGCCAGCATGGCTACTGCCGCTTCTGGCACCATTGGCATGTATAAACAAACCACATCACCTTTGCGCACGCCTTGCTCTTTTAGAGCATTCGAAAACAGGCACACTTCTTTATGCAGTTCATTAAAAGTTAGAGTTTTATCATCTGCCGGGTCATCGCCTTCCCAGATGATAGCGACTTCATCACCGCGCTCAGCAAGGTGGCGGTCGATACAGTTAGCCGAAACGTTAAGCGTGCCATCTTCAAACCAGCGAATATCAATGTGGCCAGGGTCGAAAGAGGTGTTTTTTACTTGTGTGAAAGGTTTGATCCAATCAACGATTTTTCCGTGTTCACCCCAAAAGCCTTCAGGGTCAGAAACAGATTGCTGGTACATGGCTAGGTAAGTGTCATTATCCGCGTGTGTGGTTGATTTAATATTTTCTTTTACCGGATAAACGTGGGCTTCACTCATTGCATCTCTCCTTGTGCCTACATTCCTAATGAACTGGCAACTTCCTTTGTGTTCAGTTTCTAGGTCTATTACAGAACCGTCTTTGTGTTATCACTCTCGGCTAGGACGGCGATTTCCACAATTAGACTTTAGGATGAGACGCTGCTTTTCACTTACAAAATAGCGAGTTAAGTTCAATTTTGAGATGTTGCTCTCTATGTGAAGCGCCAGTGGTTGAATTAAGAATAAGAAGAGTTGAAACGGGGAAGGTCACCATGTTTCAGGCGCACAAAGATCAGCGCAGCGGAGATAGCGTCTTGTAATGCATCATGTTTATTGACCGGGATAGGTAAATCGAGTTGGCGACAGATGGCGTCCATACTGAGATCAAAATAGGCATTGGGCAGCTGTCTTTCGAGTTTGTCTTGATAGAGTTGGCTCACTTCGACTAATCGGTTAGGCAGTGGAAATCCAAGCTGTTTTAAACAGGCGCGGTCGAGAATTTTTTTATCATAGCGGATGTGATAGCCGACTAAAGGACGATTTCCAATGAAGTTCAGTAGCTCGATTAAAGCCTGTTTTTCTTCGATGCCGTGCTTTAGATCTTGATGACGGATACGGTGGATTTTTATTGAATTGCAATCGAGCGATTGGGGGGCGCGCAACCGGACTTCAAAAGGTTGGCTGGTAATGATTCGGTTACCGATGATCTTGGTCGCGGCAATGGTAACTAATTCTGCCTGATTGGGATCTAGGCTGGTGGTTTCACAATCGAGCGATACATATTCATGATCAATAGGCGCAGTAAACAGAGGCTGATAGAGGGAGCCTTTGAGCTTGTGATGCCAGTAATAGCGAACCAACCTATTCATCGTTCAATGCCTAATCCCGTATCTGATAGTGGTAGCCGAGCCATTGCTTGAATTTCTTCACCACGTGCAGGCTATGACGAAGCAGATCCCTGTCTGCTCGTTCCATCAGTTTGACGTTAATCTTGTTGCTGCTGTGCTGCTGAGAAAGCCTTTGGGCTAAGCGCCACTTAAAGAATTGCTTGAGTGCTTCACTGAGATTATCGGCAGTACTTTGCTCTAATACTTTCTTGCTGACCAGCTGCTCAATGCGTTCGAAGGTGTTGTTGACCGTGACACCATGTTCTAGGCAAAGCGCTCTCACACCATGCACGATAGGGAAAATACCGCCTTGTTTGATATCGAGTCCGGACTTAGATTGCTTCACATTACCAAACAGGGTCAGGGGAACTGAGAAGTTCAGCGCCGGGCGGCAGAACTCCGTCAGAATCAATTCTTGTCCGAGCATTAAATCACTGAGGTGCTGCTTTACAGGTTTTAATAACTCTCTATTCCCCGCTACTGCGTGTGCATCTGCCATGATCGCGATATCCATCACGGTGTCTGGCGTGGCTTTTTTTACCCAATGGGTGAGGGTTTGTTTCCACTCTTGTTCTGAATGCACCCATTTCGGATTGTTGACCATTACGTTGCCCGGGCACAGTGGGTAACCCAATTGTTGAAGGGTATGGGTGAGGTCGTTCATGGCACTTTGGCATTGATGCCATTCCAAACCATCTTGAATAATCAGAGCGTTGTCTTGATCGGTTTTGAGAATTTGCTCTCCACGCCCCTCAGAACCCAACACGATTAGGCAGCAATGATTATGCAGTGCAGGTGGGATCACCAACTCAAAAGCCTTCTCTATGATCTGTTCGTTGACCGCAGAAATCAGCTCCATGATAAAGCGTGTGCGAATCCCATTACTGAGCAAGCTCTCGACCAGTTGACGTTGTTTGTTGGATGCCATTGCCAATTCTTCAACGCTGGTGGCGCGCGCAATACGCAAAGTAAGAACGTGGGAGTGTGTGGAGAATGCACTGAGAATCTGTGTCATATCCACCATGCCGACCGCATTTTTACCATCACAAACCATCAACCTTTTTACTCGATTTCTGGTCATGGTAATCATGGCGTTAAATAAGAAATCGCCTTGGTTCACGTGCATCACCGGAAACGTTGCGATCTCACCGACAGGCGCATCCAGTGTGAAATTATCGAGCATCACAGCATGCAATAAATTGGTTCGAGTGACGATTCCATACGGCAAGGAATATGATGATCCAAAAGCTTTTGGATCATTATGTTCCAAATGGACTAGGGCCGAGTCTAACCCTTGTTCTTTAAGGGTTTGAGTGACTTGGTTGATCGGTTGGTTTGGTTCAAGTATCAGTGGTGGGTGATAGATAGAGTCATCCACTTTGGTTAATATAAACTCGGCAAGATTCTGTTGCTGCTGGGCGGCTTCTATCAAAGCTTTTCGTGTTGATAGGTTGCTATCAAAGTAGGCAGCGAATTGGCCATTGGCGTGGTAAAGCTCAAGAAAAATATCGGTGGGCAGCAGATAACTTAATGTATCTTCGAGTGCGATATATTGGTGTTTTGTGTGGGGTTCAAACTGGCTGCGGACATCAAAAATATCGTCATTGGCATAGTGTGCGTAAATCTCACCATCACTGCTCGCGCGCTCTTCAACAGCTCCTTTGATCAAAATATGCAGGTGTCGGCTCGGCCTTTCAGCTTCCAGTATCACTTCTTGAGAGCGGTAATACACCACGTCTAATGAAGAGCGAAGCTTCAACTGTTCGGCGTCGGACAGGCTATCGAAGGGCGGGTGCTGCATATTAAATTTGTCAGGCATAAGCATCACAAGAAGAAATGGGAGTCTTTAATCAGTCTGACAAAATACCAGCGAAGCTCCAGACGACTTTAGTCTAAATGCGAGTATGAGTATTGATGAGCGTGAAATCTCTTGTTGAAATGCGATATCCAGACCCATTGAATATGGGAATACTATCCCAGTAATAATTCCCTTTTTCATCGTATGCGAGATAGGCATAATTGGTGCTGCCTTTTTCCGCACACTTTATAGGTCATTTATGTTTAGCCCTTCACCCTATGGCTGGATCTCTCAGTATTTTCTTGGTTTCTTTTTTGCGTATGGCGTGTATTTGCCATTTTGGGCGTTGTGGTTTGAAGACCAAGGCGTGTCTGCTGGTGATATTGGCGTATTGATTGGTATCGGCTTTGCGACTCGTTGTGTGGCCAACTTAGTGATTACGCCGCGTATCCATAAAGTGGAACACTTGATGCCAGCGCTACGCTGTTTGAGTTTCGCTGCGCTGCTGTTTGTCGGTTTCCACCTCTTCACCGGTGGCAGCTTTATACTGATGTTGTTGGCAACGGTACTGTTTAACCTCTGTTGTGGGCCGATCATTCCTCTTTCTGATGCGATGGCTAACCATTACAGTCGTTTGAAAATGCTCGACTACGGCCGAACTCGTCTTTGGGGATCAATTGCCTTTATCGCAGGTTCAACGGTTGTTGGCTATTTGGTGGCACAATTCGGCACCGACATGATTTTGTATACTGCGCTTGCCGGTGTGTTGCTGTCATTGATTCTTGCGATGAGAAACCCCAATGTGATGCCAGTAACACAATCTGAGCAACAAGCGGCGCGACCAAAACTAGGTGAACTGCTGCGTGAGTCGTCAGTGGTAAAGTTTTTAGCCTTGATGGCGCTGCTGCAAGGTAGTCATGCGGCTTACTACAGTTTTAGTGCGATTTATTGGAAAGAAGCGGGTCACTCAGAAGCTATCATCGGTTATTTGTGGAGTTTGGGTGTTGTTGCTGAAGTGGCCGTATTTGCTCTGAGTAAGCGATTATTCTCAGGCTGGTCACTGCGTACTTTGTTTGTCGTCGCGGCTATTGGGGTGATGGCGCGTTGGGGTATTACCGCATCAACCACGGCGATTTTTGCACTGGTGATGGTGCAGTTGCTGCACGGTGTGACATTTGCCATGGCACACATCGCCGCGATTCAATACATCCAATCTGAAGAACAAAACAAGATGGTTGCGCTACAAGCCCTGTATAACGCGATTCCATTAGGTGCCTTTATTGCACTGATGACCACCTTAAGTGGTTGGGGTTATGAGCTTTGGGGCGCAAATATCTTCTGGGGCATGGCTGCAATGGGTGCACTTGCTCTGTTCATTAAGTTGGATGAAAGAAGTTCAGTGGTTGAGATTAATCAATCAGATTCGGAACAGTCAGAATCTCACAGCAAATGCTGATAATTAGAGTCTAAAGCACAGAATTTAAGCGATGCGATTGAGTTAATCACCCATCCTTAGTTAAATGAAACCTCTCCCTTATGGAGAGGTTTTTTTATGGATGAAAAAGGGTTTTCAATGCAAGGATGGATAGTAATTCCAGTCTCTTTAGCCTACTTGGGCGTGTTATTTCTGATCGCTTGGTATGGAGACAGGCAGGTTCGTTGGCTATCGCGTTGGCGCCCGTGGATCTATAGCCTTTCGATTGCCGTGTATTGTACCTCTTGGACCTTCTATGGAACGGTCGGGCAGGCGAGTAACAACCCTTGGTCTTTTTTACCCATTTACCTCGCCCCGATTCTAGTCTTTACACTAGGCTGGCGGATCTTGGCGCGGCTGATCCTGATTGCGAAGCGGGAACATATCACCTCCATTGCCGACTTTATCGCGGCTCGTTATGGAAAATCTCAGGGCTTAGCGGTGGCGGTGACGGTTATCGCCGTGGTTGGTATCCTTCCTTATATTGCTCTGCAACTGCGTGGTATTACCATGGGGTTGGATATTGTTGCACCCAACCTAGCGGCTGACTTCGGTTATCAGGACTATCATGTGTCTTGGTTTGTGGTCGGTGCTTTGGCTATTTTCACCATGCTGTTTGGTACAAGACACATTGATAACACAGAGCATCACCGTGGCATGATGATGGCGGTGGCGTTTGAATCCATCGTTAAGCTCGCGGCATTCCTGATCGTTGGCCTATTCATCATGTATCTGGCGATGAGCAGCGACAAGATCGACTTGCTTGATGTGGCGGCTTCCACCTACGAATCACCCAATATTCCGACCTTAATTATTCATACCGTTTTGACCATGTTGGCGATTGTCTGTCTGCCACGCCAGTTCCATACCATGGTGGTAGAGAACGAACGTCCTCAAGACCTGCATACCGCTCGTTGGTTGTTTCCGCTTTACCTGATTTTGATGGGACTGTTCGTGCTGCCAATTGCTTGGGCAGGACAAGGACTACTTACTGGTATGCCAGCGGATACCTATGTGATCAGTGTGCCAATGTCAGAAGGCGCTAATCACATTGCCTTGCTGGCTTTCCTTGGTGGTACGTCTGCGGCAAGTGGCATGGTGATAGTGTCGACCATCGCCTTGGCGATCATGGTGTCGAATGATTTAGTGATGCCATTGTTACTGCGCCGTATGCGCCTAACTCAAAGAACCCATCGACACTTTTCTGGCCTGCTATTGGTGATTCGCCGCGGGCTAATTTTACTGCTGTTACTGGGTGCTTGGCTGTTTTATCAGGCGCTCGATACCATCCATTCACTGTCAGCGATTGGCTTTCTTTCCTTTGCTGCGATTGCTCAATTCGCGCCAGCACTTATTGGTGGTTTGTACTGGCGCCCGGGTAACCGCAAGGGCGTGTATGTCGGCTTAATGGTGGGCTCGTTGATTTGGCTGATTACCTTGATGAGCCAAACCAGCATGTTGGCTGGCGACAGTGAAAGTAACCTTTTACTGTGGATTATCACGCCGCCAGAACTGCTCAGTAGCTGGAATATCAGCAGTTCAAACTGGGGCATTGTGCTGAGTATTGTACTTAATACCTTGTGCTATGCCGTGGTTTCGATGACGACTCGCCCAAGCCTAAGTGAGCGCTTACAATCAGCAGCATTTGTTGGCACGCCGCTGCCTGAAAACGAGAATATCAGCCTTTACCAGAACCGAGTGACGGTCGCTGAATTAGAGATGCTGGCGTCGCGTTTTGTAGGCCGTAAGCGTGCCAAAAGTGCCTTACACAGCTATTGGCAACAACACGGTCAGCCGCTGCTTCCTAATCAACAAGCGCCTGCAAGTCTGATTCGACACGCAGAGCGCGTGCTTGCTGGGGTGTTTGGTGCTTCGTCTGCTAAGTTAGTACTCACTTCTGCTTTACAAGGCAGAAACATGCAGCTTGAAGAGGTTGCGACTATCGTTGATGAAGCTTCTGAGCTGTACGACTTCAGTCGTGGTTTACTGCAAGGTGCGATTGAACATATTGGCCAAGGTATTGCAGTAATCGACAAACAAATGAGGCTGGTGGCGTGGAATCAACGTTACTTAGAACTGTTTGAGTTCCCTGCTGGCTTGATTCAGGTTGGTCGACCCATTTCAGATGTGATTCGTCATAATGCTGAGCAAGGTTTGTGTGGTCCTGGCGACCCGGAAGATCACGTTCGCCGCCGTGTTTATCACCTTGAACAAGGCACCCGACATACTTCTTCTCGTATTCGTCCTGATGGTCGAGTGATTGAAGTGCAAGGTAACCCGATGCCAAGTGGTGGCTTTGTGATGAGCTTTACCGACATCACGGTATTCCGACAAGCAGAGCAAGCGCTAAAAGATGCTAACGAAAGCTTGGAATCGAGAGTTCATGAACGAACTCAAGAACTCGAGAAGCTTAACCATCGCTTGGTAAAAGCAACTCAGATTTCGGATCAAGAATCACAATCCAAGAGTCGTTTTCTTGCGGCTGTGAGTCACGATTTGATGCAGCCATTAAATGCTGCTCGTTTGTTTGCTTCTTCGCTATCTGAGGTCGCAAAAGAACAAGAGGTCAAACAGCTTTCATCTCACATCGAGAGTGCGCTTGGTGCGGCTGAAGATCTGATTGGTGATTTGTTGGATATCTCGCGCTTGGAGTCGGGCAAGTTAGAAACCAACATTCATGCGATTGCCGTGCATGATGTACTAACCAATTTGAATGCGGAATTTAGCGCTTTAGCGATACAACAAAAAATCCAGTTTCAAATGATCCCGTCGTCATTGTTCATTCATTCTGATCCTAAGTTATTAAGACGTGTGATTCAGAACTTTTTAACTAATGCGTTTCGCTATAACCCTGAAGGAAAAGTGGTACTTGGTGCGAGACGAGTAAATGGTCAGGTTCGAATCGATGTGTGGGATAACGGAACCGGTATCGATGAAGACAAGCAGCAAGAGATCTTCGAAGAATTTACTCGTGGTAGCCAAGTGCGTGCTGATCAGGGGTTAGGGCTAGGATTAGCCATCTCCAAAGGTATTGCCCATGTGCTTGGTCATCAAATATCGATGCGTTCATGGCCGGGTCAAGGCAGTGTCTTTTCCATCACCTTAGCGAGAGCTGAAAAGGTGGCTCCGGTTGTACAAGCTTCGACGCCAATGGCGACCAGTGATATCGAGCACTTGAAAATATTGTGTGTCGATAATGAACGAGAGATTTTAGTCGGTATGGAGAACTTGATTGGTCGTTGGGGTTGTGAGGTTAAGACAGCCGTTGATCTAGTTGAAAGCTTGAAGTGCCTAGATGATGGTTGGCAGCCTGATGTGATTTTCTCTGATTATCGTTTGGATAATGGTCGAACTGGACTCGAAGTCCTGCAGCAGTGTCGTTTACGTCTTGGGGATTCTTTTGAAGGGGTCATCATCAGTGCTGATAGAACCGATGACATGCTGACAGCGATAAAAGCCAATAGCTTCAGCTTTATCGCTAAGCCCGTGAAACCGCTAAAATTAAGAGCGGTTCTAAATCGGGTGAGTTAGTTAAGAATAATCAGCTCGAATTTCTAATTAATGAACGGATGTAAAAAAGGCCTCGGATGAGGCCTTTTTTGTTTCAGTAAGGATTGTTAATGCCTATTCGCTTTTTAACTAACTAGATAACTAGATAACTAGATAACTAGATAACTAGCTAACCAGCAATACCACCCTGTGTCAGTGTGGTCGGATTGAGCAGTTTGCTGAGTTCTTCTCGGCTAAGATCGGTTTCTCTTTCTGCCACATCAAGAATCGGTAAGCCTTCTTTGTAGGCCTTCTTGGCAATATCTGCTGCTTTTAGGTAACCAATCACAGGGTTGACCTTTCCTGGCATGATAGACGAGCCCGGTTGCAGCGCTTGTAACTCAATTTCCCCTAAGCCAGCCAGCGGGCCTGAGTTCATCCAGCGAAGATCGTTTGAGATCTTGAGGATCGCAACTGCTGCAGTTTTAAGCTGACCTGACAGCGCAACGATCGCGTCTTGACTGCTGAGGCTAAAAAAGAAGTTTTCACTCGAGCTAAAACTGATCTTTGTCGATTGAGACAGGTTACTCGCAAACTTATCGGCAAAGCGTGGGTCAGCATTGATCCCTGTTCCAACCGCAGTACCACCTTGTGCTAAAGCCTTGATAGCGGGCAGGGTGTTCTCTATTGCTTGCTTAACGTGTTCTATCTGAAATTTCCAACCACCTAGCTCTTGAGCAAAGGTCATTGGCATCGCATCCATTAGATGAGTGCGGCCGGTCTTCACGACCTCCGCAAGTTCCTGTTGTTTGATGGTGAGTGCTTCAGAAAGGTGAGTTAATGCAGGTAATAGCTTATTTTCAGCCATCAAAGCAACGCTCACTTGAATTGCGGTTGGCACCACATCGTTACTGCTTTGGCCCATGTTGACGTGATCATTGGGGTTCACGTCGCCTTGCAAGCTTCTTGAGGCAAGCGTAGCAATCACTTCATTGGCATTCATGTTGGAACTGGTACCTGAACCGGTTTGGTAGACATCGATAGGGAATTGATCGAGGTGTTTACCCTCAATGATCTCTTGGCTGGCTTCGGCTATCGCGTTGGCAATATCACCTTCCAGTAGACCTAACTGAGCATTGGTATCTGCCGCTGCCTGTTTAATTAACGCCAGTGCTTGAATAAAACTGGTCGGCATCTTGTGAGAGCTAAACGCGAAGTTATCCGCTGCACGCTGAGTTTGTGCTTGGTATAGCGCATCGGCAGGGACTTTCACTTCGCCCATGCTGTCTTTTTCAATCCGAAATTGTAGGGTCATGTTCTATCCTTGTTAGCCAAGTGGGGCTTGGACTTGTTTTAGTGTTTGGCTGAGATTCAAAAAACGCGCTTGGCCTTGAGGTTGCTGGCAGTAGTGGCGCTTCAAATAAAATAGTGGTGAGTGAATAGAGTCTAGGCAGATATGACGAAAGGCGAAACTGCGCTGAGGAGACTCAATCGCTTCAATCAAATGAAAGAAAACTTGGCGTAGATACAGCTCGCACAACAAGATGTTTTCTTGAGCGGCATGCTTTTCATAGTAAGCCGAAAGCGTCAGTGCACACTCGATATACTCTCGAATTACAAACGGCTCATGGCCTTGAACTTGTTCTAATGAAGCAAAGCGATCCTGTGCTTTGTAAAATCTCGAATAGAGAACCTGCTGCTCTTTCATCATCATCTGCATCTCTTTATTGGATGCTAATGATAATTATTATCAAATAAAATTTTAAAAACAACCCTTTGTTTATCTTTTTATAAAGTGAGCAGAAAAAGAAAAAGCCGATACACGAAGTATCGGCTTTCTGGAGTCAGTACCTAATCCCTACAATGTAAGTACTGATTCATTTTTTGCTAAACATCTTTGTTTAATGGTCGTGCTTAGTGGTCGTGAGCTTCACCTGCACCTTTCGGGTAACGGATGTTCTCAACCATATCTTGTACATCTTGTGGTACTTCAGCAGTTACTTTGTTTACAGCAATCGATACTACGAAGTTTAGACACATACCTAGCGTACCGATGCCTTCTGGGCTGATACCAAACCACCAGTTTTCAGGTGTGCTTGCTGCTGGGTTAATGAACTTGAAGTAGATGATGTAGCTTGCTGTGAAGGCAATACCTGACAACATACCTGCAATTGCGCCTTCCTTGTTCATCTTCTTGTAGAAGATACCTAGGATAATCGCTGGGAAGAAGGATGCTGCGGCTAAGCCGAAGGCAAACGCTACTACCTGTGCTACAAAGCCTGGTGGGTTAATACCTAAGTAACCGGCACCGACAATCGCGACCATGGCTGCCAGACGAGCGGCTAACAGCTCCTGCTTGTCGGTCATGTTTGGTCTGAAGCCTTTCTTCAACAAGTCATGTGAAATCGACGTTGAGATGACCAATAGTAGACCCGCGGCTGTTGATAGTGCGGCTGCTAGGCCACCGGCTGCAAGCAGTGCTACAACCCAGTTTGGTAGTTTCGCTAGCTCTGGAGAAGCCAGTACGATGATGTCACGGTTAATCTTCATCTCGTTGCGCTCATCGCCCGAGTAGAACATTTTGCCATCGCCGTTCTTATCTTCCCAACCTACTAGGCCAGTGCTTTCCCAGTTTTTGTACCAGCTTGGTGCGTCCGCTGCAGCGACACCTTGCATGTCAGGGCCGTTGATTGTTTCGATCATGTTTACACGAGCGAATGCTGCAACGCCTGGTGCTGTTGTGTATAGCAATGAGATGAACAGTAGTGCCCAACCCGCTGAGATACGAGCATCACGTACTTTTGGTACCGTGAAGAAACGAATGATTACGTGTGGAAGACCCGCAGTACCGACCATTAGAGCCGCACAGATGAAGAATACATCTACCATGCTCTTGTTACCTTCGGTATAGGCGGTAAATCCGAGTTCTTCGGTCAGTCCATCCAGTTTATCAAGAAGGTAAACATCTGTGCCTGATAGCGTAGAGCCCATACCAACTTGTGGAAGTGGGTTACCTGTCATCATGATTGAGGTAAAGATTGCTGGAACAAGGAAGGCGAAAATGAGGACACAGAATTGAGCTACCTGCGTATAAGTGATGCCTTTCATGCCACCTAGTACTGCGTAGAAGAACACAATACCCATACCAATGATGATGCCTAGGTTAATATCAACTTCTAGGAAACGAGAGAATACAACGCCCACACCACGCATCTGGCCTGCAACGTACGTAAACGATACGAAGATTGCACAGAATACCGCTACCATACGTGCCGTTTTCGAGTAGTAACGCTCACCGATGAAATCAGGAACCGTAAACTGACCGAACTTACGTAGGTAAGGTGCTAAACATAGCGCAAGTAGTACATAACCACCTGTCCAACCCATTAGGTAAACCGCACCGTCGTAACCAACGAATGAGATGATACCTGCCATTGAGATGAATGATGCTGCCGACATCCAGTCAGCGGCGGTCGCCATGCCGTTTGCTACTGGGTGTACACCACCGCCAGCAACGTAGAACTCACTAGTAGACCCTGCACGAGCCCAGATTGCGATGCCGATATATACCGCGAAAGTAATACCGACGAGAATAAACGTCCAAGTTTGAATATCCATGTTCTAGCCTCTAGTCTTCCTGTACGTTGTATTTTTTGTCGAGCGCATTCATGCGGACAACGTAAATAAATATCAGCGCCACGAAGGTGTATATCGAACCTTGCTGAGCGAACCAAAATCCTAGCTTGAACCCGCCAAACTGAACGGTATTGAGGGCATCCACAAATAAGATGCCAGCGCCGTAAGACACCGCAAACCAGACCGCGAGCAGTGTTCCCATAATTCCCAAGTTTTCCTTCCAGTAGGCTTGAGCATGTTCCGTAGATTCGAACGCCATTGCCTTCTCCTTTATTCCGTTTTCGTAGAAACTGTTTTTGTGAAACCGTTTTGTAAAATAGCGTGTTAACGTAATGTTACGATTTAGAATGTAGCAAGGATAAGTCAAGGGATCTGTGCAACTTTAGTCGGGATGGTATTAGCGCTAATGTACTGAAATATGGGAGCTAGGAGACATAACCATAGAAAAATGTGATGTTACAATGTTGTTAAATTAGCCAAAGGTCTAACAAAAAGGGATGAATTAGATTGCGAGTCATAAAATTTAACAACTAAATGACCGAGAAACGGTATTTAGCCCTGCTTATGACACGAAGCGAAACATAAGTTTGTTATAGTAACAACGGCACTTTCACCGACCGTGCCTTGCTAAACGGCAGAAGATCAACATGCTTATATCTTGAGTTTTATTCTTTGGGGGAACGAATTGGACGCAATAACTATCAACCACTTATTTTTAACTGGTGCGGTGCTCATCGCCATCAGTGTGCTTTTCTCACAAGTGTCCTCACGATTGGGCGTTCCGATTCTTTTGATCTTTTTATTCGTTGGTATGTTAGCGGGTGAAGATGGACCCGGTAATATTCATTTCGATGATTACTCACTGACCTACTTGGTGAGTAACCTTGCGCTTGCCGTGATTCTGTTGGATGGCGGTATGCGAACCAAGGTGGCGAGCTTCAAGGTCGCTTTCTGGCCTTCGCTCTCGCTGGCGACGATAGGTGTCGCATGTACAGCAACCTTAACCGGATTAATGGCGGCTTGGCTGTTTGACTTGTCATTAATGCAGGGCATCTTGGTCGGGGCGATTGTTGGTTCAACCGATGCGGCAGCGGTATTCTCTTTGCTGAAAGGACAGAGTCTCAATGAGCGTGTTGGCTCAACCCTAGAGATCGAATCGGGCACTAACGACCCAATGGCGGTCTTCCTGACGGTGACCTTAATTGCGCTGTTAGGTAACCCTGACGCTGAGATGGGAATGAACTTCCTACTGCAAAGTTTTGCGATGCAGTTTGGTATCGGTACTCTTGTTGGTATTGGCGGCGGCTGGGTTCTATGGAGCTTAATCAATCGAGTACAATTGGCTGATGGCCTTTATTCCATTCTGGTACTCAGTGGGGGCGTGGCGCTGTTTGCGTTCTCTAACATGCTTGGCGGCAGCGGCATCTTATCGATTTACCTAGTGGGCTTGTTCATTGGTAATCGTCCGACGCGCTCTCGACACTCTATTCTTAATGTTCTTGATGGCATGACGTGGCTAAGCCAGATCGTGATGTTCTTGGTATTGGGTTTATTGGTGACGCCATCAACGTTGATGGACATTGCTCTGCCTGCGCTGGCACTGGCCTTCGGTATGATTTTGTTTGCTCGTCCGCTGTCGGTTTGGTTGGGTTTACTGCCGTTCAGAAGCTTTTCCACCAAAGAGCGCTGGTTTGTTTCTTGGGTCGGTCTACGCGGCGCGGTACCGATCATTCTGGCGGTGTTCCCGATGATGGCAGGCCTGCCCAATGCTCAGCTGTATTTCAATATCGCCTTCTTCGTGGTTATGGTTTCGCTGATTGTTCAAGGCGGTAGCTTGATGAAAGTTGCAAGACTCGCTCAAGTGACTTTACCACCGACGCCAACACCGATTTCTCGTACCGGTATGGAGATTTATCCGACCAGTGAGTGGGAGATGTTTGTTTACAAATTGAAAGACGAGAAGTGGTGTGTCGGCGAGCCGCTTAAACGCTTATCTATGCCAGAAGGGACGCGCATTGCGGCAGTGTTTCGACAAGATGCCATGCTTCACCCATCAGGCAGCACCGTGTTAGAGGCGAACGATATCTTATGTGTGCTTGGTCAAGACAAAGATTTGGACAGCTTAAGTTCGTTGTTCAGTGAGGCGCCTCTAGCAGAAGAGGCGGCACGATTCTTTGGTGACTTCTTCTTGGATGTTGAGCTATCAGTTGCGGCAGTGAGTGATTGTTATGGTATTGAACTTGGCTCGGAAGAAGAGCGAGAAATGACGCTAAAACAATTGGTTGCTCAAGAGCTTGGCGCACACTCTGTATTGGGTGATAGCTTTGAGTGGCATGACATCACTTGGGTGGTTGCAGAGATAGATGATCATAAAGTCGTCAGGTTGGGTTTATGTTTACCTAAGACGACTTTAGAAGAGGATATCAGTGAAGCTTAATTGTGGACTTCTTGTAGCAAGATAACCGCTTGAGTACGATTTTTCACATCCAGTTTACGGAAGATGGCCGTCATATGTGCTTTGATGGTCGCTTCCGAAACATTCAATTCATACGCGATTTGCTTGTTAAGCAAGCCGTCAGAAAGCATCCCTAATACCTTGTATTGCTGAGGCGTCAGTGTGGAAATCTTTTCTGCAAGGTCGCTACACGCTGCATTATTGGTGATAAGCCCTTCAGGGAAGAACGGGTCGCCATTCAGCACTTGATTCAGTGCACTCACCAACTCACGCATATCACTCGACTTAGGAATAAAGCCAAACGCACCGTGGCTCTTCACCTGAGTGACCACGCTGGCATCTTCACTGGCAGAAACCACCACAATCGGTAGATCTGGGTATTCAGCGCGCAGTTGAATTAAGCCTGACATGCCATTGGCGCCCGGCATTTTCAGATCGAGCAGTAATAGATCCGGCTCGCCTTCTTTCTTTAGCAGAGTCAGTAAGGCATCGAGAGAATCGGCCTCAAGCAGGTTCGCACCACTGATCGCCATATGAACTGACTGAAACAGGGCGTTGCGAAAGAGAGGGTGGTCATCAGCAATGATGATGGTATAGGTCGAGTCCATGACGTTCATACTTTTAACAATTTAGTTAATATTTATTATCATCCTGATTGAGTATGTGGACAATATCTATGCATTAAAAGTCTGAACCATATCGACTTTTATCCCCGGAATAAGAAAGCGTTACTCTGAATAGCAAAAAAGCCGCACTGCCATCTCGTTACGGAGGGGCGGTGCGGCTTTCGATTCGGCTTATATTTTAGTGAATATTGCCGTTATAGCTGGTGGTTTTGCATGTGTTTTAAGAATACATCAGCAGGCATAAAACCGGTTACACGAGCATTTGGAACATGGTTACCCTCGCCATCCCAGAACTCAATCGTCGGTAAGCCAAGTACCTGTAATTGTTTAAGCAGTTCAATGTCTTGAGGCATGTTTCTCGTTACATCGGCTTGTAGCAGTACAAAGTCAGAAAGCTTGTTTTCCACATCAGCTTGATGGAAGGTGTACTTCTCGAACTCTTTACACGCCACACACCAATCGGCGTAGAAGTCGAGCATCACAGGCTTACCGAGTTTCTTCGCTTCGATGAGCTGGATTTCTAGTTCTTCAACCGTGTTGATGCGTGCAAATTGGATGTGTTGTTCTACCGTCACGCTCTTTTCTGCAAACCAGTAATTGAGCGCAGGTTGAGCTGATGCGAACAGGCCAAGCATCGCGATGATGCCTACCGCACTCTGCTTCCAGCCGCCGAATGGCAGTGCATTCTTGCTATGGTACAGCCAACCAAAGGCGATGAAGCCAAGGCCAGACCAAAGCACGGTTGCCCACAATTCAGGAATGATGCGCTCTAGCAGGAAGATAGGTGCTGCCAGCAAGATAAAGCCGAATACGATCTTCACCTTGTCCATCCAGCTGCCCGCTTTAGGCAATAGCTTATTACCAAACACTGCCACTAAAATCAGTGGGATACCCATACCCATGGCTAATGCATACAGAGCAATCGCACCGGTAAATAGGTCGCCACTCTGAGCCACATACAGCAGCGCGCCTGACAATGGCGCCGTGGTACAAGGTGAACACACTAAACCAGAGATCGCACCCATTGCGAATACGCCCAAGGTATTGCCACCTTGCTGCTTATTGCTTTGATTGTTGAGCCAAGTTTGAATGCTGTTTGGCAGTTGCAGGTTATAAACGCCAAACATCGACATTGCTAACGCCACGAACAGAACACTCAGCGCGATCAGCACGTAAGGGTGCTGCATAGCGGCTTGGAATTGCATGCCTGCTGAAGCAACCACTAAACCTAATAAGGTGTAGGTTAACGCCATGCCTTGCACGTAAATAAAGGACAGCATCAGCGCGCGACCTTGGCTGAGTTTGCCACCACCTAAAACGATACCCGTTAGAATCGGATACATAGGCAGCACACACGGCGTAAAGGCTAAACCAACACCGAGTGCTAAGAATAATAGAGGGGTCCACCAACTGTCACCGAGCTTATCGGCTAAGCCAGCTTCTTTTGAAACAGGGGCATTTGGCTGTTGAGTCGTGTTACTTACAACGTCTGCTTTCGGAGATGTTGGTTGCGTAGAAACATCGGTTTCGTTGCCAGCAGAAGATGAAGCTTGTGAGTCACTACCTTGCGAATTAGCAGAACCTGTTGCTGTGAAAGGTTCAATGTCGATGATACGAGTCTCTGGTGGGTAGCAGAACCCTGCGTCCGCACAGCCTTGATACTTAACGATCAGCTGTGAGCCATCTTGGTAACTCTGCAGAGGAACTTGCACGAATAACGGCTGAGTATAAATGCTCACCTCACCGAAGAATTCATCTTGGTGCGGCTTACCATCTTCTAATTCAACATTACCGATAGCGAGATTTTGCCCGGTGAACGAGAGGCTATGTTGATAGAGGTAGTAGCCCTCTTTTACTTGCCAGTCGAGAAGGACTTTGTCGTCTTGCTGGTAGTAATTGAAAGGGAAAGCTTGGTCTACAGGGACAAAACCATTGTTATTGCCTCCGAAGCTTGGCTCGGCGTTGTCGTTCCCAAATAGCGCCCACGCAGGCTGGGTGAATAGGGAAACACAAACAAAAAGTAATGTGGCAAGTCGTCGCATACTATTTAGTCATCAAAATGGAGTTGAAGGTATCTTAACTCAATCAGACCGTAATAGTTTGCTATTAGTTTCATCGGCAAACAAATATCCCCTAAGGCGGGATAGCGATTTTATTGGGTAATCGAGTGGGGAGCTGCAATTCAACTTGAGTGACTTGCCTTTGTAAAAGAGACATTTAAGCTACACCCAAGCGTGCTTTTACTACTTGTTCGCAAGCATCAATATTCATCGTATCTTTTGGAATAATAAGCACGGTATCATTACCGCCAACGGTGCCGATAATCTCAGTATGTGGGTCGATATCGACTAATCTTGCGACTAATTGAGCACAACCTGGATGAGTTTTTACGATGACCATCGCTTGGTTATGAGTGATGAATTCGATTTGCGATGAGATGGATGCATCGACACGAACCGGTGCACTTTCAACCGTGATGCAGTAAACCTTTTTACCGCAAGCATTCTGAATTTTGACAACACCAAGCTGTGACAAAATACGAGATACGGTCGATTGGCTGATACCGGTATAGCCAATATCGACGAGTTTCTCTCGCAGTTGATTTTGGGTCGAGAAGCTTTGTTGTTGTAGTAAGCGTTTGCACGCTGCAGTCAGTGTTTTATCTTCAGCTGAATACAAGCAACCGTGCTCAGTGATTGGGTTCATGAACAACTCCTTAAGGTCAACATGTGGTTATCGCTTGTCCATAGCGCCGAGCGTACTCCCAAAGCCGTAGAGTACGATTGTTAAATAGGGCTTACCGATGAATCCCGAAATAAAGAGGGAAGGTATGCGTGATGTATGATCGTCTATCCATTGAGTCTACCACTAAAGGATAGTTATCTTTTTGAAGGGGATCACCAAATAAAATTCTAGTTAATTGCTTTTATTTTGGAGTTTTATTCTTTTGTTAAATGGATGTTTATTCCAAGTTTGGCATAAATATCCATCGGTATTAGGGTGCTTTGGAGACCGTGATAATGGCGCTAAGGGTTAGCGAATTTCACTCATGATCTCGCGAGAGAATACTTTTTCACAGTAGTGACATTTTAGCTGCACGTTTTCCTGTTTTAGCTGCACTTTAAAGCTGCTTTCGACAGGTTCACCGTGCGAAATACAGTTGCTATTCGGGCAAGAGTAGACACTGTGGATTTGCTCTGGCAGCACAAGGGTTAGCTTATTAACCACTTTATACTCTTCAATCTGATTGACCGTTGCCTGCGGAGCATAAAGAGCCAATTGGTTGGCTTGTTCCTTGGTCAGGAAGATGTTCTCAATCTTGATTAGATCTTTATGGCCAAGTGCCGATGATGGCAGGTTTAAGCCCATAGTGATGCGCTGTTCTGTCTTGTGTAGCTTAAACAGTTTAAGGATTTTGATACCAAGGTGAGCAGGGATGTGGTCAATCACGCTGCCGTTACGGATCGCTTCTACTTGTAGCTGAGTTTGTTTAACCATGACTGTTTCTCCTGCTTATAAAGTGTCGTTAAGAACTAGGGCCAATAGGGCTTCGCGAGCGTATACACCGTTTTCAGCTTGTTCGAAGTAGTAAGCGTGTGGCGTTTTATCAACGTCGGTGGTGATTTCGTCGACGCGTGGCAGCGGGTGAAGTACCTTCATGTTTTGACGAGCGTCTTTCAATGTATCGGCGGTGAGGATGTAAGCCGATTTCATGTGTGCGTATTCCGACGCATCAAAGCGCTCTTTCTGCACGCGAGTCATGTACAGAACATCCAGTTCCGGCACGACTTCTTCAATGCTGCTGTGAGTGCTGTATTGGATGCCCATCTCTTCCAATTCTTCACAGATGTAATCTGGCATCTCTAAGACTTCTGGCGCGATAAAGAAGAAACGCACGTTATTGAATTTCGATAGTGCTTGGGTCAATGAGTGCACGGTACGGCCATATTTTAGGTCGCCGACGAACGCTACATTGAGGTTATCGAGCGTGCCTTGTGTTTCGTAAATCGAGAACAGGTCCAGCAAGGTTTGCGTCGGGTGCTGGTTAGCACCGTCGCCGCCGTTTACTACCGGCACACCGTTAGAAAATTCAGACGCTAAACGTGCTGCCCCTTCTTGTGGGTGACGCATTACAAAGGCATCGACGTAGGATGAAATAACCTGCACTGAATCGGCAAGTGTTTCGCCTTTCTTCGCCAGTGAGGTGTTACCGCCATTATCAAAGCCAATGACCGTGCCACCTAGGCGTTGAACTGCGGTTTCAAATGAAAGGCGAGTTCGAGTTGAAGGCTCAAAGAAGCAGCTCGCCACCACCTTATTTTTCAGCAGCTCTGGATTTGGCTCTGCTTTGAGTCTTGCGGCAGTATCGACGATAAGCTCCAGTTCATCACGAGAGAGCTCTGGAATGGAGATGATGTGCTTGTTAAATAACGAATGCGCCATAACGGGTCTTCCTTTTTCTATGCATACAGTCAAATTGCGGACAAAAAAAAGCCCCCTAAAAATAGGAGGCTTCGAAACGATCAATAGAGCAAAATAAAAATGACACCACCGCCACTCTTTGGCGTGTAGTTTGACAATTATGTGCGACAGAATTGCGGTTCATTTTTTGCTCTCTTTAGACAAATTGCGGAGGATTATACTCAGATAAAAAGGCCATGCAATACTTTCCGTAAAGTATTCATTTAATGGATTTTTATGCGAAATAACGTCCGTTTCTAGTTTCCATTTAAGCCTTTGTTGGAACTGCAAATCTCAGGCTTTTTCAGGTAATAATCTTTTCAAGGACATGAAAAAAAATGCGGGCTTTATCCAAGGGCTAAATCCCAAGTTCGCCGCCCGCATTTCCCTGTCATTACACTTAACTTGTCAATGTCTCGCGAACAAGTGAGTGCTTAACTTCTTAGTTGTTTCGATTCTTAGCTGTTTAGGTAATTAACTGCCTAGTGTTGCAACCATTACTGCTTTGATGGTGTGCATGCGGTTTTCAGCTTCATCGAACACGATAGAGTATTCAGACTCAACTACCTCATCAGTCACTTCCACACCGTCTTTTAGCTGTGGATATTCAGCCGCAAGTTGTTTGCCTACCGTGGTATCTTCGCCATGGAAAGCTGGCAGACAGTGCATGAATTTCACATGTGGGTTACCCGTTGCTTTCAGCATTTCCATGTTCACTTGGTAAGGCATCATTAGGTTGATACGCTCAGCCCATGCTTCTTTCGCTTCGCCCATAGATACCCAAACGTCGGTGTACAGGAAGTCACAACCTTGCACGCCTTCTTGAACATCTTCAGTCAGTGTAATTTTGCCACCTGTGTGCTCTGCGATTTCACGACACTGAGCCAATAGTTCTTCTTGTGGCCAGAACTGTTTTGGAGCAACAAGGCGAATGTCCATGCCCATTTTCGCTGCGCCAACCATCAGAGAGTTACCCATGTTGTTGCGAGCATCACCTAGGTAAGCAAAGCTGATTTCATGCAGTTGTTTACCACTGCCGTATTCCGTCATGGTTAGGAAGTCAGCCAGGATTTGTGTTGGGTGGAATTCGTCAGTCAGACCATTCCATACTGGAACTCCAGCGTAAGCGCCTAGCTCTTCAACAATCTCTTGACCGAAGCCGCGGTATTCAATGCCATCGTACATACGGCCAAGAACGCGAGCGGTATCTTTCATTGATTCTTTGTGGCCAATTTGAGAGCCAGATGGGCCTAAGTAAGACACGCGAGCGCCTTGGTCGAATGCCGCTACTTCGAATGCACAGCGAGTACGAGTTGAGGTTTTCTCAAAGATAAGCGCAATGTTTTTGCCAGTTAGTGTTGGCTGTTCGTAACCGTTGTACTTCGCTTTTTTTAGCTCCATAGAAAGATCTAATAAGTGTTGAATTTCGCGTGGAGTGAAATCTAGTAGTTTTAGGAAGTTACGATTGCGTAGGTTAAAAGCCATGATGTATTCCTTCTTAGATTTAGGCGCTTTCTTGTTACAGGGAAAGAAAATTCAAGAAAGCGCGATTCAATTTTTGTGTATTAATTTCAGTTCAAACGGTGATTCAGTTTTCTCGCAAGGTTTGAAAAGCTCGCGAGTAGATTAATCTTTGGTGATGTTGGTGCCCGCCAAGCCTTGCAGGATTTGCAAACCATCTTCGAGTGCACCAATACCGACGACTTTGCCGCCTTGCTGAATGAATTCGCACGATGCTTCAATTTTTGGTCCCATAGAGCCTGCATCAAATTCGAATTTCGCCAGTTCACTTGGTGTGGTGCTGCGCAGTGCGTGTTGAGTCGGTTTGCCCCAATCAAGGTAAACAGCGTCCGCGTCGGTCAAAATAAGCAGTGCATCCGCATCCAGTTGTTTCGCTAAGAAAGCCGCTGACATGTCTTTGTCGATAACCGCTTCAACACCCACTAATTTGCCGTTCTCTTTTTTCACTGGGATGCCACCGCCGCCAGTACAAATCACTAGGTGGCCTGCATCGATAAGTTGGGTGATCGCTTCGTGCTCAACAATGCCAGTAGGGCGTGGGCTTGGCACAACGCGACGGAAGTGTTGGCCGTCTGGTTTGACGATCCAGTGGAATTTCTCCGCCAATTCACGCGCTTCCGCTTCTTCGTAGATCGGGCCAATCGGCTTCGTTGGATCGGCGAATGCAGGATCGTTTGGATCAACGGTCATTTGCGTCAACATGCACGAGATGTTGCGGTTAGGTAGATAGTTCTTGAACTCTTGCATCAGCATGTAGCCGATCATGCCTTGAGTCTCACTGCCCAATACATCTAGCGGATACGGGTTTACTTTTTTGTATTCCAAACCTTGCAGAGCCAGTAAACCAACTTGTGGGCCATTACCATGTACTAGAACCACGTTGTACACTTTCGCGATTTCAGAGATGGTTTTAACCGCTGTTTCAATATTACGGCGTTGAACATCGGCTTCTAACGGCTCACCGCGACGAAGTAAGGCATTACCGCCGAGTGCAACAACAACAGTTTGCTTAGTCATAATTGTGTTCTCTCATTTTGGCCAAGCTGAGATTATTTAAGATCATTCAACTTGGCCGTTTTCGTCTTAGTGATTAGATACCATCACGCTCAATTGGGCAGCTCATGCAGCGTGCGCCACCGCGACCGCGGCCAAGTTCATCTCCAGGGATAGGAAGAACTGTGATGCCTGCTTTATCGTATTTTTCATTGGTGTAGGTGTTGCCTTCGTAGCCAATCACAACGCCAGGTTTAACCGTTAGAACGTTGTTTGCATCGTTCCACTGCTCACGTTCTGCATGGAAGTTGTCACCACCGGTCGTGATTAGGTTTAGCTTGTCTACGCCAAGTGCTTTTTCGATAGCTGTTACGAAGTAGCCTTCTTCTTTCACTTTCACTGCGCCAGACTCATCACCAGTTAGGTTCCAGCACTGTACGTCTTTACTCACCACTTCAGGGTAAACAGAGAACGTATCTTCGTTCATGTGCGTCATAACGGTGTCTAAGTGCATGCAAGAGCGGTGTTTTGGTAGCTGCATTGCGATAACTTGTTTCGCTTGACCGTGTTTGAATAGGCTAGATGCTAAGTGCTCAACACCTTGTGCTGTTGTACGCTCAGACATACCGATAAGAACCGTACCGCGACCGATTACAAGAACGTCACCGCCTTCAATGGTTGAGTTGTCGTAGCTGATGTTTTCTTCATCGCCGAAGTACTTAATGAAGTCTTGGCCAGCAAATGTTGGGTGCCAGCGGTAAATAGCGCGAACGTGGTTGGTTTCACGTTGACGAGCAGGTTTCGCCATCGGGTTGATGGATACGCCACCGTATACCCAGCAAGATGTGTCACGAGTAAATAGGTGGTTTGGTAGCGGTTCGATAATGAAGTCGGTTGGTGCGTGCATGCCTTGCATCATTGAAGATGATTTCATTGGCATCTCAGCGTAAGACAGACCACCCGTTAGGATTTTTGCTAGTTCTAGGTTTGGTAAGTCGCCCAAGTAGCAGCGCACATCGTTAGCAAAGGTTTTGCCTAAGCGGTAATCAGAAACTTGATGATTCAAAAGCCAATCTTTCGCTTCTGGCACTGCTAGCGTGTCTGCTAGTAGGTCAGTAAGAAGAAGAACTTCAACACCTTGATCACGCAGCGTTTGAGTAAATGCGTCATGCTCTTTACCAGCACGTTCAACAGCCAGTACGTCATCAAATAGTAAATCGTGACAGTTAGAGGGTGTTAGGTGAGTCAGTGCGCGTCTTGGACGGTGAACTAGAACGCGGCGTAATTGACCTATTTCAGAACCTACATAGAACTTACTCATGATCGTCTCTCTCTTATATATTTGAATTACTTTTATCGCTAAGAGTAATTATTTATTTTCAGTTGAGAAGAATGAATTATTTATTCATATCTCTTGTCTGGAATTAATATTACGCCTGCTAGTCAGGTATTCTTAGAGATCTATCACAAATCGTTTTTTATCCCGCAGCCCTTTAAAATTAAGGGTTTTAACAAACTTTATGCACTTTCAGTTATGAATAATACATTCTAAATAGTTAGCAGTTAGGGAACTTTATGCACGCTTTTTTGACGAAACTTACTAGA
The DNA here is from genome assembly GCF_041471665.1 of Vibrio sp. 10N.261.51.F11. Classification (NCBI taxonomy): domain Bacteria; kingdom Pseudomonadati; phylum Pseudomonadota; class Gammaproteobacteria; order Vibrionales; family Vibrionaceae; genus Vibrio; species Vibrio sp. 10N.261.51.F11. The sequence continues at coordinate 91,448 of NZ_JBFROW010000006.1, read as the reverse complement.
ATCTAATTTACGAGGGATTATATGCAGAATAGTTTTATTGATAAGAGTGTACTTAGCTTGGAAGTATGCAGTGTTTTTATTTAGATATTTAATTTTGGATGTGGAATTAATTGTTTATTAACAAAGTAAATGCGAATAAAGCTGTTGCGATCACATTTTAAAATCGGCTGTTTAAGTGTGTTTTTTGATAGAAAAGGGCATTAATCCTCGTCTGTTTATTAGGCTATTAATTACTTTAAATATAATTAACGCTAATAAGTGACTAACTATTTTTTAAACATCATGGTTGAAAATAGAGTGTTATTTCATCAAGAAAATTAGATGTTTAAAAGTAGGATTGATTCTTCTATTGCGAGTGCTTTGAGTTTGGTTGAGCTTGGCTACGAACAGAAGAACCTTGAATATCGCGTGTATGGCTTTGAGGAGCTGTTTCAGTGGCAGAGGGTTACATTGAGAGGGAACAATAAAAAAGCCGCTGTGAGAAGCGGCTTTGGATGAGAAAGGAGTGAAGTGCTGTTAGTTAGATCAGCGCACCAATACTCAGTACAACAATGCAGAACACCATCAATATACCGACTAGTGGCATCACCCATTTAACCCAGCGCACGTAAGGGACACGAGCAATCGCCAAACCACCCATCACCACCGCGGAGGTTGGGGTGATTAGGTTCACCAAGCCAGATGCAGATTGGTACGCAGTGATAACCAAGTCACGACCTACGCCAGCAAAGTCGGCCAGTGGTGCCATGATTGGCATGGTCAGTACCGCTAAGCCAGAGGTCGATGGCACTAAGAACGACAGTAGAATCTCTAAGAAGAACATCACGTTAATGAAGATAACCGAAGAAAGCCCCGTTACCATCTGTTCTGCTGAGAAGAGAATGGTATCGGTGATCATACCGCGGTCCATCACCACTACGATACCACGTGCAATACCTATGATGAGCGCAACGCCAAGTAGGTCGCGGGCACCATCAATGAAGCTGGTGGTAAACTCTTCTTCGCTCATGCGAGCCACAATACCAACGATGATGGTTGCTGCTAAGAACATCGCTGAGATCTCAGCCATCCACCATCCAGCAACGGATACACCATAAATCATTACAGCGAACGAGCCACCAAAAATGGTCAGAATCAGTTTGCGAGTCGCGGTGAATTCAAGTTTTTCGCCGCTCGCATTACCTAAGAAGTGCGCTTTGTTCTCTTCGTATTTGTCGTAGACAATTGATGTTGTTGGATCGGCTTGAACCATTCTTGCGTAACGCATTACGTAGGCAACACAAATACCCCAACCAATAATCAACATCGCAATGCGCAACACGATACCGTCTGTAAATGGAATACCAGAGGCGTTGGCAGCGATCACGGTTGCGAATGGGTTAATCGTTGAACCCAGCACCCCAATACCTGCACCAAGCAGTACGGTCGCAGCGGCAACAAGAGGGTCAAAGCGAGCTGCCATCATTACCGGCACTAGCAATGTATAGAAGGGCAGTGATTCTTCCGCCATGCCGTAGACGGTACCACCTGCGGCAAATAGCGCCATCAGTATTGGTATCATCAACTCTTCTCGCCCTTCTAAGCGGGCGGTGACGCGCTCGATACCGGCATCAATGGCACCCGTTTTGGTTACTAGCCCTAAGAAGCCACCAATGATTAAGATGAACAGCGAAACGTCGATAGCCGCCGCTTCATAGCTATTGTGGTCATAGAAGCCGTCAATAGGCGCGAGCAGTACATCAATCACGCCTTGAGGGTTACCTTCTACCGCTTGATAGGTTCCGGTTACGGGTACTTCTCGGCCTAGCTCTTCATTCATTGCACGGTCGTATTGGCCTGCTGGAACAATCCAGGTAAGCAGTGCGACGAACGCAATCAGAATAAATAGAATGGTGTAGGCAGAAGGGAATTTAAAGTTGGCAAAGAAGCCGCCCTTTTTTTTCTCGCTTGGTATCGTTTGAGTTGTCATGGCTATCTCCTTACATCATCTTAAATAGAAGTGATGTGAATTAGCGACTAATGATTTATAGATTGTAAATACACGGACACTTATAAAGCACTCAACGATATAAAGTTGCTGACTTTAAATTAAGGTTGTTTTTATATTTACTAATCCAAATGAAGTTAGATTTAATTTAGCTGCGGTTATTTTATTCCTTACTCCGGTATTTAAGTTTGGTGCTGTTCACAAAAATAATGGCTAATAAAAGGGCTAAAAAATGGCAGAAAATCGTCAAGGTTTTTTGGTTAGTTAGCTTGGATTAATATTCGTTTTGGATTAACTGGAAGTGGAAGGAGATTGATTTGGTAGGTGTTGTTTATGATTAGGAAGAATAATCTTGGAATTTTATTCAAACTTTATTTTTAGGCGGTTTTTAAAGTTTATAATGGTTATTTGATGCGTATCAAATAACACATTGATCAGAAAACAAAAAAGGAAGCCGAAGCTTCCTTTTAAATGTTCAATCACCAGCGAATGTTAGATAAACAGACCGCCGAATGCGAAGCCGAGTGCTACCGCAGTACTGATTGTTACCACACCTGGAATGAAGAATGGGTGGTTGAATACGTAGTTACCGATACGCGTTGAGCCTGTGTCATCCATCTCAACCGCTGCTAGTAGCGTAGGGTAAGTTGGAAGTACGAACAGCGCACTTACCGCAGCAAAAGAAGCAACGGCTGTTAGTGGTGCTACGCCAATCGCTAGTGCTGCAGGCATCAGTGCAACTGTTGTTGCGCCTTGAGAGTAAAGCAGCATAGAAGCGAAGAACAGAACAAGAGCCAGCATCCATGGGTAGTCAGCCAGTAGAGCGCCTGCTACGTCTTTGATTTCAGCAACGTGTGCGTTTACAAACGTTGAACCTAACCAAGCCACACCAAGTACACATACACATGCCGTCATACCAGAACGGAACGTTGGTGCTGAAGAAATCTTCGCTGCATCAATCTTAGTGAACATCACGATAGCCGCTGCTGCTGCCAGCATTACAGACATGATCGCTTCGTTACGACCTAGCGCCGGGTTTTCAATTAGGCCAACAGAGCTAGAGATAGCCGCTGCGTAACAAACCACGAAACCAATTGCAGCTAGGAAGATGTACGTTGCTTTCTTCGCTGTAGGTAGAATTTCGCGTTTCTCTTCTGTTGCTAGCTTGATTAGACCTTTCTCTAGACGTTCTTGATAAACAGGATCGTCTTTCAATTCGCTACCCATGTAGTTAGCAACAACCGCACCAACCATACAAGCGATGAAGGTTGTTGGGATACAAACCATCAATAGCGTTAGGTAATCAACACCAAATGGTGCCAACATTGCTGCGAAAGCCACAACTGCAGCCGAGATTGGCGAAGCTGTGATAGCAATTTGAGAAGCGACAACTGCGATAGACAGTGGACGAGAAGGACGAACACCTTGGCCTTTCGCTACTTCTGCAATAACAGGAAGCGTAGAGAATGCTGTGTGACCAGTACCCGCCATTAATGTCATTACAAAGGTCACAATCGGCGCGTAAAAGGTGATGCGTTCAGGGTGTTTACGCAAAAAGTTTTCGGCAATTTGTACCAACCAGTCCATACCGCCAGCAACTTGCATTGCAGCAATTGCGGTGATAACTGACATGATGATCAAGATTACGTCGATCGGGATGAAAGATTGGCTTGTTGGAACGCCAAGAATAAGTGAAAGGGCAATAACACCAGCACCACCGGCAAAACCAATACCGATACCGCCAATTCTGGCCCCCAAAAAGATAAAGAGCAGGACGACAAACAGTTCTACTGCAATCATAAGTAACACCTCATTTAGATTTTATTATGTGAACATTCGCCGCTGGAATGTTCACATAATAGTTCTATGGTTTAGATTCAATTTGGCAAAAGCGCAACCAACGGAAATCCACAAAATAATCATGGTTAACCGTATTGGAGCCTAAAAAAGGGCTCCGTTTGGAACCCTTTCTCGCTAACTTTATTCGTAGCGCTTCGCTTTATACTGAGGATGCATCAAATTTTCAACAGAGAAAATGTCATCAAGTTCTTCTTCGGTCAATAAACCGCGTTCTAGAACTACATCACGAACACTCTTACCTGTTTCTGCACAGATCTTACCAACAATGTCACCTTCGTGGTGGCCAATGTATGGGTTTAGGTAAGTGACGATACCGATAGAGTTAAATACGTGCGCTTCACATACTTCTTTGTTTACCGTAATGCCGTCTACACACTTGTCGCGCAGGTTCACACAAGCGTTTGTCAGAATGTCTAGAGACTCAAACATGCTTTGTGCAATAACAGGTTCCATTACGTTCAGTTGAAGTTGACCACCTTCCGCAGCGAAAGAAACCGTGTTGTCGTTACCTAGAACTTTGAAGCAAACTTGGTTTACTACTTCAGGTACAACTGGGTTTACTTTAGCAGGCATGATTGAAGAACCTGCTTGCAGTTCAGGTAGGTTTAGCTCGTTCAAACCAGTACGTGGACCTGAAGAAAGTAGACGCAAGTCGTTACAGATCTTAGATAGCTTAACTGCTAGACGCTTAAGTGCGCCGTGCGTCATTACGTATGCGCCACAGTCAGACGTTGCTTCGATTAAATCTTCAGCCGCTACACACTCTAGGCCTGTTACTTCTGCTAGGTGTTTCACTGCTAGGCCTTGGTAACCCGGTGCTGCGTTCAGACCTGTACCGATAGCCGTTGCGCCTAGGTTTACTTCAAGCAGTAGTTTTGAAGTGTATTCTAGGTTTTTGATTTCTTCATTGATGGTTACAGCCCAAGCGTGGAACTCTTGGCCAACCGTCATTGGAACTGCGTCTTGAAGCTGAGTACGACCCATCTTCAAAATCGTGTTGAATTCTTGGCTCTTAAGCTCGAATGCACCTTTTAGGTATTCGATCGCATCAATCAGTTTACGAACGCTGTTGTAAACAGAGATACGGAAGCCAGTTGGGTAAGCACAGTTTGTAGATTGGCTGCGGTTTACATGGTCGTTCGGGTTGATGAACTCGTATTGGCCTTTTTCTTTGCCCATAAGTTCAAGAGCCACGTTCGCAACAACTTCGTTTGCGTTCATGTTTACAGAAGTACCAGCACCACCTTGGAAAACGTCCGATGGGAACTGATCCATGCACTTACCCGTGTCTAGAATTAGGTCACAAGCTTGGATGATGTATTTAGCCACTTCGCTTGGAATTACACCTAACTCTTTGTTTGCTAAAGCCGCTGCTTTCTTAGTCATCACCATACCGCGAACGAATTCAGGTACATCTGAGATCGTTACATTTGAGATGTTGAAGTTTTCAACTGCGCGTAGAGTGTGGATGCCGTAGTAAGCATCAGCCGGAACATGACGTTGACCTAATAGATCTTCTTCGAGACGAGTAGCTTGAGGAGCTTCAACTTGAGCTTCTGATTGAGTAGCCATAACAGGATCCTTAGAGAATTATTCTGATTATATAGTTAGTTATTAGCCTATTCTGTGTGCAAATACTCCGTTCGCTAGAATATTGGGCTGATAAATCCGTCCTGACTTATGTGGCACATGATACTGTACTTAGCGCATAAAAATATTAAGTGGATCACCTTTTTCGGTTTTGTTTCGTCAATATTTTGCAAAGTTATTCTTGGTCAATAAACACGCTTATTTACAGGATAAATTTGAGATTGTTAGGGCTTTCAGCGTAAACTGCAAGTAACAAAGGAGGGCGTGTGTTTCCTATCTTATTATTACTATTTATCTTCGTACCCATCATTGAGATTGGGCTATTTATTCAAGTTGGTGGCTTCTTAGGATTGTGGCCAACTATTGCGTTGGTTTTGATCACTGCATTTGTGGGTGCATCGCTGGTTCGTAGCCAAGGCATTCAGACACTTATGTCTGTGCAAGGTCGCTTGCAACAAGGCGAAATGCCAGCACAACAGATTCTTGAAGGCGTGATGCTTGCAGTTGCCGGTGTATTGCTGCTGACTCCGGGTTTTATGACGGACGCACTCGGTATGTTGGTATTATTGCCAGCACCAAGAGCGATGATTGCCAAGAAAATGATGGAAAAAATGGTGGTGACCAACATGTCTGGTGGTTTCCATGCCGGTGGACAAGCTGGTTTTGGCCAGAGCCCATTTGGACAAGACCCATTCAATCGCGATCCATCTGACCAATCAAAAGACGGCAACACCTTTGAAGGTGAGTTTGAGAAGAAAGACGACGACAACGATCGTAACCGCTTAAACTAATTAATTTTTTCTCTCTTTATATAGAGGGAAAACAGAAAAGGCTCTTACCTTTATCCTTCGCAAGAAAGTGATAATGGTAAGAGCCTTTTTTATTGTCTGTCGCTAGCTGTTACTTACTGTTTACTATCGATAACAGATAACAGATAACAGATAACAGATAAAAGATAAGCTTGAGTGTTCGGTTATACCGCGCCTTCAAAACCCATTTGTCGCCATGCTTCAAAAGCAATGATTGCCACTGCGTTAGACAGGTTCAGGCTGCGCGCGTCTGGCATCATTGGAATACGAATGCGTTGTTCCATTGGCATACTTTCGATGAATTCAGCAGGCAGCCCGCGAGTCTCTGGGCCAAACATCAACACATCACCTTGTTGGAATTTTGCATCAACGTGGTGACCTGTCGTTTTAGTGGTGCAGGCAAAGATGCGGAAGTCACCCTCGCGTTCATTCTCAAGATACTCAAGGAAAGCTTCTAGGTTCTTGTGACGCTTAACTCGCGCAAGGTCGTGGTAATCCAAGCCAGCACGACGAACCTTCTTCTCTTCAAAATCAAAGCCAAGCGGTTCAATCAGGTGCAGGTTTGCGCCGCAGTTAGCACATAGGCGGATGATGTTACCCGTATTGGGTGCAATTTCTGGTTCGTATAGAGCGATATCAAACATGTTGGTTCACAAGAGTAATCAAAGATAGCCCGAGTATACGGTGGCAAGCTGAGTGAGTACAGTTCACCACCATTCGCTTACGCTTTATTCGCGAGTGCTTGTGCGTAGTTTTCAGCAACCGCCTTCCAATTCACCACATTCCACCATGCGTTGATGTAATCAGGACGACGGTTTTGGTAGCTGATGTAGTAGGCGTGTTCCCAAACATCGAGCGCGAGAATCGGTTCGCCATCACTCGCCACGGTATCCATCCACGGATTATCTTGGTTCGAGGTTGAGATGATCTTCAGTTGCCCTTGCTCTACCACTAGCCAAGCAAAGCCGGAGCCAAAGGTATTGATCGCCGCTTGGGCGAACTGATCTTGGAATGTCTCGAAATCACCGAAGGTACTCTTGATAGCCTCACCAAGCTCGCCCGTAGGTTCACCACCACCGTCTTGCGACATGCAATTCCAATACAAGATGTGATTGTAGTAGCCGCCGCCATTGTTACGCACGGCAGGGCTGTGCTGAGATATGTTGGCAAAGATCTCGGTCAGAGATTGCTGTTCTAGCTCGCTGCCAGACACTGCCGCAACAAACTTATCGTAGTAGGTTCTATGGTGCTTGCTGTAATGCACTTCCATTGTCTTAGCGTCAATGTAAGGCTCTAGGGCATCGTAAGCGTAGGGTAAAGCAGGGAAAGTGTGCGACATGGTAAATCCTCCTTAATTAGAGGATTTACCATAATGATAATAACAATCATTATCAACTGTGATCTTTGTGGGGGTATTACACCGGTAAGATAGGCAGCGTGATTTCGAGTTGTAATCCACCGAGCTGGCTGCGGGTTGCGGTGATGGTTCCGCTGTGTTGGCGAATCGCACTTTCAGTAATGGTTAATCCAAGCCCTGTGCCGCCAGAGTTTCTGTCACGCGCTGTTGAGACACGGTAGAAAGGTCTGAAGATAGAATCGAGTTCATCCTCTGGAACACCATCACCATTATCATTGACGCAAATTGTTAGCTGATCTTGAACCACATGGAACTGTACATCCACTTGGTCTTTACCGTAGTAGATGGCATTGCGTGTAATGTTGTCTAGCGCACTCATCAGCAGTTTAGGGTTCCCCGAAATAGAGCGTTCTGGGATCTCCGAGAACGTCAGTTGTTTGCCCATCTGTTCGGCTTCAAACTCTGCGTCTTTTAAGATCTCTTCCCATAGGCTCGAGATAGGCTGAACCTCACGAGTAATATGGCTGTCGACCTGCATACGAGATAGCGTTAGCAGCTCACTGATCATCTGTTCCAAACGCTGTGCTTCGGTATCAATGCGTTCTAACTCTTGGCTCTCGCCTTGTTTACGAATCGCCAGTGCATTGGCCATGCGAAGACGTGTCAGTGGCGAGCGGAGCTCGTGTGAGATATCAGAGAGCAGGCGTTGTTGCCCCGAAATCATCTGGTTTACCGCTTCTACCATCTGGTTAAAGCTTTCACCAGCTTGTCTGAACTCTGAAGTACCTTTTTCGAGTGTTGGATCGACCTCGAATTGACCTTTCGCCACGCGTTGTGCCGCGCGTTCTAGCCTGCGAGCGGGTTGACTCAGTGCCCAAGCTAACCAAAGTAATAGCGGGGTACTCGCCAACATCACGGCAAGCAATAGCTGCAGAGGTCTATCAAACAGGCGCAGTAAGAATGGCGGTGGTTGGTTCCACTTCACTCCGGCATACATCAGCAACTCTTCACCAGCGAGAGTAATTGGCACTGGCCCTGCGACCATGTAGTGTCCGTAGAGTTTTTGCTTCGGTATCTCAGGGTTATCAATCGAGGTAACAAAGTTACGAATCGCCTTTAGCTTATAGTCTGAATGCCTTTTCGAGGTAAGGACTGCGCCCTCAAGATCGGTCAGGTAGATGCGAGCTCTAGAATCCTTGCGGCTGCGTGGCGCCTCCAGTTGGAAGACAATCTTGCCCAGATTAGGTTCTTTGGCGTAGCGTTTCTCTGTGATTTTAGCGATACGCTCGAGTTTATCGAGGTGATCTGCGGGCACATCTCGCGCGACTCGAGGGTCTAAATGGGGAAGTGACAGCACCGACAAAAGCACCAGTAACATGGTGAACCAAAAGATAGCAAAGATACGTCCATATAAGCTGGTGATTTTAGGTATACGCATTAATCTTCCTCTACCAATAAGTAGCCACGGCCTCGTAAGGTTTTGATACGTGATTTGCCGTCAGTGCGCTCAGGAATCTTCTTACGTAGATTAGAGATGTGCATGTCTATCGCGCGGTCAAACGCTGCGAGCCTTTTACCCAGCACATCCAAACTCAATGCTTCTTTGGTGATCACTTGCCCTGGGTTTTGGATAAGGTGACTCAGTAGGGCGAACTCGGTTGTGGTGAGGTCGATGAGCTCCCCATTGCAGTAGGCTTCTTGTTTGCCCGGGAAGACTTCGATGTCTTGATATTGAACTCTATCACTGGCCGCCTTAGGTGCGGTGTTGGTTTGAGTACGACGCAAGATAGCTCGAATACGAGCTAACAACTCTCGGTCACTGAAAGGTTTAGGCAGGTAATCATCCGCGCCAAGTTCAAGACCAATCACACGGTCGATCTCTTCGCCTTTTGCGGTCAGCATTAGTACCGGCGTTTCCCAATTTTCCCTCAGCTTTTTTAGCGTTTCCATGCCATTAAGGCGCGGCATCATCACATCCAAAAGGACCAGATCAATCTCATCATTGATCGCTTCAAGCCCGGCATAGCCATCATTGGCTTCGGAGACAGTGAAGCCCTCAAAGCTCAAAATGTCTTTAAGTAAGCTGGTTAACTCTGTGTCGTCATCAATAAGAAGAATGTTCGCCATTGGGAAGCCTTAATCATTTAGTTAGGTTAATAATACTGCTAATTATTCGTCAACTTTCACTCTTTACGATTCTTTACGCTTTCTAAACGTCACTTTACGAGGGAAAGACTAATCTATATTCAAGCGCTGAGAAACAGACGCAACACATGACTTATTATACCGAATTGAGGCAACAATTATGAAAATGACTAAGAAACTTGTACTAGCAGCTGCGGCACTTCCACTTATTTTTGGTACAGCAAGCGCGTATGCTTACGGTGGTGGTGATAAAGGTGACCACAAAGGTATGCACGACAAGTGTGGCGGTTTCGATAAAAAAGTAATGCGCCAACTAGACCTAACCGACGCTCAAAAAGAACAGTTAAAAGAGATGCGTGAAGCAGACCGTGCTGAGATGAAAGCAAAGCGCGGTGCAAACAAAACGGCAAAAATGGCGCAAATGAAAGCGCATCACGAAAAGGTTCAAGCATTGGTACTTGCTGACAACTTTGACGAAGCAGCAGCAAACGACCTAGCAAGCCAAATGGTTGAGAAGCAAACTGAGCGTCGCGTAGCAATGCTTAAGAAGCAACACCAAATGATGAGCGTACTAACGGCTGAGCAAAAGACTCAACTGAAAGAAATCCAACAAGAGCGCATGACTAAGTGTGCTGACAAAATGGGAAAACGCATGAACAAAGACAAGTAATTCATTGCTTGAAAAATCAGCGTTGAATGAAAGTGTTTAGAAAGAAGCGGCCGAGTGCCGCTTTTTTTGATCCTTAAAAATGAATGTTTTACATCATAGCTGTCATATTCAATTGGTTGTTTGCAGGTTATACTTTGTGCTATCAGTCACTTTATAGCCAAGTTATGAAACAAGAATACGCACGTTTAGTTACGCTCGCCGCTTGGGCAGCCACCACCATCGCCACTATTTTATTGATAGTGAAAGTCGCAGCGTGGTGGGTAACAGGTTCTGTGAGTCTGCTGGCTTCCGTCGTGGATTCAATGCTGGATATCGCGGCCTCTGTCGTTAACCTTATCGTGGTTCGTTACTCTCTGCAGCCTGCCGACAAAGAGCACACCTTTGGTCATGGTAAGGCTGAATCTCTCGCTGCATTAGCGCAGGCAATGTTTATTTCAGGCTCTGCATGTTTCCTTATTCTCAATGGTATTGAGCGCTTCTTCCGACCTCATGAACTGAATTCTCCAGAGATTGGTATCTATGTCAGCTTATTTGCGATGGTGATGACCTTCGGTTTGGTTCGATTCCAAAAGCATGTGGTCAACAAAACAGGCAGCCAAGCTATTGCGGCCGACTCTCTGCACTATCAATCAGACCTTTATATGAACGCTGCGATTATGCTGGCACTGGCATTGAGTTGGTTTGGGCTTGGCCAAGCGGACTCTGTATTTGCGGTGGGTATAGGTATCTACATTCTGTACAGCGCTTATCAAATGGCGATGGAAGCGGTTCAGTCTCTGCTTGATCATAAGCTGCCAGATGATGAGCTGAAACAGATTAAAGAGACATCATTGAGCGTGGAAGGCGTGTTGGGTGTGCATCAATTACGAACGCGTCGCTCGGGGCCAATACGCTTCATCCAACTGCATCTAGAATTGGAAGATAATATCCCACTTATTGAAGCGCATCGCATTTCTGACGAAGTAGAGGCTAAGCTTATCTCCGTGTTCCCTGATGCTGATGTATTAATTCACCAAGACCCGTATTCGGTCGTATTTGGACCAGAGAAGCAGCAAAAATTCCACTCGTGGTAATGCGTGCTAAAAATCAGCGGGCAAATGGTAAGTGAGTGGCTTTTGAACTAAAGTGAGTAAAAATTATTAACTGTTAGGTGATTCAAAAACCACCTTAGTAACAATTAATGTTGATTCTGATGTGAATCAACAAAGTTATTGAGTAAAACTGTAATACTCTTACAGAAGTAGAAATGTTACATAATTTTACGCGATTTGAGTGCTATTCCTGTTGAGGAAATGTAACATAACGCACAAATATAGATTTAAAATCTTGTTGATATACAATCAGCAAGAACAAGAATTGAATAATAGATTCCCAAAAATCGAGGGTGAGCATGATTAAGAAGATCGGTGTTTTGACCAGTGGTGGTGACGCTCCAGGTATGAACGCAGCAGTTCGCGGCGTTGTTCGTACTGCGTTATCAGTTGGCATTGAAGTTTACGGTATTTACGATGGCTACCAAGGCCTTGTTGAAGACCGTATCGAAAAGCTTGACCGTTCAAGCGTATCTGACGTGATCAACCGTGGTGGTACTTTCTTAGGTTCTGCACGTTTCCCTGAATTTAAAGACGTTGCTGTTCGTGAGAAAGGCATTGAGAACCTTAAGAAGCACGGTATCGAAGCACTTGTTGTTATCGGTGGTGACGGTTCTTACATGGGTGCTAAGAAGCTGACTGAAATGGGTTACCCATGTATCGGTCTTCCAGGCACAATCGATAACGATATCGCGGGTACTGACTACACAATCGGTTACCTAACAGCGCTTAACACTGTTATTGATTCAATTGACCGTCTACGTGACACGTCTTCTTCTCACCAACGTATTTCTATTGTTGAAATCATGGGCCGTCACTGTGGTGACCTTACGCTTATGTCAGCAATCGCGGGTGGTTGTGAGTACATCATTACTCCAGAGACTGGCCTAGATAAAGAACAGCTTATCAGCAACATCCAAGATGGTATTGCGAAAGGTAAGAAGCACGCAATCATCGCTCTAACTGAGCTAATGATGGATGCTAACGAACTGGCTAAAGAGATCGAATCTTCAACAGGTCGTGAAACTCGTGCAACGGTTCTTGGTCACATCCAACGTGGTGGTCGTCCTACTGCATTTGACCGTGTATTGGCTTCTCGCATGGGTAACTACGCTGTTCACCTTCTTCAAGAAGGTCACGGTGGTCGTTGTGTGGGTATCGAGAAAGAAGAACTTGTTCACCACGACATCATCGATTGTATCGAGAACATGCAGAACCCAGACCGTTCTGAGCTGTTCCGCGTTGCAGAAGAGTTGTTCTAAGCCACGCTTAGCGTTCGCTTAAAGAATTTAAAAACCGCTGATTATTCAGCGGTTTTTTTGTGCCTGCCGTTTGGGTTTCAGAAACGACAGGTAATAAAAAAGGCCAACCTAAGTTGACCTTTCATCTAATCTAAACGGTGAGGTTTAAATTAAGCTTTTGCTTCAGCTGCTGCTTTAGCGATAGCTGCGAAGCTTTTCGCGTCTAGAGCTGCGCCGCCAACTAGAGCACCGTCGATGTCTGGTTGTGCGAAGTAAGCTGCTGCGTTTTCTGGCTTAACAGAACCGCCGTATTGGATAACAACTTTCTTAGCAACTTCTTCAGATTTCTCTGCGATGTGTGCACGGATTTGAGCGTGGATGCGTTGTGCATCTTCAGCTGTAGCTGCTTTACCAGTACCGATAGCCCAGATTGGTTCGTAAGCGATGATAGCGCCTTCAAGAGCTTCAACACCTTGAGTGTTGATAACAGCGTCAAGTTGACGAGCACATACTGCAACAGTTTCGCCTGCTTCGTTTTGTGCTTCAGATTCACCGATACAAAGAACTGGAGTTAGGCCGTTCTCTTTTAGGAATGCGAATTTCTTAGCTACGAACTCATCTGATTCGTTGTGGTATTCACGACGCTCAGAGTGACCGATGATGATGTGAGATGCGCCGAACTCTTTAAGCATTGCTGGAGACATGTCGCCAGTGAATGCACCGCTGTTGTTTAGGTCAGAGTTTTGAGCACCTAGGATGATCGCGCTGCCCGCTTCAGTAAGCGTACGCTCTGCTAGATCAACGAAAAGTGCTGGTGGAGCAACTGCTACGTCTACGCCTGTTACGCCTTCAAGTTCAGCGTTAAGACCGTTTAGTAGATCAACAACCATTTCTTTGCTGCCGTTTAGTTTCCAGTTACCCATAACTACAGGATGACGCATAGGAATATCTCCAAAGTATTTAAATAAATCGAATGTAAAAAAGTAAACTTTATTACGAAATAATATAACAGATTAATATCAACAGATCATGACTGTGGTCATGACTTTCTTGGATCTTACTCAATGGTCAGAGTAGATTTTGAGCATATATCAGTGATCCGGCAGACAGAATAATAGCTAACTTCTCGGATTTTTCATCGTTAGTTGTTATTAAGGGACAAACGATTGCGTTAACAACAGGAAGTAACAATGCCGAATCTAGTTCTAGAGTACTCCAATTCAGTGGATGAGCGAGTAAATATCCAAGGCTTACTGGAAGATCTCCACCAAGTCGCTCTCACATGTGGCTTGTTTGATGTGCCATCAGTGAAATCTCGTTCACTGCGTTGCCATAATTGGTTGGTCGGTGATGAGGAAGATAGTGTAGACTTTATTCATATCAGCTTTGAGTTACTTTCGGGACGAACGGAAGAGCAAAAGCGAGAATTGTCACGATCGTTAATGCAGATCCTGCAAGAACAAGCGAGTCATGTAAGAAGCTTAACGGTGAATATTCGTGATATGGATAAAAGTTGCTTTCAAAAAGTAATAAACTAACCATTGCTGCTGACTTTTAGCGGCGTATAAATTTGAGTATTTAAGATGTCGATGAAAGAATTACTGCTCTCTTTCAAGGGGAGAATTGGTCGTAAGACTTACTGGATTTGGAATGTTTTCTACTACATAGCGATTACCGGTTTTGCTTCAGGTATCTCTGTGTTGTTCCCTGCTTACTCTTATATCCTGCTACCAATCATCCTATTGATGCTTGTGATCCCAGACCTTGCGGTAACCGCTAAGCGCTGGCACGACCGCAATAAGTCTAATTACTGGCTACTATTGAATGTGCCATTAGTATTGGGTCGTTTAGCTTCGCCAATGGTTGCAACGACGACAGAGCCGGTATCGCCAATTCATATGGCGGCAACCGTCGCGGCATTAGTGTGTGGTTTCTGGATTCTGATTGAGTGTGGTTTGTTGAAAGGTACAGAAGGCCGTAATGACTACGGCGAAGACCCATGTGAATATTGAACAGCGAACCAATAAGAAGGGGGCATTACGCTCCCTTTTTCTTTTTAGTGCTTTGCTAATTTCAGTACATTTTAGGTTCGGTATTCGGCTTAAAAGGCACGACATTTTCAGGCAGAGATTCTTCAAAGCCGCAGCGCCCTTCGAGTGCATCTTGGAACTTACAGACCTGACAGCGCAGCTCTTGCATGAGTACGACATTGGCGTGGTGTGGGTTTTTACAACGGCTAACCACTAAGTCGATGTGACTTTGCTGCGCACGAAGTCGGTCTTGCATCACGTCTGAAGCCGAACAAATCATCTGTTCGCACATCTCGTGTTTGAATTGATTGAATGCTTTCGGGTCGCTTTTCGCGAGTTGGACAAGTTCATCAAAGGGTGGCAGTTTTTGAGCGGGTTGTGGATGCGCCATCATTCCTTCCTTAGCATTAAGCGTGTTTCATATGCTCTAAGCTTAAGAAAGAAATCTGTACAAATTTTAATCTATTTGTATTTTCTCAATATTGAGACGGTATTAGCCGATTACCTTTGCAATCAAAGGGCGGGTGTTAAGGTGTAAGTGCAGCGTCGTTCGCCAGCAATGATGTGCTCTGTACGGCTCACGTGACACTCATCTTTTAGTAACTCAGTAAACACGTTGAGCTCAGATTGGCACAGGCTAGGGCAGCGAGT
Source organism: Vibrio sp. 10N.261.51.F11 (assembly GCF_041471665.1). Taxonomy (NCBI): domain Bacteria; kingdom Pseudomonadati; phylum Pseudomonadota; class Gammaproteobacteria; order Vibrionales; family Vibrionaceae; genus Vibrio; species Vibrio sp. 10N.261.51.F11. The sequence goes on along the minus strand of NZ_JBFROW010000006.1, from coordinate 76,017 downwards.
TGCAGCCTTACAGATAGGGCAGTGGTTCTCAATCAAGATGTAGTGATCATCATGTTCTTGAAGCTCAGCCATGTAGCCTTCGTCTTCACGAAGCTGGGTGAGTTTTTTAAGCTTGCTGATGAGTGAATCACAGCCAGACAGCGCAGTTTGATACTGCTTAAGAGTGTGTTGTTCACGCTCGGCAGCAACCTTAGCCAGCCCTTCTTTACCAAATAGATTCTCGACAGCATCAATCACTTGAATGGTGAGTTCACCATGTCGGTCTGAAAATTGGTTATGACCTTGTTGAGTCAGGGACCAGTGGCGAGTCGGGCGACCCACTTTCACTTTCACATCATGAAACGCAAGAATACCGTCATCTTCCAGGCTTTGCAGATGTTGCCTTGCCCCCATTGTCGTCATGCCAAATTCTTCTGACAGTTGTTTCGCGGTTACCGCGCCTTGACGCTTAATGGTCTGTAAGATTCTGTCGCTTGTTTTCATACTATCCCTACCTAATGAACCTTACTATTATGAGGCAAGGTGTTTATAAAGCAAACCATTTACTATATTGATGATAATTTACTCTATTGGCTGCCATGGTCAGATTCTGGTGCGCTAATAAAACAAAAGGCTGATACTAGGTATCAGCCTTGGAATATTCTGTTTCACCGAATTTAGGCTTACAGGATATGACCTACTACTTCTGGATCTTTACGCTCTAGGTAGTGGATAGATTTGATGCGGCGAATTGTACGGCAGCGGCCACGGATAAGCAGGGTTTCTGTGGTTGCGATATTACCTTGACGAGAAATACCTTCTAGCAAGTCACCCTTAGTGATGCCTGTTGCTGAGAATACAACGTTGTCGCTGCGTGCCATGTCTTCCATCTTCAATACGATACCCGCCGTTACGCCCATTTCTGCGCAGCGCTCAAGTTCAAGTTCACCGTGCTTGCGGTTCTCTTCTGTGTCGCCTTTCACTTCGTGGCGAGGTAGAAGACGACCGTGCATGTCGCCGTCGAGTGCGCGAATTACCGCCGCCGAGACCACACCTTCAGGTGCGCCGCCGATGCAGTACATGACGTCTACTTCACTGTCTGGCATACAGGTTAAGATAGAAGCCGCAACATCACCGTCTGGCACAGCAAATACACGAACGCCCATTGCTTGCATGTCGGCGATGACTTGATCATGACGAGGCTTAGCAAGCGTGGTTACGACTAGAGTATCAAGTGTTTTACCTAGTGCTTTAGCGATGTTTTCTAGGTTTTCTGTTAGTGGCAGTTCTAGGTCAATCACGCCTTTAGCGCCAGGGCCAACAACCAACTTTTCCATGTACATATCAGGCGCTTTAAGGAAGCTGCCTTTTTCGCCCGCAGCCAATACAGCCAATGCATTTGATTGGCCCATTGCTGTCATGCGTGTCCCTTCAATTGGGTCAACTGCGATGTCGACAGCGTCGCCGCCCACACCTACGTTTTCGCCGATGTATAGCATAGGTGCATCATCGATTTCACCTTCGCCGATAACAATCTCACCGCTAATTTCGGTTTTGTTTAATAGGCTACGCATTACTTCTACAGCAGCGCCATCTGCAGCGTTTTTATCGCCACGGCCAAGCCACTTGTAACCAGCTAGTGCTGCACCTTCTGTGACACGAGAGAATGACATTGCTAAATCGCGTTTCATGCGGACTCCAAAATTTTCAAAGGGGGAATAGAAATTTCGCGGCGAATTTTACCATATCCAAAAGGAAACGTTTGCCTTTTTGTTTTTTGGAGATTGCTCTCGATCAATTCGCAGTGGAAAACAGTTATTATTCATCAAAATAATCGGTTTGCCGTTGTGGCGGTAATCGTTCACGTCAATATTCGGTAAAAAGTGCTGTTTTTTTCATCGAATGGCGCAAAATATCGAATATATTGAGTGTTTATCCTTGCTCTGCTGAGTAGAATGGGGAAATAAGTGGAGTGAACCTTCACCATCAAACGGATAACTTAAAGGTAGGCCAGAATGTCTTTTGAAGTACTAGAGCAGCTAGAAGCAAAAATTCAAACAGCAGTAGATACAATTGCACTTCTTCAAATGGAAGTGGAAGAGCTTAAAGAAGAGAAACAAGCACTAGCAACAGAAGCTGGTGAGCTTAAAGCAAGCCGTCACGAGCTAGAGCAAAAAACTCAGCAAATGCAGGAAGAGCATTCAGCATGGCAAGATCGCATCCGTAACCTTCTTGGTAAAATGGATGAAGTAGAGTAATCGACTCTTCAGATTTAAAAAAACGCCCGCTACTCAGTAGCGGGCGTTTTTGTTTGTGTTCTTATGATTTGTTTTATTATTTGAAGCTGAGTGAGAGTTACTCGACGTCTTCTTCCTCGACATCCAAATCGAGTTCTACATCTAGAGGTTCGGCAGAAAGAATGATGCCAGTGTTGTCTGCGTAGAGGTAATCTTCAGGTAAGAAGGTCACGCTGCCAAAGTTCACTGGAACGTCTAATTCACCGACACCTTCTTGGCTCGCACCAACAGGGATAGAAGCCAAGGCTTGGATACCTAGGTTCATGTCTTCAAGCTCATCGACTTCACGAACGCACCCGTAAACCACAATCCCTTCCCACTCATTGTCTTCGGCAAGTAGGGCTATCTCAGCATCGATCAGCGCTTTACGTAGTGAGCCGCCCCCATCGATTAACAACACACGCCCCAGACCGTCTTGCTCTAGTACAGAGCGAATCAAAGCGTTGTCTTCAAAACACTTTAATGTCGTGATCTGTCCTGCGAAGGATGCACGTCCACCGAAGTTGCTGAACATTGGCTCCACGACATCAACTTGATCCAAATATATGTCGCACAGTGCTGAAGTGTTGTATTCCATTAGTATACCTTTTGAACAATGAGCTTACTTTGAGTATATCGGCGCTTGATCCCTTTGCAATGATTAGTCTCATTTAACTCAATAGAGTTTGAGCTACGACAACCCCTGCAAACAATAGGTTAGTGACCAGTGAGCATTTCACAATCACGGGCATCATTGGTGCAATTTGCGCTGGCTTTTCGGTTTCCCAAACGGCTTTGCCATGCTTGTAAACAATAATAATGCTCAGCAAAAACGGCAGGCTGATCCAGACCGGTTTTTCTTGAATAAGCAGGTAGATAGCGAAAGACGCAAGGGCGAGGCCAAGCAGAGCAAAATGATAGTGTTTGGCTTTGCGTTGTCCTAGGCGAACCGCCATGGTGCGCTTACCACATTCGCTGTCGTTTTCGATATCACGCATGTTGTTGATATTGAGTACCGCAACCGCCATCAAGCCACAGCCCAATGCCGGAAGGAATAGGCTTGGTTCAACATGGCCAGTGTGCAAGAAGTAAGTCCCTGAAACACCTAATAAACCGAAGAAGATAAATACCGATAAGTCGCCAAGGCCAATATAGCCATAAGGCTTATTACCGACGGTATAAGCGATGGCAGCAACAATGGCTAATATGCCTAACGCAATGAAAGATAAGATACTTTCAATCGAGGTTAAGGCATGAAAAATAAGAATCAGCCCAGCGACCATAGTAAACACGATGTTGAGGATGATCGCTTGCTTCATGGTTTTCGCTGTTACCGCGCCAGATTGCATGGCACGTGTTGGCCCCAGACGATTTTCGTTGTCTGTGCCTTTTACGGCGTCGCCATAGTCATTGGCTAGGTTCGATAAAATCTGTAATAGGGTGGCGGTTAAAAATGCCAGTAGGGCTATCGATAAAGAAAACTGACCACCGGCGAACGCTAAACTACTTCCTGTAAGAATAGAGACAAGTGCGAGAGGCAGAGTTTTTGGTCGTGCGGCATCAAGCCAGATCAGTAGAGATTGTTTCATCGTAGGTCTAATTCTTTGTAAGTCTTCGTTTCATACTGTGATTTGAGTATACGCCCATTTTTCGGGTAATAAAAAGCCCACTCGAAAGTGGGCCTTGAATTCGCTTATTAGCTGCTATTTCTTTGAGATAGAGCAATAAGTTAGAGTTTGGTGTGCTACAGGATGAAGCGGCTTAGGTCTTCGTCTTCAACGAATTCGCCAAGTTTCGATGTTACGTAAGCTTCATCAATCACTAGCTTGCTGCCAGCTTTGTCTGTTGCTTCGAATGAAATCTCATCCATTAGACGCTCCATCACTGTGTGTAGACGACGCGCACCGATGTTCTCAGTGGTTTCGTTTACGCGCCATGCTGCGTCCGCAATCTGGTTGATGCCATCTTCAGTGAACTCAATGTTGACATCTTCTGTTTTCATTAGGGCAATGTATTGCTCTGTTAGAGATGCTTTTGGCTCAGTTAGGATGCGTTTGAAGTCATGTGCTGATAGTGCTTCAAGTTCTACGCGGATTGGTAGACGACCTTGTAGCTCAGGGATCAGGTCAGATGGCTTAGCCACTTGGAATGCGCCTGATGTGATAAACAAGATGTGGTCAGTTTTAACCATACCGTGCTTGGTTGATACTGTGCTGCCTTCGATAAGAGGCAGTAGGTCACGCTGAACACCTTCGCGAGATACATCTGGGCCTGAACTGTCGCCACGCTTACAGATTTTGTCGATCTCATCGATGAATACGATGCCGTTGTTTTCAGCGTTGAAGATCGCGTTCTCTTTCAGCTCTTCTTGGTTCACAAGCTTCGCAGCTTCTTCTTCCGTCAGTGCTTTGAATGCGTCTTTGATTTTCATCTTACGCTTTTTCTTGGTGTCGCCCGCTAGGTTTTGGAACATGCCTTGCAGCTGGTTTGTCATCTCTTCCATGCCTGGAGGTGACATGATTTCAACGCCCATTTGCGGTGCGGCTACATCAACTTCAATCTCTTTGTCATCTAGCTTACCTTCACGCAGTTTCTTGCGGAAAATCTGACGAGTGTTTGAAGAGGTTGTGTCTTCAGTTGATTGCTCGTTCTGACCCCAAGCATCACGCGCTGGTGGTAGAAGGGCATCAAGAATGCGTTCTTCAGCTTGTTCTTCAGCGCGGTATTGTACTTTTTCCATCGCTTGTTGGTGCGTCATCTTGATCGCAACGTCCGTTAGATCACGGATGATGGTTTCAACTTCTTTACCAACGTAACCCACTTCGGTGAACTTAGTCGCTTCTACCTTGATGAAAGGCGCGTTTGCTAATTTCGCTAGGCGGCGAGCGATTTCAGTTTTACCTACACCCGTTGGGCCAATCATCAGGATGTTTTTTGGCGATACTTCAACACGCAGGCTTTCTTCAAGCTGCATACGCCGCCAGCGGTTACGAAGAGCGATAGCCACTGAGCGCTTAGCGTTGTCTTGGCCGATAATGTGGCGATTGAGTTCGTGAACAATTTCGCGAGGAGTCATCTCAGACATGGTTTTTCCTTAATTCTTTAATCACTGTTGAATACAACGTTATTGATGGAAGCGGTCGTTACTCTGGCTTTGGCAGCTCAACGGTGCTTTCTAGTTCTTCAATAGTGTGGTGATGGTTGGTGAAGACACAGATGTCGCCTGCAATGTTCAGCGACTTTTCTGCGATTTCACGCGCATCTAAATCAGTATTTTCTAATAGTGCAGTAGCGGCTGCTTGAGCGAAGTTTCCGCCCGAACCGATCGCAATCAGGTCGTTCTCAGGTTGAACTACGTCACCGTTACCTGTGATGATCAGTGAAGCGGTCTCATCCGCTACTGCTAACAGTGCTTCTAACTTACGTAGAGCACGGTCGCTACGCCAATCCTTCGCTAGCTCAACTGCCGCTTTGGTGAGATGGCCTTGGTGCATTTGCAGCTTGCTTTCAAATTTTTCGAATAGCGTGAAAGCATCAGCCGTACCGCCAGCAAAACCGGCCAGTACTTTGTTGTTGTATAGGCGACGTACTTTACGGGCGTTGCCCTTCATTACTGTATTGCCCAGAGATACTTGTCCATCACCCGCGATGACGACTTTATTATTACGACGTACAGATACAATGGTAGTCACGAGTCGACCTCTTTTGATTATTATTTATGGTTACTACTTATATGTGGCTCCACTATCATGAATTCAAGTGCCACTTTTAATGGTATGTCATATCAAAAAAACTAAATGTTACCAGTTGTTTCAAACATCCATTACCTGTTGAGCCTATGTGTGGTAAGGGTTGGTGGGTTAATAGTTTGTGATAAATATAAAAAAAGATAAAACAAATTTCTAACGTGAAATGGTTAACACTTTTTGTTTGATTTATAAGGAATGATGTTCACTAATCAGTGGTATTCACTGCATAAGGAGTAGTGTGATGAATAGTGACAATATCAGTTTTTTTAATAGAGATATGGATCTGGATGAGCTGTCTATACTGCATCATCTGATGTATCAGGAGGCGGGCGAGTGTTCAACAGAACATCTAAAAAACTCGGTCAACGTTTTTCTTAAACGTCCATTTCCTAACGTTTTAGCGCACTTGGATTTTTTTGGTTACATCGAGATAAATAAGGAGCAGGTCTACCTGACTGACTTTGGGCTTGAGTACTACGAACAAGTACCTCAGTTTCGTTAAAACGCACTCTTTTGATTAACATACTGGTATTGCTTGTGCGATGAACTATTGAACGCTTTCAAACAGCAATAGGGGGAATCCTCTTCCCCCTATTATATATTGAGTTGATTAAGATCCGTCTTTCCAAATAGCGCAAGGTTCAATTTTCGCTCGTTGCAGCTTATGGCGATCGCGTTCTGCGTCACGCTTCAACTTGTATGGCCCTAAAACCACACGGTACCAGCTACTGCCATCTTTCTTGCGGATCTCACTCGAGATACCTTGGAAGGCAATATCCAACTTACGAGCTTCTGCCTGCGACGAGGTTTTGTAAGCGCCACACTGCATGATGTAAGGGATCTTCGAGATCTCTTGCTCTTTGGCTTTCACTTCGATTTCGCGGCTTGGCAGCGTTTCAACGTAGTCCCATTTCTCTTCAGGAGGCGGCGGAATCACTTTCGCTGGTTTTGGCTTAGGTTTTGGTTTGGTTACCACAGGAGCAGGTGCTGGCGGCTCAGGATCATTACTCAATAGGTAAAGTCCGTAACCAAAACCACCGGCAAGGAGGATCGCCAAAAGACCACTGCGCCAAGGTTTACGGCGAGGGGCTTGTTTTTTGGTCGGTTTTTTCGTACCACGACCGCGCTTTACATAATCTCTATTAGCCACAAGACATTTCAATAGTTGCTGATTCTGCCCTCATGGTAATCCAGATTGCGCGAGGATAATAGTGCAGAAATGGAAGCGGCACATCAAAATGTGCCGCAGATTTGTAAGGGTATTTTTGAAGGTTACATTCGAGGTGGTGCTGTACTACCTCGAACCACTAATTTAGCTTCAAGTAGACGCGAACCTGCTTGCACATCGTTGCCTTTCAGTAGATCAAGCATCATCAACATCGCTTGGCGTCCAATCTCATAACGAGGTTGAGAAATGGTGGTTAGCGGAGGATCGCAGTATTGAGCGAATTGGATGTCATCAAAGCCGACAATCGATAGGTCTTGAGGAACGCGTAAGCCCAGCTTCTTCGCTTCTTGAATCGCGCCAATGGCCATCGCGTCGTTATGACAGAAGATAGCTGTAGGCTGTTCAGGAAGTGCCAACAATTGACGAACCGCTTGAGCACCGGCTTCAAAAGTAAAGTCGCCGACGGTGCTATAGGCAGGGTTCATTGATACTCCAGCGCGACGCAGCGCTTGTTGATAGCCTTGCTGGCGGAACTTACACAGCGTTGCCGATACTGGCCCTGATATTTGAGCGATACGCTTATGACCTAACTGAGCTAAGTAGTTCACCGCTTCAAATGCAGAGGTCAGGTTATCGATGTGTACGGTAGGCAGTTCAAGCTCAGGGGCAAACTCACACGCCATCACCATTGGTGGTAAGTTCTTTTGTTCAGACTTACTGACGTCAAATGGATGGTCAGTGCCAAGCAATAGCATACCGTCAGCTTGTTTGGTGAAAACTAAGTTAACAAACGAAGACTCACGCTTCTTTTGTTGGCCGCTATCACCCAGTAAGACAAGGTAGTCATTTTCTACTGCGGCATCTTCGATACCACGAATGATCTCGGCGAAATAAGGGTCACAGATATCAGGAACGATAGTGATGATGGTTTTTGATTCGTTGCGACGTAAGTTTCTAGCTAATGTATTGGGTGAGTATCCAGCTTCAAGTACTGCTGTTTCCACTCGTTTACGAGTCGAAACTGAGACTTTCTCAGGGTTCATCAATGCACGTGATACCGTGGCTGTTGAGACGCCTGCTAGCTGGGCAACATCCTTCATTGTCGCCATAAATTAAACCCTCTTTTAAGTTCCTTTGTCGCCTAAGTATCTAAGGCGTGAATAATAAATGTAATCGAATAGATATTATGAAAGTGTTGCTAACACTTTTTTTATTGCAATATTTTATTCGTTTAATCCGTGTAAAGTTACGGCTAGATTAACAAAAATCACATGACTCGTGTGAACTTGCTCACGAGAAATATGAAATATTTGTGAACAAACTTGTCATTAGTTTTAACCCGAAGGGGTTTAGCTCAGATCTTGCGGCTCTATGTCGAGTGACCAACGAACTTTTTTCGCGGCGGGTAACATATTAATTGCCGGCTTAGCGCTCATTAATAGCTTCTGCATTAACGAGCGAGTTTGAGTCTGTAAGATTAACTGCCAGCGCGATTTGCCTGCTCGTTTTGCTAATGGGGCTGGGGTTGGTCCTAGCACCATGCAATATTGATCAAACAGCGGGTGCGATTCCAATGTGTGACGAACCTGACGCAAGAACTCTTCCACCAAGCGAGTGTCATTGGCTTCTGCTCTAAACAGAGTCATAAAGGTATAAGGCGGTAACATTGCCTGCTTACGTTCTGCCAGCGCCGTCTGAGCAAAGTGGTTATAGTCTTTATGCAGCAAAGCTTGCAGCAACCCATGTTCTGGGTGGTGAGTCTGTAAGATCACCTCACCGGGTTTGCTTGCTCGTCCTGCGCGTCCCGCTACTTGGATGAATAGCTGGGCAAGACGTTCAGACGCTCGGAAGTCACTGCTATATAAAGAGCCATCGACATCCAATAACGCCACAAGTGTCACATCAGGGAAATGATGACCCTTAGCAAGCATCTGCGTGCCGATAAGAATTTGGAATTCACCCTTACGAATCGACTCGAGTGCGCTTTCTAAGCTGCCTTTACGGCGGGTGCTGTCGCGGTCAATACGAATGGTTTTGTATTCAGGGAATAGTTGGCCAAGCTGAGCCTCTAACTGCTCGGTACCGACACCCACTGTCACTAAGTTCGCAGACCCACAACCTTGGCAATTGTGCACGATATGCTGCTGAGAACCACAGTGGTGGCAGCGCATCTCATTACTGTATTGGTGATAGGTATAGTAAGCATCACAACGTTTACACTCGGCAGTCCAACCACAATCGTGACACATCAATGCGGGAGAAAACCCGCGGCGATTGAGGAACAGCATCACTTGGTTGCCTGCTTTGAGGTGTCTTTGCATCTCTGCAATCAACGACGCAGACAAGCCACTTTCTAGATATTCACCTTTAACATCCAATACCTTATTGGTGGTCGGCAGTGAGACACCCGCACGTGAAGTAAGGGTGAGATAACTGTATTTACCGATCTGAGCGTTGTGCAGTGTTTCAAAGGCCGGAGTCGCCGAGCCTAACACAACCGGGATCTGCGCTTTATGAGCACGCATGATCGCCACATCACGAGCGTGGTAGCGCAGGCTGTCTTGCTGTTTATAAGAAGCATCGTGTTCTTCGTCGACAATGATAATACCCAGATCAGCAAACGGCGTGAACAGAGCTGAACGGGTACCAATCACGATGCCCGCTATTTTATCGCGTGCCGATAACCAAGCATTCAGTCGCTCAGAATCGTTTAAACCCGAGTGGATAACCTCAACAGGCACATTAAAGCGTCGCTTAAAGCGGTTAATCGTTTGAGGGGTGAGGCCAATCTCAGGCACGAGTACTAACGCTTGTTTACCTTGATCGAGAATCGGCTTAATCATATTCAGGTAAACCTCGGTCTTACCTGAGCCAGTGACGCCTTCTAACAGGAAACAACCAAAGTCGGTTTGGCTATTTACGGTCGCAATCGCGATGGCTTGTTCAGCATTGAGCTTAGGTTTGTCTTGGTCGTTTTCAAGATCAACTGGCCACGGCTGACGCTTCGGCTTTTTCTCTACCGATTCAATCCAGCCTTTCTCTTCTAGTGTCTTGAGTACGGCGCTGCCAACTTCTTCATCAATGAACTCTTGATGGGGAACGGGGCCTTGCTCAAGCATGTGCATCACTTTGGCTTGTTTGACTGCGCGACCAAAACCTTGCATCAGTTGGTCTTTGCCTGATGGCGTTAACTGCCACTCAACCAGCGTTGCGAAGTCGGCGGCTTTGCCTTTTCTTAGAGCACTCGGAAGGGCGTTAGCAAAGGTTTCGCCAAGAGGGTACTGATAAAATTGACTGCACCACATTAAGAGTGAATAGACAGATTCCGGCCAAACAGGCTGATTGTCTAATAGGGCTTTAATGGGTTTGAGCTTATCGAGCTCGAATTCAGATTCGTTAACCAGAGCCGTTACAATACCGGTTAAGGTTTGTCGTCCAAAAGGCACAGAGACTCGTCCACCAATAATAGGAAATAGGTGGCTAGGAATCTTGTAATCGAACTGCTTGTCGAGTGGAACAGGCAGTGCCACGCGGGCAATCATTGGACGCATAAAGGGACGGCTTTATCTGAGTTGACGAGAGCGAACAGTCTAAAGGATAAGGCGGTTAAATTCGAGAAGCAGTTTGGATGAAGGCGGCGAGTTAACGTATACAGACAACGACAGCTCGAAATCTCAGGCCGATAAAGGAAATAAAGAGAGAATTGGTGAAAAATGTATCAAATCAGTTGATCCTGCCTTATAGATTCATTACTATACTGCGCCTTAAAGGTATGGCTTCATCACTCTTTTGTGTCGATGCGGTGTCTTTATTTCTTTTTTAAACTACGTGTGGTGTGCGGCTTAGAATCGTATAGCGACACGGCCTACTTGAGGTTATCCCATGAAAGCTGGAATCCACCCAGAATACAAAGCAGTTACTGCAACTTGTTCTTGCGGCAACACATTTGAGTTCAACTCAACTCTTGCAAAAGAATCTATCCACCTAGACGTATGTGACAAATGTCACCCGTTCTACACTGGTAAGCAACGTATCGTAGATACTGGCGGCCGTGTTGATCGCTTCAACAAGCGTTTCGGTGCTCTTTCTAGCAAGAAGTAATTCTCGCTATTTAGACATGAAAAAGGACACTTCGGTGTCCTTTTTTGTTGCCTGAAATTTGAGAAAGCACTGATTTTCATTCAAGCTTCAATCCCGCCCAACGATAAGGTGCCTATCTTTCTATTGCAGGGCAATTCCTTGCGTATCTCTCTTCACCAAAATTCAGCTCGAAAGTTCAACAAGCGACAGTAATTTCAACTGCTCACTGGTCTTATTAGTAGTGAAATCTCGTTTTTTAATGAGACAGAGGCTCCAACCACCTAGGAACTTTGAAGTACATCCATTAACATGAACAAGATCCCCCAAATAATAATATCCTAGGAACCTACACCTATGTCTGAAGACAGCAGCCAAGCTCAATCCTCTCAAGCGTTATCATCTGAAAAATCGTTATCGCCTCAAGAACAATTCCGTCAGCAAGCTCTTGATTACCATGAGTTCCCAATTCCTGGCAAAATTGCCGTAGAACTGACGAAGCCTGCAAACTCTGCAGAAGACCTAGCACTTGCATACAGCCCAGGCGTAGCCGAGCCTGTTCGCGAGATCGCACAGAACGTCGATAACGTTTATAAGTACACAGGTAAAGGCAACATGGTTGCAGTTATCTCTAACGGTACAGCGATTCTTGGCCTAGGTAACCTTGGTCCTATTGCTTCTAAACCTGTTATGGAAGGTAAAGCGCTCCTGTTTAAGCGTTTTGCTGGTTTAGATTCTATCGATATTGAAGTAAAACACCGCACAATCGATGAGTTCGTTGATACGGTTGCGAATATCGCAGATACATTCGGCGGTATTAACCTGGAAGACATCAAAGCACCAGACTGTTTTGAGATTGAACGTCGCCTGATTGAGCGTTGTGATGTACCGGTATTCCACGATGACCAACACGGTACTGCGATTGTAACGGCAGCGGGTATGCTGAACGCGATCGAACTTCAAGGTAAGAAACTTGAAGAGTGTAAGATCGTTTGTTTAGGTGCTGGCGCAGCAGCGGTTGCATGTATGGAACTACTGATTAAGTGTGGCGCTCAGCGTGAGAAGATTTACATGCTTGACCGTAAAGGCGTGATTCACACTCGTCGTGATGATCTGAACGAATACAAAGAGCTATTCGCAAACAACACGGATAAGCGCACACTTGAAGATGTTATCGAAGGCGCTGACCTGTTCTTAGGTGTATCGGGTCCTAACCTACTGCCTGCTGAAGCACTAACGTTGATGGCTGATAAGCCAGTTGTGTTTGCATGTTCAAACCCAGATCCAGAGATCAAACCTGAGCTTGCACACGAAGTTCGTTCTGACCTTATCATGGGTACAGGCCGTAGTGATTACCCTAACCAAGTAAACAACGTACTTTGTTTCCCATTCATTTTCCGTGGTGCATTAGATGTGCGTGCAAGCGAAATCAATGACGAAATGAAGCTAGCGGCGGTTAAAGCGATTCGTGAACTGGCGAAAGAAGCAGTTCCAGCTGAAGTACTAGCAGCGGCGGGTGAGACCGCACTGGAATTTGGTAAAGGCTACATCATTCCTAAGCCAATGGATCCACGTCTACTTCCTCGCGTAGCACGAGCAGTTGCGGAAGCGGCTGTTGAATCTGGCGTAGCTCGTATCGAGATGCCTGCTAACTACATGGCGTAGTAGCTGCTGCTCTATTGAGAGAAAAGAATAATAAAAAACCGACTCATCTGGAGTCGGTTTTTTTATGTCTATCATTCGCAGCGTAGTCATAAAAACGCAATGCATAATGTGATAGATAGGGTCAGCTATAGCGAATCAATAATGAAGGCAGTGACTGAGTTGTTTTTATTCTTCGTCAAACGCTTCGAACTCGATACCCATTTCTGTCATCAGTTTTTTTACTTCAGCAGGGATATCGTCAGGACGATCTTTACGAAGGTCTTCATCCGTTGGTAGTGGTTGGCCTGTGTACGCATGTAGAAAGGCTTCGCACAGTAGCTCACTGTTTGTTGCATGGCGTAGGTTATTAATCTGGCGGCGAGTACGCTCGTCAGTAAGAACCTTTAACACTTTTAGAGGGATAGAAACTGTAATTTTCTTTACTTGTTCGCTTTTCTTTCCATGCTCAGCATATGGGCTTATGTATTCACCATTCCAGTCGGCCATTGCGTACCTTCATCACTTTAGTTGTTAGAATAAATTAATAGTGGTGATTTTAGCGGGATTTACTGCCATAAGCAAAGACATATAGACGTCTAGAAGTGTTGACGTCTCACGTTTATGAAAGTAAAGTGAATAACATATATCTAACACAGCCGCAAAATGCCGACAAGCAGCTGTGATTCTCAGACGCAAAACTTGTAAGGAAGCACCTATGAGCAGCCGGAAGCCAGCAACAATCGCAGTACGTACTGGTATCGAGTCAGACACGCAACACCATGCCGTTGTCCCACCTATTTATCTTTCGACTAACTATGGGTTTCCCGCTTTTGGTGAAGTGCCAAAGTACGATTACACCCGTTCTGGTAACCCAAACCGCGGTTTATTAGAGACGGCACTGTTTGAGCTTGAATCAGGCAAAGGCGCGGTTGTGACTAACTGTGGTACTTCGGCGCTTAACTTATGGGTTTCGGCTTTCTTAGGCGGCGATGATCTTATTATTGCACCGCACGATTGCTACGGCGGTACTTACCGTCTGTTTAACACTCGCTCGCTAAAAGGTGACTTCAAAGTTCTGTTCGTTGATCAATCGGATCAAGCAGCGCTGGATGCGGCGCTCGCGCTTAAGCCAAAGTTGATCTTAATTGAAACCCCATCGAATCCACTGGTTCGCGTGGTTGATATTGCAGAAACTTGCCGTAAAGCGAAAGAGGTTGGTGCTCTGGTTGCTGTCGACAACACGTTTTTGACACCTGTGTTCCAAAAGCCTTTAGAGCTGGGTGCTGATTTTGTTATCCACTCAACCACTAAGTACATCAATGGACACTCAGATGTTATTGGTGGCGTTGTGGTCACTAAGACAGAAGAACACGCTGAAGAGTTAGCATGGTGGGGCAACTGTATTGGTGCGACCGGCACACCATTTGATAGCTACATGACTTTACGTGGTATTCGTACGCTAGGTGCGCGTATGCGTGTTCACGAAGAGAGTTCACGTGAAATTCTGGCGTCTCTACAGCAACAAGATCTCGTCGGCACTATTTACCACCCAAGCCTTCCTGAACATCCGGGTCATGATATCGCGAAGAAACAGCAATCGGGCTTTGGTTCCATGCTCAGCTTTGAGTTTGCGGGCTCATTCGAGGCGCTTAAATACTTTGTTGATAAGTTAGAGCTGTTCTCTTTGGCAGAATCATTGGGCGGTGTTGAAAGTCTGATTTGTCACCCTGCGTCGATGACTCACCGCGCGATGGGTGAAGAAGCCTTAGCAGAAGCGGGTGTTTCTCAGCAACTACTGCGTCTATCTGTTGGCCTTGAAGATGCAGAAGACCTAATCGATGACCTCAAGCAAGCGTTTGAAAGAACACAGCGCTTTATCGCTGAAGGGGAGGGTTAATAATGGCAACCTTTCGCCAGCTACATAAATTTGGTGGCAGCAGTTTAGCGAATCCTGAATGTTACCAACGCGTGGTCAACATTCTTAGAGAATACTCATCAGCATCTGATTTGGTGGTGGTATCGGCAGCAGGCAAAACAACCAACCGTTTGATTGAATTTGTTGAAGCGCTCGACAAAGATGGTCGTATTGCCCATGAATGCCTACAAGCACTTCGTCAGTTCCAACTCGATCTGATTGAAGCACTGCTTGAGGGTGAATCAGCCGCACAACTTACTTCAACCATTCAACAAGAATTTACCGCTTTGGGTGAGCTAACGGCTCCCTTGAGCGAAGCACAAAAAGCAAAAGTGCTTGGACACGGTGAGGTTTGGTCTTCACGTCTACTCGCGGCTTTGTTGTGCCAGCATGATTTACAAGCCGTTGCTCAAGATGCGCGTGCTTTTTTACGTGCAGAAGTGGGCGCTCAGCCTGAAGTCGACCGCGCACGTTCTTACCCTCTGATCAAAGAAGCCTTGGCGCAGCATGCACATTGCCGCGTGGTGATTACGGGCTTTATGGCTCAGAACTGCGAGGGTGAAACGGTATTGCTTGGCCGTAACGGTTCGGATTACTCAGCAACCGTGATTGGTGCTTTGGCTGAAGTTGAACGCGTGACGATTTGGAGTGATGTGGCAGGCGTTTACAGCGCTGACCCTCGTCTGGTTTCAGATGCGTGTCTATTGCCTCTACTTCGCCTTGATGAAGCCAGCGAATTGGCTCGTCTTGCCGCTCCAGTGCTTCACAGCCGAACGCTACAGCCTGTGGCTCAAAGTGCTATGGATCTCAGCTTACGCTGCAGCTATCAGCCGGAGGCGGGCTCTACACAGATCGAGCGTGTACTGGCATCGGGTCGTGGCGCAAAAATCATTACCTCTTTGGATGAAGTGCTTATCGTGCAACTGACCTTTGGTCACGGCCATGATTTCGACCGTCTAGAGAGTGAAGTGCTTGAAGGGCTTAAGCGTGCTCAACTTGAGCCGCTTGCTTATGAGCTTGAACCGGATCAACACTGTTTGCGTCTTGCCTACACAGAAGAGATCGCTGGTGGTGCATTAGAATATCTCCAAGACCATGCGATTGAAGCTGAGATTAAGCTAAAAGAAGGTTTCTCTCTGATTGCTGCAGTGGGTGCGGGTGTGACTAAGAACCCTAACCATTGCTACGGTTTCTACCAGCAGCTTAAGAGCTCGCCGGTTGAGTTCATCTCAGAAGCGAACTCAGGCTTAAGCTTGGTGGCTGTGATTCGTAAGAGTGAAACATCAAGTCTAGTGAAAGGCATTCATTCTCAACTGTTCCAAGCGCAGAAGCGTGTTGCGATTGCCTTGTGTGGTAAGGGCAATATTGGTTCAAGCTGGCTAAGCCTGTTTGCTGAGCAAAAAGCGGAACTTGAAAAGCGCCGTGGAATGAACTTTGAATTGGTTGCCGTGGTTGATAGCCAAACCTATTGGTTCGACGATCAAGGCATTGATGCGACTTCGGTAGGTAAGCGCTTTGACGACGAAGCTATTGCTAACAATGGTAACGACTGGTTAGAGCGTTTGGGCTCTATTCAAGGTTATGACGAAGCAGTGGTTCTGGATGTGACTGCGAGCCCAGTGCTTGCAGCAAAGTATCTGCAAATCGCACAACAAGGTATTCACCTAATCTCGGCGAACAAGGTGGCAGGTTCTGCATCGAGCGAGTATTACCATCAAGTACAAGATGCTTTCGCTAAGATCAGCCGTCATTGGTTGTACAACGCGACAGTGGGTGCTGGATTGCCGATTAACCACACGGTACGTGACCTACGTGAAAGTGGCGATGACATCATTGCGTTGTCTGGCATTTTCTCGGGCACTTTATCTTGGTTGTTCCAACAGTTTGATGGCACCGTGCCGTTCAGCGAGTTGGTTGACTTAGCATGGCAACAAGGCCTTACGGAACCTGACCCTCGTGCTGACCTAGATGGCTCAGACGTGATGCGTAAGCTGGTGATTCTGGCGCGTGAATCTGGTTTGGATATCGAACCTGAAAACGTAAAAGTGGAATCGCTCGTACCTGCAGAGCTGCAAGATCTATCTGTGGATGACTTCTTCGACAAAGCTTCTGTACTGAGCGAAGAGCTGGCTGAGCGTTTAGAGAAAGCGCACTCTCAACAGAAAGTTCTGCGTTACGTAGCGCGTTTGGAGAAGAACGGTAAGGCAACCGTAGGCGTTGAAGCACTGTCTAAAGAACATGCTCTGGCGAACTTGTTGCCTTGCGACAACATCTTTGCGATTGAGAGCAAATGGTACAAAGATAATCCATTGGTTATTCGTGGCCCAGGTGCCGGTCGTGAAGTAACGGCAGGTGCAATTCAATCTGATTTAAACAGAATGTCTAGCCTGTTCTGATACTCAGATCGGTTGGTTTGAAACTCAGATCAATTGTTTTAGTACGTAAATGGCATACTATTCACTAAGATAAATAAGGCTGAAAGCACGATGTGTTTTTCAGCCTTTTTTCTACATTATTTCTGCTTTGCGACCCATCTAACGACTTGAGTTTTACTCACGATCTACTTGAGAAAAATTCATAATGGATCTGTTGACATTAAATCGTATTCAATACATTCTACAGACATATAGACGTCTAAACGTCGTTTAAGGATTTGAGTTTTTAGTGGTTGCTTTTGCCACAGGGAGAGTAAGATGGGATACACACACGCTAGTCATATCGACGCTTTAAATCAGAATATCGCTGAGCTTTCTGACAACATCAATGTGTCATTTGAGTTTTTTCCACCGAGCAGTGAGAAGATGGAAGAGACCCTGTGGAACTCTGTTCACCGCCTTAAAACACTTCAACCAAAATTTGTATCGGTAACTTACGGTGCAAACTCGGGTGAACGTGACCGTACCCACTCAATCATTAAAGAAATTAAAAACCAAACCGGCCTAGTGGCTGCACCGCACCTAACGTGTATTGATGCAAGCCGTGAAGAGCTGATTCAAATTGCCGACGATTACTGGGCAAATGGTATCGAGAGTATTGTTGCGCTACGTGGTGATATTCCAGCAGGCGGCGGCGCGCCAGAGATGTACGCATCTGACCTAGTCGAGCTACTTAAATCTCGCCACGATTTTGATATCTCAGTAGCGGCATTCCCTGAGGTTCACCCTGAAGCAAAAAGCGCTCAATCTGATCTTATTAACCTAAAGCGTAAAGTGGATGCGGGTGCCAACCGTGCCATCACTCAGTTCTTCTTTGATGTAGAGAGCTACCTACGCTTTCGTGACCGCTGTGTAGCGGCTGGCGTTGATGTTGAGATTGTACCGGGCATTCTGCCGGTTTCTAACTTCAAGCAAGCATCTCGCTTTGCTGCGATGAACAACGTAAAAGTACCGGGCTGGATGGCGAAGCAGTTTGAAGGTTTGGATGATGATCCAACGACTCGTCAGCTTGTTGGTGCTAGCCAAGCAATTGATATGGTTCGTACACTGAGCCGTGAAGGTGTGAAAGATTTCCACTTCTACACGCTAAACCGTGCAGAAATGACTTATGCACTTTGCCATACGCTAGGTGTTCGTCCGCAAGTCGCTGCGCTGTAAGAAAAGTCTAAGAAGTAAAGCCTAAGCACTTGTAAAAAGCCTCTGGCAGTAACATTTCAAATCCTATAGATACAAAAAAGGCTTGGACTCATAGAGTTCAAGCCTTTTGCTTTTCTAGCTTAACTTAAGCTAGAGCGCCAAGTTCAAGCAGTACTTCTTCAGCCCATACAATCCATGCTTCACGGATAAGTAGGTTACGACGAAGTGTTAGACGCTCAAGGCGTGCTTGCTTGTCTAGTGTCGATGGCGTTGCGTAGTAAGCTGCTTCGATTTCACGGTAGTGAGAAACCAGTTTGCGAGACTCTTCTACTAGCTCAGCAAGTTGTACACGGTAAGCGTCAGAAGGTTGTACAGCACAAGCCATTAGCTTAGCTGAGAACTCGTCACGAACGGTTGGGTGTGCAGTTGGTTGTTCAAACCATTCACCTAGCGCGCCACGGCCAGCATCAGTGATAGAGTAAACTTTACGATCAGGTTTGCCTTCTTGAGGCTCAAGCACGCAAGTTACCTGGTCGTTCTGAGCCATTTTATTTAGCTCGCGGTAAACTTGTTGATGGCTAGCTTTCCAGAAGTAACCAATGCTTGCGGAGAATTCTTTTGTGATATCGTAACCAGTAGCATCGCGTGTACTTAAAACGGTTAGAATTACGTGTGGTAATGACATGTCTGAAATCCAAATGGTAAACAGTAAACAAATACTTAAACAACAAGTGTGCTTCTAATGGCACGTTATATTGGTTATGTCTAAGTAGCACCAACTCATCGGTTGGTTATGTCACCTTACAAAGCCGTTTATCACCTAGGTTGACCAGTTTATTGGTCAAGATGCTGCAGATTATTTTTTGGAGTGTTTCCGCAGCGGAGCAGTAGTATATCTAAATAATAAGCATAAAGTAGAATACATGGACAAAATAACCCAAAAAACTGACAAAAAACTCAGTATTGCTTATTTTGTGAAATAAAAAGGTCGCACTAGGCGACCTTTTGTCTGTTGAATGGTAGGAATCACTAATTAACCAGTGTTTCGCATGCCTGCTGCAATGCCTGCAATCGTCACCATTAGCGCTTCTTCAAGCTCTGCTGGTGGTGTTTCACACTTACGAGTACGGTAAAGCAGTTCAGCTTGAAGCATGTTTAGTGGCTCAACGTAGATGTTACGTAGGCGGATTGACTCAAGTCCCCAAGGGTCGCTCTGCATTAGGTTCTCGTTGTTCTCAACATTTAGCACGGCTTTGATGTCTTTTTGCAGCTGTTCACGCAGTAACTCACCTAGTGGTAATAGCTCTTCGTCAACAAGGCGTTGGTCGTAGTACTTAGCGATTTCCATGTTGCACTTCGAGTATACCATTTCCAACATACCGAGACGGGTAGAGAAGAACGGCCACTCGCGACACATCTCTTCGAGCAGGGCTTGATGGCCTTGATCTACAGAGTACTGAATCGCTTCACCAGCGCCTAACCATGCAGGCAGTACCAAACGGTTTTGGCTCCAAGAGAAGATCCATGGAATTGCACGTAGGCTTTCTACGCCGCCATTCGGGTTACGCTTCGCAGGGCGAGAACCAAGAGGCAGTTTACCTAGCTCCAGTTCAGGTGTCGCTTGACGGAAGTAAGGTACGAATTTCTCTTCGCCACGAACCACGTTGCGGTAAGCCTCACAAGATACTTGAGATAGCACTTCCATTAGGTCGCGCCACTCTTGTTTTGGCTCAGGTGGCGGCAGAAGGTTCGCCTCTAGAATCGCGCTTGCGTAAAGGTTGAAGCTGTTTACAGCAACGTCTGGTAAGCCAAGTTTAAAGCGGATCATTTCGCCTTGCTCTGTTACACGTAAACCGCCTTTCAAGCTCTTAGGTGGCTGAGAAAGAAGAGCAGCGTGCGCCGGAGCACCACCACGACCAACCGTACCGCCACGACCGTGGAATAGAGTCAGTTCAATGCCTTCTTCATCACAAACCTTAACCAGTTTGTCCATTGCATCATATTGAGCCCAACCTGCAGACATTACGCCCGCATCTTTCGCTGAGTCAGAGTATCCGATCATCACCATTTGGTGGTTCTGGATAAAGCCACGGTACAAGTCGATGCTCATTAGCTGTTTCATTACTGCTTCTGAGTTGTTCAAGTCGTCTAGCGTTTCGAACAGCGGACATACGTCCATGCGGTATGGGCAGCCACATTCTTGCAGTAGTAAGTGAACAGCCAGTACATCTGATGCAGTACGAGCCATAGAAATTACGTAAGCACCGAAGGCTTCACGAGGTTGAGCAGCAATAACCTTGCAGGTGTCTAAAACCTCTTTAACCTGTTCAGATGGCTCCCAATCGCGAGGAAGAAGCGGACGCTTAGAGCTTAATTCATTGGTTAAGAAAGCAATCTTGTCTTGCTCGTTCCATTGGTCGTAGTCGCCAATGCCTAGGTAGCGAGTCAGTTCAGACAGTACATCTGAGTGACGAGTACTTTCTTGACGAACATCGAGACGAACTAGGTGTACACCGAACGCTTTTAGGCGGCGCAGAGTATCAAGCAGAGAACCGTCTGCGATTACGCCCATGCCACATTCGTGCAGCGATTGGTAACATGCGTAAAGCGGTGTCCAAAGTTGCTCGATGTTCTGTAGTGTTTCTTTCTTCGGTACTTCAGCATCATGCAGTTTTGCATCCAGCACTTCTAACGTGTTGTTCAGCAGAGTACGTAGGCTCTTTAGGATTGCTCGGTAAGCTTCATGCTCATCACCCGCTAGTTCACGAACGGCATCATTACACTTAGTCATCGATAGTTCGGTAATCAGCTCGTTTACGTCACCTAGGTAAAGGTCAGCGGCTTTCCAGCGAGATAGGCGCAGTACTTCTTTGGTGATGGTGTGCGTTACGAATGGGTTACCATCGCGATCACCGCCCATCCAAGATGAGAAGTGTACCGGGCGCGCATCAATTGGTAGACCTTCACCAAGGTAGCCTTTTAGTCGGCCGTCCATTTCACGTAGGAAATCTGGTACAGCTTCCCAAAGTGAGTTTTCAACAACCGCAAAGCCCCATTTCGCTTCATCAAGTGGCGTAGGGCGTTGCTGACGAATCACATCTGAGTGCCAACCTTGAGCGATAAGTTGCTCTAGGCGACGTTCTGTTTTCACGCGCTCTTTGTGTGATAGGTCGCTTAATTCTAATTTAGACAGACACTCGTTGATCTTAACCAATTTGTTGATCATGGTGCGACGAGTGATTTCTGTTGGGTGTGCAGTCAGAACGAGTTCAATGTTCAGGTCGCGAACGGCTTGAGCCGCATCTAGCTTGCTGATGTCATTCTGGTTTAATTTGGAAAATAGAGATTGCAGCACGTCTGGTTCGCAAACATGCTCCTCACAGTGGCGAGAGATGGTGTGGTACTGCTCTGCCATGTTGGTGAGGTTGAGAAATTGGTTAAATGCACGAGCAACAGGAGTGAGTTGTTCGTTCGGCAGGTTTTTGATTTCTTCAACTAGGCTGTCACGGTCAGCTTTGTTGCCTGCGCGGGCGGATTTGGAAAGTTTACGGATAGTCTCCACTTTCTCTAAGATAACGTCACCATGTGCATCTTGGATTGTGTTACCTAGCAAGCGTCCCAGCATGCTTACGTTACTCTTGAGAGCGGCGTATTTCTCGTTCATTGTCATCCTGCCTCGTAAAAAAATTACATCCATTGTTCCTTGTTAAGTACACAATCTAGCGAAAAGTGCTGTATCTAGTCAAATAAAGCATTCTAAGTTTGCAATTATTAGTTTTCGAAATGCGGGAGAAGTAAATTTCCCAATAGTTCGGAATTAAAGTGAAATTTAATTACAAGATCAGGCTGTGTCTGGGATAACAGAATAAAAGCCACCTTTTAGGGCAGCTTTTATAAAAAGTATCGCAAGGGTAGCAATAACTAGAAACAATATTTACGAATAGATTTACTCAGAACATCAATCGTTGGATCGATAAAATCGAAGCTTAGGAACTCATCTGGTTGGTGAGCTTGGTCGATAGAGCCCGGCCCCAGCACTAAGGTTGGGCAAAGTTCTTGAAGGAAAGGTGCCTCAGTGCAGTAGTTGACGGTTTGCGATTCAATCTCACAAACGGATTCCATGCCACCAATAAATGGATGGTCGTGTTGGCACTCATAACCTGGGATAGGTTCGTGCAGTGGCGTAATCTCGATTCTGCCCGGCCATTTTGCTTCCACTTCTTTAAGTGCGCTGCGCAGCATGTTATCCAAGCCATCTAGGCTGATACCTGGCAAAGGACGCACATCATAGTGCAGCTCACAGCAACCACAGATACGGTTGGCACTGTCGCCACCGTGGATATGGCCAAGGTTTAGAGTGGGGCTTGGAATTGCGAAACCCGGGTGGTGATACTCTTTGACTAGCTTGTCACGCAGTTGCATTAAAGCGAACAACACTTCATGCATGATCTCGATGGCGTTGACACCTAATGCAGGATCAGAAGAGTGACCTGATTTACCCGTTACTCGCACAGCGTTAGCAACATGGCCTTTATGGCCACGAATCGGCACAAGGCTGGTTGGCTCACCAATAATGCAGTAATCCGGTTTAAACGGTGCATTTTCAGTGAAATGACGCGCACCCAGCATGGTGGTCTCTTCGTCACAGGTTGCCAATACATATAGCGGCTTGGTCTGTTTGCTCCAATCCATCTTCTTTGCCGCTTCATAAACGAAAGCGAAAAAGCCTTTCATATCGGCCGTGCCTAACCCATAGAAGCGATTGTTGTGCTCTGTTAGTGCGTGAGGGTCGAAGTTCCAACGTCCTTCATCAAATGGCACTGTGTCGCTGTGTCCTGCGAGTAGCAAGCCACCTTCGCCCGATCCCATCTTAGCGACCATATTATGCTTGCCGGGTTCGACTTCCACGACTTCAACGCTAAAGCCTACGTCTTTAAACCATTGAGCCATTTTTTCGATCACTTTCTCGTTGCCATGATCCCAGCTTGGATCGGTCGAGCTAATAGAGTCTGTGGAAATTAGGCCTTTGTAGACCTCAAGAAAACTCGGTAATTGCATAATAACTTCACTTCTACTATTGACAGGAAAACCATAAGTCGGTAAAACACATATTAAATCATATTTAATGCATAAGAAATCAAATAAAGCTAAAAATTAAGTATGAATAGTCAAATTTGAAATGTAACTTACCTCAAAAATGGATGTGTTGAGATGTTGAAAACCACGATCATTGGCGCAAGCGGCTACACAGGAGCAGAACTGGCTCTAATGATAAACAGACACCCTGAGCTCACGCTATCAGGTTTATATGTCTCAGCCAATAGTGTAGACGCAGGTAAACCTATTGCGGCACTGCACGGTAAGTTAGCTGGCTTGATTGATATGCCAGTACAACCTTTAACAAATCCGGAAGAAGTGGCTAAACAATCTGATGTGATTTTCTTAGCAACGGCACACGAGGTTAGTCACGACCTAGCGCCAATTTTTCTAGAGAACGATTGCCAAGTCTTCGACCTATCGGGTGCATTCAGAGTTAAAGGCGAAAACTTCTATCAAGAGTTTTACGGTTTTGAACATCAACACGAACAATGGCTAGACAAAGCGGCTTACGGTTTAGCTGAGTGGAACGAACAAGAAATTAAAGAAGCTCAGCTTGTCGCTGTCGCGGGTTGTTACCCAACCGCATCACAACTGGCGATTAAGCCTTTGGTTGAAGCCAAGTTACTGGATGAAAACCAATGGCCAGTGATTAACGCAACCAGCGGTGTGACTGGTGCAGGCCGCAAGGCGACGATGGTCAACAGCTTCTGCGAAGTGAGCTTGCAAGCTTATGGTGTATTCAATCACCGTCATCAACCTGAAATGGCTGCACATTTAGGATGTGATGTGATTTTTACCCCGCACCTCGGCAACTTTAAGCGTGGCATTTTGGCAACCATTACCATGAAATTGGCTGAAGGCGTGACAGAACAACAGATACAAGATGCCTTCGAGCAAGCTTACCAAGGTAAACCTGCGGTGAGATTACTCGAAGAGACATTGCCAAGAATTCAAGATGTAGAGCAGACGCCTTTCTGCGACTTAGGTTGGAAGGTTCAAGGTCATCACATCATCGTTGTTTCAGCGATTGATAACTTATTAAAGGGTGCATCTAGCCAAGCGATGCAGTGTTTGAATTTACGTTATGGTTTTGCGCCATTAACTGCGTTAGTGTAAGGAAATCTAGATATGAGCCTTAATAATCAACCATTAATCATAAAGTTAGGTGGCGCTGCGCTATCTTGTGGTGAAACACTTAGCAAGTTATTTGGTGCTATCTCTGCTTACCAACAACAGGCACAACGACCAATCGTGATTGTTCACGGCGGCGGTTACCTTGTTGATGATTTGATGAATAAGTTGAACCTCGAAACCGTTAAGAAAGAAGGGCTACGTGTTACTCCTTATGATCAGATCCCAGTGATCGCTGGTGCATTAGCGGGCACGGCGAATAAATTACTTCAAGGTCAGGCGATTAAAGACGGTATCAATGCCGTTGGTTTAAGCCTAGCAGACGGTGGTTTATGCAAAGTGAGCGAACTGAACCCTGAACTGGGGGCGGTAGGAAAAGCGGAGCCGGGCGACTCAACCGTTCTGCAAGCGATTCTTAATGCGGGCGCACTGCCTATCATTAGCTCGATTGGTCTGACTGAGCAAGGCCAACTGATGAACGTCAATGCCGACCAAGCTGCGGTTGCCGTTGCAGGCGCACTTGATGCTGAACTGGTACTGCTTTCTGATGTAAGTGGTGTGTTGGATGGCAAAGGTCACCTCATTCCAAGCCTTAATCAACAACAAGCTGATGACCTTATTACAGGCAAAGTGATTACCGACGGCATGATCGTTAAGGTTCAAGCCGCACTAGAAGCCGCTAACGACCTTGGACGACCAATCGAAGTTGCCACTTGGCGATACCCAGAAAAGCTAACACAACTGTTTTCAGGTAAAAGCATAGGAACACAGTTTTTACCTCAGTAGGTTTCACAACGAGTCACTACTTAAAGAATTTAGACAAATTAAATAAACATATAATTATGAAGTCATTTCCAACGCTGACCGCCATGTGCAGTATGGAAACTAGGAGAAAGAAAATGAGCAAAGTTAACGTAAAGAAAGTTGTAGTAGCCTACTCTGGCGGTCTAGACACATCAGTAATCATTCCATGGTTGAAAGAGAACTATGACTGTGAAGTGGTTGCGTTTGTTGCGGATGTTGGTCAAGGCGACGAAGAGTTGATTGGTATCGAAGAGAAAGCAAAAGCTTCTGGTGCATCTGAGTGTTACATCGCAGACCTTAAAGAAGAGATGGTTGCTGACTACATCTACCCAACGCTGAAAACGGGCGCTTACTACGAAGGTAAATACCTACTAGGTACGTCGATGGCGCGTCCAATCATCGCGAAAGCACAGGTTGAAGTCGCACGTAAAGTAGGTGCAGACGCACTGTGTCACGGCTGTACTGGTAAAGGTAATGACCAAGTTCGTTTTGAAGGCGCATTTGCTGCACTAGCACCTGATCTACACGTAATTGCACCATGGCGTGAATGGGATCTAGTGAGTCGTGAAGAGTGTCTAGATTACCTGGCTGAGCGTAACATCCCTTGTACGGCTTCTCTTACTAAGATTTACTCGCGTGATGCAAACGCATGGCACATCTCAACAGAAGGCGGCGTTCTAGAAAACACATGGAATGCACCTAACGAAGATTGCTGGGCTTGGACTGTAGACCCTGAGCAAGCGCCAAACGAATCTGAAACAGTGACGCTTAAAGTTGAAAAAGGCGAAGTGGTTGCGGTTGATGGCGAAACAATGACGCCATACAACGCACTGGTTTACCTAAACGAGAAAGGCGCTAAGCACGGTGTTGGTCGTATCGATATCGTAGAGAACCGTCTTGTTGGCATGAAGTCTCGTGGTTGTTACGAAACTCCGGGTGGCACAATCATGATGGAAGCACTGCGTGCAGTAGAGCAACTGGTTCTTGATAAAGCGGCATTCGAATTCCGTGAAGAGCTCGGTGTTAAGGCTTCTCACCTTGTATACGATGGTCGTTGGTTCACTCCACTATGTAAGTCAATCCTTGCCGCGACAGAAGAGCTAGCACAAGACGTGAATGGTGAAGTGGTTATCAAGCTTTACAAAGGCCATGCAACGGTGACTCAGAAGCGTTCTGACAACAGCCTGTACTCAGAAGAGTTTGCAACCTTTGGTGAAGATGAAGTTTACGACCAAAGCCATGCTGAAGGCTTCATCCGCCTTTACTCGCTATCAAGCCGTATCCGTGCTTTGAATAGCCAAAAGTAATCCTAACAATGAGTTAGTGAGCTAGCCTTTGATGAAAGATTGAAGGTTAGTAAACAGACATTATTATGCAAAGCCCATTCACTATTGATTAGTGAGTGGGCTTTTTACTTTCTATTTGCCTAATAAATCAGCTTCGGTTTTTCCTATCGGATGGCATATAATTCGCGCTCCACGCTAAAAATAATCAATGGATTGAACTGTTGGTGAATAAATATGTGAAAATAATGAATTAATACTTTATTTTCATTTTGAATTGCCGTAAGTTTAAACCATCAGAAAAATACTGAATCTTAATCAGAATTATCATTTGCAAAAACAGTGAGCACTGTGCAATTAGGAGATACACAATGGCATTATGGGGCGGTAGATTTACCCAAGCAGCAGACACCCGGTTCAAAGATTTTAACGATTCTCTTCGTTTTGATTACCGATTGGCTGAGCAAGACATTGTGGGCTCAATTGCCTGGTCTAAAGCTCTACTGTCGGTCAACGTATTAACAGAAGAAGAGCAACAGAAGCTTGAGTTAGCGCTGAATGAGCTAAAACTTGAGGTGATGGAAGATCCTGAACAGATTCTACGTTCTGATGCAGAAGATATTCACAGCTGGGTTGAGCAGCAACTTATCGGCAAAGTCGGTGACTTGGGCAAAAAACTTCACACTGGCCGTTCTCGTAACGACCAAGTGGCGACAGACCTGAAACTATGGTGTCGTCAGCAAGGTAACCAACTGCTACTGGCATTGGATCGCCTACAAAGCCAAATGGTGAACGTTGCTTCTCAGCATCAAGAAACCGTGCTTCCTGGCTACACTCACTTACAACGTGCTCAGCCGGTAACTTTTGCTCACTGGTGCTTGGCTTACGTTGAAATGCTTGAGCGTGATTATTCACGTTTGAATGATGCGATTAAGCGTCTAGACACATGTCCGCTGGGTTCTGGTGCCCTTGCTGGAACAGCTTACCCGATGGACCGTGAAGAGTTAGCTCACAACTTAGGTTTCCGTCGTGCAACGCGCAACTCTCTAGATTCAGTTTCTGACCGCGACCATGTGATGGAGCTAATGTCGATTGCTTCTATCTCTATGCTTCACCTTTCGCGTCTTGCAGAAGATATGATTTTCTACAACTCAGGTGAATCAAACTTCATCGAGTTAGCGGATACCGTGACGTCAGGTTCATCTCTGATGCCACAAAAGAAAAACCCAGATGCGCTAGAGCTTATCCGTGGCAAAACTGGCCGTGTTTACGGTTCATTAGCGGCAATGATGATGACAGTAAAAGCTCTGCCTTTGGCGTACAACAAAGACATGCAAGAAGATAAAGAAGGTCTGTTCGACGCTTTAGATACTTGGAATGATTGTATGGAAATGGCAGCACTCTGTTTTGACGGCATTAAAGTGAACGGCGAACGTACACTTGAAGCCGCGAAACAAGGCTACGCGAACTCAACTGAATTGGCTGATTACCTAGTAGCGAAAGGGATTCCTTTCCGTGAAGCTCACCATATTGTTGGTGTGACGGTAGTGGCGGCGATTGCTAAAGGCTGTGCATTAGAAGAATTAACCATCGCAGAGATGAAAGAGTTCTCTGAGGTGATTGAGGAAGATGTGTATGACATCCTGACCATTGAATCGTGTCTTGAAAAACGTAGCGCGCTAGGCGGTGTATCTCCACAGCAAGTGGCTTACGCGGTTGACCAAGCTGAGAAACGTTTATCACAGCGTGATACGTCCATCGTCAAGGTTCGTCCTGCTCGTCTGACCGATATTGAAGCGTTGGAAGGTATGGTCGCTTACTGGGCGAACATGGGTGAAAACCTACCTCGTTCTCGTAATGAACTGGTGCGTGATATTGGCTCGTTTGCGGTCGCAGAGCATCATGGTGAGGTGACAGGTTGTGCATCACTCTATGTGTATGACTCTGGCCTAGCGGAAATCCGTTCACTGGGTGTCGAAGCTGGCTGGCAAGGTCAAGGGCAGGGTACCGCAATTGTGCAGCACTTGGTTGAGAAAGCGCGACAAATGGCCATCAAGAAGGTGTTTGTGCTGACTCGTACACCTGAGTTCTTCATGAAGCATGATTTCTTACCGACATCGAAATCTCTGTTGCCTGAGAAGGTACTGAAAGATTGTGACCAGTGTCCTCGTCAACATGCGTGTGATGAAGTGGCATTGGAAGTGAACTTGGTAGAGCAGATAATTGCTAAGGTTAATGTTGCATAAGGCATTGATTTTATAGCTCCTAAAAAAAAGATCAAAAATCTGATCTTTTTTGGGAACAAACTAAGAAAAGCCCGGTCTATTAAAGTACCACTGCTTTTTCTTAGAATTTTCTAAGAAAGCCCTAGAATCGATTGGTTCTGGGGCTTTTTTCTATCTGCTGTTTGGGAAATGATGACGGCTTGCTAAGGCGAGTCATTTAATTGGACATCTAGCCTTTATCACTTATCTAGCAAAGTCTCTCTGTTAACGCTTTTTGTTCCTTAAAGGCAGCACGACAAACTTCATTATCCAATGCAACGACAACAAGCCACTGAATGCGAAAGCGGCCATCATCAAAGCGATGGCATTGATGGTTTTTGGGTCTTCTCTGAAAAATAGCCACCATACTCCCCAACTCAAAATCGACAACACCATCAGCTGATTCATGCAACGCTGGCAACGACCGAGCTTGTTACGGATTTTTTCACTTTTATTGCAATGAATGCATGTCACCTTGGGTTTGATTCGCGTTATGCTTGTTGCCCTGATAATAACACGTCACAAGATATTGGATCACGGTGACACAGAGAGAGAAAGTCGATGATTGAGCGCCAAGAAACCAAACAACGCATGAGCCGTATTGTGAAACACAACGGCACTATCTACCTATGTGGCCAAGTGTGTGCTGATGCAACCAAAGACATCACTGAGCAAACACAGACGATGCTGGATAAAGTGGAAGCCCTACTTGAGCAAGCAGGCAGCGACAAAGAGCACATGCTGTCAGCAACGATTTACTTGAAAGACATGAAAGACTTCCAAGAAATGAACGCAGTTTGGGATGCATGGGTTCCAGAAGGCCACGCTCCAGCTCGCGCATGTGTGACTGGCGACATGGCTCGCGAAGCGCTACTTGTTGAGATCTCTGTGATTGCTGCTGAGAAGTAATTGCTTAAAGCTTTTAGTGACGCAATGGCTTCAAGAAATTCCAGATACCTCGTCCCTCGGTTCTGGAATGACGAGTTTAGTTTTGGTTTAGCTGATGCGTCACTTTGGTCTGCTTCAGCTTAGATGCGTTTTTAAAACGACCATCACACTGATTGGCTTCGGCTCAGATGTGCGTTAAAAGTTACGTCATTCCCGTTAGCGACGAAGGAGCGAATCGGGAATCTATAGTTTGCTCGTTGCCAAAAACAAAAAGGAAAGCCAATGGCTTTCCTTTTTAGTATCTAACGTTTGTTAACTGCTAATTGACTGGCGCTAGTCTGAGATTAACAGCCCGGGCCACAATCCAGACAGTGTTTCACCATCTCTGGACCTAGGTGCAGTTTCGCATTCAGGTCGCGTAGGGCAGTTCGTACACCCTCTTCGATTACTGGGTGGTAGAACGGCATGTCTAGCATCTCAGAAACCGTCATCTTGTTCTGGTGTGCCCATGCTAATAAGTGAGCCAAGTGTTCTGCGTTTGGTCCCATCATCTCAGCACCAAGGAAGCGGCCTGTGCCTTGCTCGCCGTATACGTGCAGAATACCTTTGTTGCGAAGCATCACTCGTGAACGACCTTGGTTTTCGAAAGACACTTCACCCGTTGCGAAACAGCCACATGTGCCTAAGCGTGTGGTGATCTCTTTGTAGGTTTCACCAACCATCGCGATTTGCGGGTCAGAGAATACTGCCGAGATTTTAGAGCGGCGTAGGCCTGCACGAATCTCTGGGAAGCGACCTGCATTGTCACCCGCAATACGAGCTTGGTCTGCTGCTTCATGCAGTAGAGGCAGTTGGTTACTCGCATCACCAGCGATAAATATTGATGGTAGTGATGTTTGTAGCGTGTAGTGGTCTGCGATTGGCACACCACGTTCATCAAGCTCTAGAGAGGTATTCTCTAAGCCAAGCTTGTCAGTGTTAGGGCGACGACCTGTTGCTGCTAGTACGTATTCAACGACGTTAGTTTCTAATTCACCTTGTTTATTGATGAACTGGATTTCGACACGTGGCTCACCCGATTCAGTGGTAATGCGCTTCATGCTTTCGATTTTCACGTCGGCATCGAGATAGAACTCTTCATTGAAAGCTTTATCTGCATAAGCCATGATCTCTGGATCAGTTACTGGGCCAACTTGACCACCCAAACCGAACAGTTTGGTCTTCACACCTAAGCGGTGCAGTGACTGACCAAGCTCAAGACCAATAACACCAGGGCCAAATACCGCAACCGATTCTGGTAAATCATCCCAGCTGAACACGTCGTCGTTAATGATCAGGCGGTCACCAAGTTCATTCCAAACGGCAGGGTATGCAGGGCGAGAGCCGGTCGCGATAACAATACGTTTAGCGGTGACAACCGTGTGGTCATCAATTTGTAGCGTGTTATCGTCTAAGAATTTTGCGTAACCAGAGATCTTGTCTTGCTCTGGGATTTCATCAACGCCTTCTAAAACAAAACCAACAAAACGGTCACGCTCAAACTTCACTCGCTCCATCACTTCACGACCGTTAATCACGATATCGCCTTGTGGGTGAACGCCAAAAGCCGGAGCTTTCTCGATTTGGTGTACGCTTTCTGCAGCTGCAATAAGCAGTTTAGATGGCATACAACCAACGCGAGCACAGGTAGTACCGTAAGGGCCGCCTTCAATCATCACGACACTGTCAGTGTGTGCTTTTGCAGCGCGGTAAGAACCTAGACCTGCCGTACCGCCCCCGATAACTGCTACATCTACATTGACTTGTTTCATAATAATTTTCTCGCAATGGCTAAATTTGGTTTGAACGAACCCCTCCAACTCTGATGATTTTTTGAGAGTCAGGATTGCGGGTCAGTTTTGTGATTCTGTTTTATTAGATTTAGCTTGTGACTCTGCTTTTATTGCTAACTATAGGTTAGTAAAAGACAGGCGAGTCACCAGCTATATTCTTTTCCCAAAACTCAGATAAGAGTGTTTGGAATAGCTAACCCACAAGAGGGTGGGTTAGCTGATACTTCTAAGCCTATATCGGCGATGAAGCGATTAGCCTAGGAAAGTTTCTAGTTCTTCACTACCACCGATGTGTTTGCCACCGATGAATACTTGAGGAACGGTAGTGCGACCAGAGATTGCACGTAGGCTTACTGTTGTTGCATCTTTACCTAGAACCACTTCTTCGTAGTTCAGACCTTTGTCGATTAGGTTCTGTTTTGCTTTCATACAGAAAGGACAGCCTGGCTTAGTGAATACTGTGATTGACTCTTGCTCTTTGTGCTCAGGAGCAAGGTAGTTAAGCATAGTATCTGCATCAGAAACCTTGAACGGGTCGCCTGGTACGTCTTCTTCGATGAACATTTTTTCTACCACGCCGTTTTTAACCAGCATGCTGTAGCGCCATGAACGTTTGCCGAAGCCGATGTCGTTTTTCTCAACTAGCATACCCATGCCGTCTGTGAAATCACCGTTACCATCAGGGATGAATGTGATGTTTTCCGCTTCTTGGTCTGCTTTCCATGCGTTCATTACGAACGTGTCGTTTACAGAAACACAAAGGATGTCATCAACGCCGTTTTCTTTGAACACTGAATGTAGTTCGTTGTAACGAGGTAGGTGGCTTGAAGAGCATGTTGGAGTAAACGCACCTGGTAGGCTGAATACGATAACTGTCTTGTCTTTGAAAAGCTCTTCAGTCGTTACGTTAACCCATGCATCACCTTGGCGAGTTGGGAATGTTACTTGAGGGATTGATTGACCTTCTTTAGATGCAAACATATTGATTTCCTTAAATAGTATTTTTAATTTTGTTCTATCAGAGCTTAACGTTTTTCTTCGCTCTGTTTCGTTTCGTTGAGCCCATTATTAGATAAATCCTTTGATAGCTCTAATCGTTTGATGTTATGGTTTTGATAGGTAAATTCTATCAAGAGCATTTTTCTTTTAAATGTTTCTGTTAGAACCCTTGTTCTTATTAAAACCTGAGGTAAGAGACTGATCATGAACATTCGTGACTTTGAATACTTGGTGGCGCTCGCAGAGCATAAACACTTCCGAAAAGCGGCAGAAGCGTGCTTTGTCAGTCAGCCGACACTAAGCGGTCAAATACGCAAGCTGGAAGATGAAATTGGACTTCAGTTAACCGAGCGTAGTCCAAGGAAGGTGATATTTACAGAATCAGGGTTACAACTTGTTGAACAAGCCAAGCGTATTCTCAATGAAGTGAAAACCTTTAAAGATATGGCGAGTGGCCACGGTGAGGCGATGACGGGGCCAATGCACATTGGTTTCATTCCAACCGTGGGTCCTTACATCTTGCCTAAGATTGTTCCTCATCTTAAAGAGAGCTTCCCAGATCTTGAGCTTTACTTGCATGAAGCTCAGACCCATCAGCTAGTGAGTCAGCTTGAAGATGGCAAGCTCGATTGCTTGGTATTGGCTGCGGTTGATGAAACCGCGGTGTTCAAAGAGATTGATGTGTATGACGAGCCATTAAGTGTCGCCGTTCCGTGTGACCATGAGTGGGCTCAGCAAGACACGATCGATATGCTGCAGCTAAATGGACAAACCGTACTGGCGCTAGGTGACGGTCACTGTTTAAGAGACCAAGCCTTGGGTTTCTGTTTTGCTGCGGGTGCCAAAGATGATGAGCGCTTTAAGGCAACCAGCTTAGAAACGCTGCGTAACATGGTCGCGGCGGGGGCGGGTATTACCTTGTTACCTCAATTGTCGGTGCCAAAGGAAAAGCAGAAAGATGGTGTGTGTTACGTACCTGCGGTGAATCCAACACCTTCACGTCGAATTGTCGTGGCTTATCGTCCGGGCTCTCCATTGAAGGGACGTTTCGAGCAACTGGCTGAGACGATTCGAACTCAACTGGAGAAGACGGCTTAGCGCTTGAATTTAGAGCCTAGTCTGGTCAGATATAGATATAAAAAAAGGGTTGATATGAATGCATATCAACCCTTTTTGTTGGTTCATGTTACTAGGTTCTACAAACCTTAGTTAGAACAGTTCTTCTACTGCTTCACCTGATGAGGTTGAGTAGATGTCATCATTGAAACGTTCAGTGATGTACTCGGTTGGCTCTGTGCCTTTCTCGAAGTACTCGAACATTGATGAGCTATCGAACTTGTTGGTCAGTAAGCCAGTTTCACGGTCGATACGAACACGGACGATGTTCTCAGGAATCTCTTTACGCTCAGCAGGAACACCCGCTAACGCCGTACCCATGAAATCAACCCATGCAGGTTCTGCTGTTTTCGCGCCAGCTTCTGCACCCGTAATTTGGTTCTTACCAAGATTTGAGTTCGCTTTGGTTCTGCCTAGGTTGCGGTTGTGGTTATCAAAACCAACCCATACCGTTGCAACCATGCCAGGGCCGTAACCGCTGTACCAAGTATCTTTCGAATCGTTGGTGGTACCGGTTTTACCGCCAATGTCACGACGCTTCAACGGCTGTGCACGCCAACCTGTACCGTTCCAACCCGTACCTGCGCTCCAATCACCGCCACCCCAGATGTTGCTGTACATCATTTCACGAACAAGGAATGCGTTCTGTTCAGAGATAACTTGAGGTGCGTATTGTACTTTGGCATCCACATCTTGCTCTGCAAACTCATCAGCCATTGGGTCTGAGGTCATTTGCTGTTGGCAATCGTCTTTACAAACCACTTTTGGTGTCGCTTCAAATTCAGTCTCACCAAATGGTGTCTCAATGCGGCTGATGTAGAAAGGTTCAACGTAGTAGCCGCCATTAGCGAATACTGAGTAACCTTGAGCTACTTTCATTGGCGTTAAGCTACCCGCACCCAGAGCAATGGTTTCAGAGCGCGGAACTTCATCAATATCAAAGCCAAATCGAGTTAGGTAGTTACGAGTATCATCTAGACCTACTTCGCGCAGTACACGTACCGCCATTACGTTTTTAGACTGAGCTAAGCCAATACGTAAACGAGTTGGACCCACGTAAGTCGGTGGCGAGTTCTTTGGTCGCCATGCGGTACCTTGGCTCTTATCCCATTGGTTAATCGGTGCATCGTTGATCAGTGAGGCTAGCGTTAAGCCTTTCTCAATCGCTGCTGAGTAGATAAAGGGTTTGATACCAGAACCCACCTGACGAATAGATTGCGTTGCACGGTTGAACTTGTTGTGGACAAAGTTAAAGCCACCGACCATCGACAATACCGCGCCGTTGTTCGGGTTCATTGCAACAAATGCTGTGTTCGCATTCGGTACTTGGCTTAGTCGCCATACAATCGGTGTTTCTGATTCTGCAGTCGCTGACTCTTCTGTCGGCTCTTCAGAGACTTCATCGCCGGTAACGGCTTCATGGCGAACCCAGATTTGTTCACCAACCGCCAGAATTTCTTTCGCTTGAGAAGGCGCTGGTCCTTGGCGGTTATCCGTTAGGAATTTACGCGCCCAGTTCATGCCTTGCCATTCGATAGTGCCTTCACCTTGGTTCTTAACCCAAATTTGAGCACTTTTCGAATCAACCGCGGTAACAACAGCAGGGACTAGGTCACCATAGGTTGGTTGAGACTTAAGGTGTTTAACGATTTGTTCTTGATCCCACGCTGATTGCGCAGTCTGCCACAATACTTTTTCAGCACCACGGTAGCCGTGACGCTCATCGTAGCCAAGTAGGTTCTTAATTGCGGCTTGGTTCGCTGCTTTTTGCAGTTTCGAATCAACGGTCGTGTAGACCTTCATGCCTGATGTATAAGCTTCTTCACCATAGCGTTCCACCATCCAAGCACGTGCAACTTCAGCAACATATGGCGCGCTCAGTTCGATCTCTGCACCGTGGTATTTCGAGATAAGCTCTTCGCTACGAGCGTCATCGAACTCTGCTTGAGTGATGTATTTCTCGTCTAACATACGACGCAATACAACGTTACGACGGTTAGTCGCGCGCTCAACAGAGTAAATAGGGTTCATTGTCGAAGGTGCCTTTGGCATACCCGCAAGGGTCGCAATTTCACTCAGCGTGAGATCAGGAAGATCTTTACCGAAGTAAACACGTGCTGCCGCGCCAAAACCATACGAACGGTGACCAAGGAAGATCTTGTTGACGTAAAGCTCCATGATCTCTTCTTTACTAAGAAGTTGCTCAATGTGGATCGCAATGAAGATCTCTTTGATCTTACGCATGATCTTTTTCTCATTAGATAAGAAGAAGTTACGCGCAAGCTGCTGAGTAATGGTACTAGCACCTTGTTTGGCTGAACCCGACATTGCAACCACGAGTGCTGCACGTGTGATACCGATTGGGTCAATACCTGGGTGTTCATAGAAACGGCTATCTTCGGTGGCAATCAGAGCCTCAACTAAGTGGCGAGGAATCTCGTCATAAGTGACTGGATTACGACGCTTTTCACCAAATTGAGAGATCAGCTTACCGTCTTGACTGAAGACTTGCATCGGCGTTTGGAGTTCTACGTCGCGCAAAGTGGCAACATCAGGCAACTCTGGTTTTACGTAAAAATAAAACCCGAAAATTGTACTGACTCCAAGAATCATGCAAATCAATGTAAATATGAATAATCGCTTTATGAACTTCACCGGATAATCCCTGATTAGTTAAGGCTGATAAGCAGCAAACCCTTGTACTCTAGGCTAAAAACTTAGCTTTCGTTTATTAACGCTTATTTAACTAATAATCACAACCCCTAGATAATCAACGAAATGCTTGGCACTTCAGGAGCTAGGTCACATGGGTTCATCATTAATTACAGGTATAGATATAAATCATCACAGCATCAAAGCCGTGGTACTAAAACCCGTGGGGGAGTTGTATGCCCTAGTGGGATACAAAGAGCTGCCGATTTCG
Organism: Vibrio sp. 10N.261.51.F11; assembly: GCF_041471665.1. NCBI lineage: Bacteria > Pseudomonadati > Pseudomonadota > Gammaproteobacteria > Vibrionales > Vibrionaceae > Vibrio > Vibrio sp. 10N.261.51.F11. The sequence continues at coordinate 39,297 of NZ_JBFROW010000006.1, read as the reverse complement.
GACGACATTTTTACAGCTAACCATACTTTGGAGTATCAGAAAACTGTTAAGAAACTTAAAGAACTTAGGAAAGGACTGCCTTTTGGCTGTCGCAACGTCGCCATTTCGGTACCTGATAACACGGTGATCAGCAAAGTACTGCAAATAGAGAGTGAGTTAGAAGACAGAGAAAAAGAGTTTTCTATCTATCAAACCTTCGCCCATCAATCTCCCTTTCCTATCGAGGAGCTGAGTTTAGATTTTGTAAAGCTGGAAGACAAACGATTTGGTAAAGGTTCGACAAGCAGTTATCAGGTATACGCCACTCGTAAAGAAGTTGTGGATAGCCGAGCGGATGCATTAACCAAGGCTGGCTTCAAACCTGTGGTGGTGGATACACAGGCGCATGGGCTACTTAATATCTGGCAATTGGCCTCGCGCCTGTATCCCGATAAGAAAAACTGGTTGCTAGTGGATGTTGGAATCGACCAAACCTCGCTAGGGGTTATCCCGCAGAATTCGGCGCCTTTCTATAAAGACATCGCCTTTGGCACTCAAGATCTTCGCAGCTCAGATGACCCGAGTGATATCGAGAGCGTGTTCGGTACTATGGAAGAGACACATCAATTCATTGTTAACCTGATTGAGAAGCTCAAGCGTCAATTGCAGCTCTATTCATCGGGAAATGCGCAGCAACCTATCTCAGGGATTTGGTTGATGGGCGAGGGCGCCAGCATCCCTATGGTAACCGAAGAGCTAGAACGCCATTTTCAGTTGAGCTGCGAGTCATTGAATCCTTTGTCTTTATTTGAGAATAAGGTCGCCAAGAGACGCCGACTGCCGATTGACTGGCAACACTTTGGTATCGCGGCGGGTATGGCGATGAGTGGGCTCAAGTGGCAGGGAGAGAAGCATGTTGCATCAAATTAACCTGCTGCCGTGGCGTGATGAGATTCGTGCTCAGCACAAGAAGCGTTTTATCCATCTGGTCATTCTTGGCGTCATCATTGCGCTTATAGGGCAATGGGCGGTTGGTCACTATTTTCACGATCAACAAGCCAAGCAGCAAGCTCGCCTCAATTACCTCAATCAGTACATTGCTGAGCTCGACCGACAAATTCAGTCGTTAAAAGTCGCAGAGCAAGAACACAAAGCCATTCTGACTCGACTTGATGTGGTTGAGTCGCTGCAGCTTGGCCGTAATAAGACCACCGACTTCATGAACTTGATGCCGGAGCTGATTCCAGAGGGTGTCTATGTCGACAAGATAAAGATGAATGGTCAGGAGATTGAAATGTCGGGCATCAGCGACAGCACTGCTCGTCTCGCCACCATGTTGGACAACCTCGAACGTTCAGATTCTTTGAAAGGGGTCGAGATGCACTCTATCGTTCATAACCGCAAGCGCTTCAATAAAGAGTTTCAGACCTTCAAGGTCTCTTTTGTGTTTAGCCCTGCGTCTTTAGAAAACACAACCGCGAGCAGAAAAGATAAGGGGGCGCATCATGGCTAACCTTCAAAATAGGATTAGTAGGCAAAACAGGATGAGCTTGCAAGATCTCGATGTTGATGAGATCACCGAATGGCCATTGTTGCCTCAGCTTCTCGTGATTCTGGTGTTGATGGTGTTAATCCAAGGTGTTGGCACTTGGCTGTATCTGCTGCCGCTCGACGAGGAACTGAAACAGATGAAGCAACAGGAGCAGACCTTAAAAACGACCTTGAGGATAAAGGCGAATAAGGTTGCAGCCTTGCCTAAGTTGCAGAGCCAGTTGGATGAGCTAACTAGTCGCTACGATTATCTATTAGAGCAGCTGCCCGTTCAAAAGGAGTTAGCGAGCATGTTGGCCTCCGTGAATGAGCTCGGCTTGGATAACTCGCTGACCTTCACACGAATCGATTGGGGGCAAAAGCAGAATAAGGAGTTTCTCTATCGATTGCCTCTCAATATAGAGCTGACAGGTGACTATCACGAGATTGGTGACTTCTCTGCTGCCATCGCCAAGCTGCCGCGTATTATTAGCTTTGATGATGTGAATTGGCAGCGAGTCAGTCAAGAAAGTAGCACGCTGCACTTTAGGGTTCGAGCTTATACCTACCAGTTTAAATCGGAGGTTAATGATGAAACCCAATAGCGCGTTTTACTCAATCGTATTGATGCTTGCGTTGTCAGGCTGCAAAGCTAATCAAGACTCACTGCAAGATTTTGTGGCGCAGGTTGAAGCCAAGGCGAGAAAAGATGTCGAGCAACTTGTCCCAGCAACTGAATTCACGGCGGCGACTTATCAGCGCCGATCTTTGCGTCCTCCCTTTGAACTGCCTAAAGAAGCCATTGTGCAAAACCAACCCTTGGTTAAGAAAGACTGTTGGCAACCCAGCGCCCGTTCTCGTAATGGCAAGTTAGAGAAGTACCCGCTGAGTAAGCTTCGTTTAAGAGGCGTGATGGGCAGTGGCTCAAGCGTGTTTGGCTTAGTGCAAACACCCAAAGGCAACGTGGTAAACGTCAAGAAAGGCCAGTTTATCGGCTTAAACAATGGCCGAGTTACTAAGGTGACGAGCCAATACGTTCAGATTAATGAAACTCTTCCAGATGGCTTAGGTTGTTGGCATAAGCGCAACGTTAGGCTGGCTCTGAAGTAAACCAATGTCACATGATGTGGATATGAGATGTAAATATGATTAAAGGAATAAGTGGATTAGTGAGCAAGGCTCTACAAGGTTTTGCTGTGTCTGTGATGTTGGTTGTTAGCGTGCTCAGCCATGCCGAGAGCTTACCGAACAAATTGGAGAATATTGATTTTAGGGTCAATAAGGATAAAGACGCCGTCATCATTATTGAGCTGGCGACCAGCACAGCAGTGGTGGATGTTCAACGAGCTCAGGAAGGGTTAAGTATCGAGCTAATCAATACTCAAGTTGATGATGACAAGCTCTACCTGCTGGATGTGAAGGATTTCGCTACCTTGGTTGAAGGCATTGAAGTCTATAAAGAGACACCAAGCACTCGGCTTCTAGCGACGATTAGCAATGACTATCAGTATGAATACAACCTAAAGGGGCGCTTTATTGAGGTGGTGATCAGCAAACCGGTGCTCGATGAAGCGACCAAAGAAAAAAGCGTTCTAGAGAAAGAGGGCAAGCTGATATCGATTAACTTCCAGGATATCCCGGTACGAAATGTCCTGCAACTGATTGCCGATTACAACGACTTCAATCTCGTGGTGTCTGATTCGGTAGCCGGAAACCTGACGTTACGCTTAGATGGCGTACCTTGGCAGCAAGTTCTCGACATTATCTTGCAAGTTAAAGGCTTGGATAAGCGTGTTGATGGCAATGTTATCTTGGTCGCGCCGAAAGCGGAGCTCGACCTTCGAGAGCAACAAGCGTTAGAGAAATCGCGCTTAGAAGAGGAGTTAGGGGAGCTTAAATCGGAAATCATCAAGATTAACTTTGCTAAAGCCACCGACATCGCTGACATGATTGGAGGTGAAGGTGCGGTCAGCATGTTGTCCGATCGTGGTTCGATTACCATTGATGAGCGCACCAACTCACTGCTCATTCGTGAATTGGAAGAAAACATTGCCGTGATCCGAGGCATCATTGAATCGTTAGACATTCCCGTGAAGCAGGTACAGATAGAGGCGCGTATTGTCACGGTTACTGAGGGTAATCTTGATGAGCTTGGCGTGCGCTGGGGCGTTTCCTCAACCAACGGAAGCTTCACCGTTGGTGGCTCAATCGAAGGTAACCACCCATCAGCGATTACGCCGTATGACGACGATAGCGGCAGCAGCGTGATTGATGACTATCTCAACGTCAATTTAGGGGCAACATCGCCGAACGCCTCGAGTATTGCGTTTCAGGTGGCCAAACTGGGTTCAGATACCTTACTCGATCTTGAACTGTCGGCACTGCAACAAGAGTCAAAAGCTGAAATCATTTCTAGTCCACGCTTAATCACCACCAATAAAAAGCCGGCTTATATTGAGCAAGGTACTGAAATTCCTTACTTAGAGTCATCTTCAAGTGGCGCTACGTCGGTTGCATTTAAGAAAGCCGTGTTGAGTCTTAAGGTGACACCGCAGATCACGCCCGATAATCGTTTGGTATTGGATTTGAGCGTGACTCAAGATAGGCCAGGGCAAGTGGTAAAAACTGGAACCGGTGAAGCGGTCGCCATTGATACGCAAAGAATAGGTACGCAAGTGCTTGTTAATAATAGTGAAACTGTCGTGCTTGGCGGGATATTTCAGCACAGCGTGAGCAGTACAGTGGATAAAGTTCCTCTGTTGGGGGACCTGCCAGTTTTGGGCGCATTGTTCCGTCGCAGCTATGAAAATGTGGGTAAAAGTGAACTACTTATTTTTGTCACACCCAAAGTTGTGATTCAGTAATGAACAATTAGATTAAAAATAAAGTTGCATTAGTGGCACCTAACCTTGATAATTTCGGGTCTTATCACGAATTATCTGTGAGGAATCGGTGCCACGGGCCTTTTAATTTCAGTACTTGTACTGACCTACCTTGTGGCGATGTCATTGAATTAACGTTGTAAATTACTGCTAAAAACATGGCTGAGAAACGCAATATTTTTCTTGTTGGCCCAATGGGCGCCGGCAAAAGTACAATTGGTAGACACCTAGCTTCCCAACTTCATATGGAGTTTCTAGACTCTGACACTGTGATCGAAGAGCGCACTGGCGCAGACATCGCATGGGTTTTTGATGTTGAGGGCGAAGAAGGTTTCCGTAAGCGCGAAGAATCTGTAATCAATGATCTGACAGAAGAACAAGGTATTGTTCTTGCGACAGGTGGTGGTTCAGTGTTGAGCAAAGAAAACCGTAACCGTCTATCTGCACGAGGCATTGTTGTATACCTAGAGACAACAATTGAAAAGCAACTTGCTCGCACTAACCGCGACAAGAAACGCCCTCTACTTCAAACAGACAACCCGCGTGATGTGCTAGAAGATCTAGCTGTATCTCGCAACGCACTATACGAAGAAGTGGCGGACTACACAGTTCGTACTGACGACCAAAGTGCAAAAGTGGTAGCCAACCAGATCGTAAAAATGCTAGAAGAACGTTAAGTTCATTTTTTCGGAGAGCAAACCCATGGAACGGATTACGGTCAATCTAGCTGAGCGTAGCTACCCTATCTCTATTGGCGCCGGGTTATTTGAAGACCCGGCGTACCTTTCTTTTTTATCAGGTAAGCAGAAAGTTGTTGTTATCAGTAATGTGACAGTAGCGCCTCTTTATGCTGATAAAATTTTATCGCTATTGGATCAAGTCGGCTGTCAGACATCTCTTCTCGAGCTGCCAGACGGTGAACAGTACAAAACCCTTGAAACGTTCAATTCAGTGATGAGCTATATGCTTGAAGGAAATTACAGCCGCGATGTGGTGGTGATTGCTTTAGGAGGTGGTGTTATCGGTGACTTGGTCGGTTTTGCTGCCTCTTGTTACCAGCGCGGTATTGATTTCATTCAAATCCCGACGACCCTTCTTTCTCAAGTGGACTCTTCTGTTGGTGGTAAAACCGCAGTAAACCATCCTCTTGGTAAGAATATGATCGGCGCTTTTTACCAACCGAAATCTGTGATCATCGATACCAACTGTTTATCAACGCTTCCAGAGCGTGAGTTTGCAGCGGGCATTGCTGAGGTGATCAAATACGGCATCATTTACGATGAAGCCTTCTTTGATTGGTTGGAGCAGAATCTAGAGAAACTTTATCAACTTGATGAAGAAGCACTGATTACCGCGATTGCTCGTTGTTGTGCAATTAAGGCTGAAGTGGTGGCTCTAGATGAAAAAGAGTCAGGAATCAGAGCGTTATTGAACCTAGGTCATACATTTGGTCATGCGATTGAAGCAGAACTAGGCTATGGTAATTGGCTACATGGTGAAGCTGTGTCGTCAGGCACTGTAATGGCAGCTAAAACAGCTCAATTACAGGGACTGATCTCTCAGCAGCAACTTGAGCGAATTATTTCTATACTCAAGAATGCGAAACTACCAATCCATACGCCAGAAAGCATGTCTTTTGAAGACTTTATGAAGCACATGATGCGCGATAAAAAAGTGCTGTCTGGTCAGTTGCGTTTGGTATTACCAACAAGTATTGGTACTGCTGAAGTGGTTGCTGATGTGCCTCAAGACATCATTAAACAAGCGATCGATTTCTGCCGTACTCTTTAAATTTGGTTGTGAGGTTGCCTAGCTAAACTCTAGGCAACTGAAGCGTTTTACTGATCGATCTTATCAGTAGGGATCCCCAATGAGTTTGGCTCATGAATTAAGAGTATTAGAGTTAGAATCTCAAGTTGAGCTGCTAGAGCGCTTACAGCTTTTGACTAACTTTGGTTCAAACCTTGTGACGGTTGCTGGCAAAGCTGGCTCTGGCCGATCTTGGTTGGCTCAGCGTTATCTTGAAGCATGGTCGACAGAAAAAAATCAGTGTTTACTGCTTTGTCATCCAAGCCAAGACGATCAACAACGCCGCGCGCTTATTCTTAGCCAAATTGTTTCTGATCCCCTGTTTAATCAACATGATTCTTTATCGGATAGCCTAACAAGGTTACTGGATGGAGAACCGTGTAATGTGGTTGTCGTCGTTGATGATGCCCAACGACTTTCTGAGCTATTGGTATCCGAATTATGGATGTTGGTACTGGAAGCTCAATCAAACACTCAATGGACGATCAATATCGTTCTCTTCTCGGAACCTGGCCACTTAGATACGTTATTAACGCGTTTGAGTTACGGTCAACAACACAAACCTATCGATCTTGAGATCGATGACCTTTCGCAACCAGAAGCTGAACATTTCTTTGAATCACTGGTGATTCGATATGTTGATGATGAGTCTGAAACTCGCGTGCGACGTGCGTTTAATAAAGCGCAACCTCTGCCCGGTGAGTTAATGGCTTTAGGAGAATTGAAAGTGGAAAAAAGGATTATTATTCGCTCAATTATTGGCTCACCCATCAATATCGCGATTGTGGTGGCCTTGCTGTTGATTTTAATTGGTGGTGGTTATTGGTGGATGTTCAGTCAACCAACCCCTGACGATAAAGCGCAATCTCTTATCGCTCCGATTGAACAGACAGCTATCCCAACTTTTGAAGTGGAAAGTGGTACCGAGCAAGCTGGAATCGACGGAATGGACGATTCTGAAGCCGAAGCTGACATGAGTTATCAAGGTGCTGATGACGACAGCTCATCTTTGCCACCGACTGTCGTTGAAGATACCGCGAGTGTTGGAGAAGTCGAACAAGATCAGCAGCGTGTCGTAATCACCTCTGATGTGGTTGATGCCTTGCTTGATGATAAACCTGAAAGTGCCGATACCAGTGCGATTGATGCTGCTGTTGAAGAAAACACAGGTGCCGCGGTGAGTTCGCAATCAGATGCAGACAAAGTGGAGTCACAGCCTTCAGCCGATGAAGCAACAGACCTAACACAGTCCACGCCACCGACTAAGAAAATTACATTCTCATTTTCTCGCGAAGAGTTACAAGCTATCTCTCCGCGAGCTTATACTTTGCAGTTGAGTGCGATGACCTCATTGGACGACGTACAGTCTTTCATTGAAGAGTATGACCTTGAGAACAAGGTTCGTATTTACCCAACACTTCGCAACGACACCAAGTGGTTTATTATCACTTATCAAGATTACCCAACGATTCAAGTGGCGAGAGACGCGGTAAGTGCGTTATCAAAACCCCTTCAACAGTTGGAACCTTGGGCAAAATCGATGAATCAAGTGCATCGAGAGATAGAACGTGCGAAATAACCCTGAGCTTAGCCTCAAAATATGTTACATTCCGCAGCCTTATTTTTGAGTTGATAGATAGAGCAGTAAATGAAAAAGCAGCGTGCCTTTCTAAAATGGGCTGGTGGTAAATATGGCCTAGTTGAAGACATCCAACGTCACCTGCCACCTGCTCGTAAATTGGTAGAACCGTTTGTCGGTGCCGGCTCAGTATTTCTGAATACTGACTTTGAACAGTACCTGCTTGCAGATATCAATCCCGATCTTATCAACCTGTACAACCTGCTTAAAACCGATCCTGAAACTTATATCACGGAAGCGAAGCGCTGGTTCTGTCCTGAGAACAACCGTAAAGAAGCCTTCTTAGATATTCGCGCTGAGTTCAATGGTACAGATAACGTCATGTATCGTTCATTGGCTTTCTTGTATATGAACCGATTTGGCTTCAATGGCCTATGTCGTTACAACAAGAAGGGCGGTTTTAACGTTCCATTTGGTTCTTATAAAAAACCTTACTTCCCAGAAGCTGAGCTGGAATTTTTTGCCGAGAAAGCGAAAAAAGCCACCTTCGTCTGTGAGGGATACCATGAAACCTTTAGCCGCGCGCGCAAAGGCTGTGTGGTTTACTGCGATCCTCCATACGCACCACTGTCGAACACGGCAAACTTTACCTCTTACGCAGGTAATGGCTTTAGCTTAGATGACCAAGCTGCACTGGCGGATGTTGCTGAAAAAGCAGCGATGGAACGAGGCATCCCTGTCTTGATCTCAAACCATGACACCACCTTAACGCGCCGTTTATACCATGGTGCAGAACTGAACGTGGTCAAGGTTAAGCGCACCATTAGCCGTAATGGCGCAGGGCGCAATAAAGTCGATGAGTTACTGGCACTTTTTCATAAAGAGAAAAACCAGCAACACGCTTCAGAAGAATTGTAGCGGCCAACATAACCCTCGAACTCATTAAATTGAGTGACCAACGGGTACTTTCATAAACTAATCTTTCGAACTGCTAGGATCTGCTTAGTTGCTTAGGTAGAATTGCACACCAAATAGTCTTGGAATTGAGTCTTGTATTTGTATATGAGATGTCACAAGGCGGTGATATTCGCAATTTACTCACTCTTAAGAGGTTTGGTATGAAAGATTTTCTAATCGCTCCATCGATTTTGTCTGCAGATTTTGCTCGTCTTGGTGAAGACGTAGAAAAAGTACTCGCAGCTGGTGCTGATGTTGTGCACTTCGATGTGATGGACAATCACTACGTACCTAACCTGACTTTTGGCGCGCCTATCTGTAAAGCGCTGCGCGACTACGGTATTACGGCTCCTATCGATGTTCACCTTATGGTTAAGCCAGTAGACAGCATCGTGCCTGAGTTTGCTAAAGCCGGCGCATCAATGATTACCTTCCACGTTGAAGCTTCAGAGCACATCGATCGCACTCTACAGCTAATCAAAGAGCACGGCTGTAAAGCGGGTGTGGTTCTTAACCCTGCAACGCCGCTTTCTTGCTTAGATTACATCCTAGACAAAGTAGACATGATTCTACTGATGTCTGTGAACCCAGGCTTCGGCGGTCAATCTTTCATTCCGCACACGCTAGATAAACTACGTGCTGTTCGTAAGCTGATTGATGAGTCAGGCCGTGACATTCGCCTTGAGATTGATGGCGGCGTGAAGGTTGATAACATCCGTGAAATCGCAGAAGCGGGCGCAGATATGTTCGTTGCGGGTTCAGCTATCTTCAATCAACCAGATTACAAAGAAGTGATTGATGAGATGCGTGCAGAGCTTGCAAAAGTAAACGCATAATCGTAAAACTAAAGATAGATTGAATATTAAGGGGCTAATTTGCCCCTTTTTTACGTCTTATAGCTCAACTCATAAGACGAACATAATAAATAGGAAAGTAAGATGTCATTAAGCTCAATAAAACTGATCGCCTTTGATTTGGATGGAACCTTGTTAGACAGCGTGCCTGATTTGGCCGTTGCTGCTGACCAAGCTTGTCAGGAGTTGGGTTTCCCTTCAGTGAGCGAAGAACAAGTTCGCGACTACGTAGGTAATGGTGCTGATGTTCTTATCGGACGTTCACTCAGCCGTAACTTGACGGTTGACCCAAGCCTAGAGCCAGAGCTACTGAAAAAAGCACGCATCCTGTTTGATGATTTCTATGAGCAGGGTGGTCACAAGCTAAGTCACCTTTACCCATCGGTTAAAGAGACGCTGGCTGAGCTGGATAAAGCCGGCTTCACTATGGCGCTGGTTACCAACAAGCCATCGAAGTTTGTACCAGACGTACTGGCGCAACACGGTATTGATAAGTACTTTGTTGATGTGTTGGGTGGCGACTCTTTCCCAGAGAAAAAACCGAACCCAGTCGCTCTGAACTGGTTGCTAGAAAAGCACAATGTAAAAGCGGAAGAGATGTTGATGGTTGGTGATTCAAGCAACGACATTAAAGCGGCTAAGAATGCAGGTTGTCACTCGTTTGGTCTGACTTACGGTTATAACCACGGCGAGCCGATTTCAGCATCAAACCCTGACTATGTCGCGGATAACGTCGCGCAATTACTAGATGTCGTTCTAGTTTCAGCATAAAGCGGACAAAAGTTAGCTAACCTACTAGCAAAATACTTATCAATGAGTACACTGGATGAGCCGTACAGAAGAGCTGTGCGGCTTTTCTATATTTAAGTTAAGAAGCTAAGCGTTCAATAAACTTAGCGAATAAGCAAAGGAATTAAAACCATGAGCAAGCCCATCGTATTGAGTGGTGTTCAACCATCTGGTGAACTAAGTATCGGTAACTACTTGGGTGCTCTACGTCAATGGCAACAGATGCAAGATGATTACGATTGCCAATACTGTGTTGTAGACCTTCACGCAATTACGGTTCGCCAAGATCCGAAAGCACTGCATGAAGCGACTCTAGACGCACTAGCAATCTGTCTTGCTGTCGGTGTTGATCCAAAGAAGAGCACGCTATTTGTTCAGTCACACGTACCAGAGCATGCTCAACTTGGTTGGCTTCTTAACTGTTACACACAAATGGGTGAACTGAGCCGTATGACTCAGTTTAAAGATAAGTCTGCACGTCACTCAAACGACGTAAACGTAGGCCTATACGACTACCCAGTGTTGATGGCTGCAGACATCCTGCTTTACGGTGCTCACCAAGTACCTGTAGGTAGCGACCAGAAACAACACCTAGAGCTAGCGCGTGATATCGCAACTCGCTTCAATAACATCTACGGTCCTGAAACGCCAATCTTCCAAGTACCAGAACCTTACATTCCAACAGTGAATGCACGTGTAATGAGCCTGCAAGACGCGACGAAGAAGATGTCTAAGTCGGACGACAACCGTAAGAACGTGATTACTCTGCTAGAAGAGCCTAAGTCGATCATCAAGAAGATCAACAAAGCGCAAACCGATGCAGAAACACCACCACGCATTGCTCACGATTGGGAAAACAAAGCGGGTATCTCTAACCTAATGGGTCTGTACTCTGCAGCGACGGGTAAAACGTTCGAAGAGATCGAAGCGCAGTACCAAGGCGTTGAAATGTACGGTCCGTTCAAGAAAGACGTAGGCGCAGCATTGGTTGAGATGCTTGAGCCGATTCAAGCTGAATATCACCGTATCCGTGCTGACCGTGCCTACATGGACGCAGTAATGAAAGCCGGTGCTGAAAAAGCCTCTGAACGTGCTGCAGTGACACTGAAAAAAGCATACGAAGCAGTAGGTTTTGTTACTCGCCCATAGGGTGAACTAACACAACTCGCTTGAGAATTTGAGCCCAAAGTAGCTGTTGTTTACTTTGGGCTTTTTCATGCCCATTCCATTTGCCTTCCTCGAAACCCCCTTGTTTGAATTGATAATTTACCCAGTATTTAGCTAGCATATCCATCGCTGTAATGCTGTGCAGATGATCTTATTTGGTACCCTCAAGCTTTATAAAATCACACTCGTTTCTATATATGTTGGAAATATATAACGTGCCAAACAATTGATGATTCCAAAGTGATAAGTTCCTCATTTTCTTGCCAACTGACTTATTCCTTTCATAAATAAACCTGATAGTTACCACAAAATACATGACTGCCCATAGATGGCAGTGACTATAACTCGATGAACTCAGGTGAAACGGATGGCTCTTTTACACAAACCTTCATTGCTAGCAGTGGCAATTGGTAGCTTGTTAACTACAAGCGCACACGCTGATTTGTTTATTTCACAATATGTGGAAGGCGGCAGCTATAACAAAGCGGTTGAGATTGCCAATAGTGGCGATAGCAGCATTAGTTTAGATGGTTACTCATTGGCGAAATCTGCCAATGGCAACGGATCATGGGGTGCCACTTTACCTTTAGATGGACACGTTTTAGCACCCGGTGAAGTACTCGTGGTCGCACATTCTAGTGCGAGTGATGAGATTAAAGCTCAAGCTGACATCATTAATGCCTCTATCGCCAATCATAATGGTGACGACCCGCTGGCTATCTTGAATTCAGACGGCTCGGTACATGATGTTGTTGGTTTGATGGGCGATGTGGACTGGGGCAAAGATGTTACTTTGGTTCGTGCGACACAAACACCTTCTGCGACGTTTGATGCTTCACAATGGGTATCGCTACCAAAAGACAGCATTGAAGGCCTAGGTTCACTAGACAGCGTTGAACTGCCAGAAGCGTTCACTTGTACACAAGATGGCTCTGACCCAGTATTCACCACCATTCAAGAAATCCAAGGTGAGGGCGCTACATCGCCATTCATCGATGGCTACCCGTACATCACCGACGATGAATATTTCGTAAAAGGTGTGGTAAGTGCGGTAACAACAGGCCTAACTAAAGGCTTCTACCTGCAAGCACTTGAGGATGATTTCAACTCAAGCACTTCTGAGGGTCTATTTATTCATACCAACCAGTCGAGCTCAGAGCTAGTAGCCGGTGATGTAGTGTGTGTGAAAGGCAAGGTTCAAGAATACTACAGCCACACTCAGCTGAAAGTAGAAAACAACCAATGGCTAAAACAGGGCGAGCAGCAGGCACCTGAAGCGACGGCGATTGAAGTGCTAGACAGTGACGAGAACTTCGCTGCAACGCTTGAACGCTACGAAGGCATGTTGGTGAAAACAACCGAAGCGCTTGATATGCGTGTGACGCGTGCCTTTGGTTATGACTACGCAGGTCGTCGTAACAACATGGTACTGGCGCATGAGCGTATTAACATGCAGCCGAACCAGCTTTTCGCCGCGGGATCTGACGAAGCGAAGCAGCAAACTGAAGACAACGCAGACCGCCGTCTTTTCGTTGAAACCGATCAAAAAGCGGCTGATGGACAAGTCCCTTTCTACCCAGATTTTGGCCGCACTGATATCGACCAAGATGGTTCAACAGAAGATTACATCCGCATTGATGACACCATTGTTGGCCTAGAAGGCGTGCTGACTTACAGCTACGGTGAGTACCGTTTAATTGCGACTAACCAGATCTCGGCTGAAAACTATGTGCGTAACGATCCGCGTACCGACAAACCAGACATGGATGAAGGCGACCTACGTATTGCGACCTTCAACGTATTGAACTACTTCAACTCTCCATTTGGTGGCGACGCGAATCAGCACGGCAATAACCGTGGCGCGAACACCATCACTGAGTTTGAGATGCAGCAAGAGAAGATTGTGAACGCGATTCTTCGCTTAGATGCAGACATCATTGGCTTGATGGAAATTGAGAACAATGGCTTTGGTGAAGGCTCTGCCATTCAGCAACTTGTAAACCAACTGAATGATCGCATTGAGCGTAAGAAAGACCGTTATACCTTTGTGGCTGTCGACTCGAACGAAGACGGCGTAACCGACGAGATGGACTCTATTGGTACTGACGTTATCACAACGGGTGTTATCTACCGTAAGAAGGTGGTTAAGCTTAAAGACAGCCGTGTTATCGCGATGCCAAGCCAACAAGCACCAGAGGTGTTAGACGATTCAGGCAAGGTGATTGAAGACGGTAAGAACTACCAACGTGACTCATTGGCGCCAACCTTTAAAGTTAAAGGCACCAAAGAGAAACTCACCGTAGCGATCAACCACTTTAAATCGAAAGGCTCTAAGTGTTGGGAAGATGCTGCTCCGATTGAGCAGGGCGGCCAAGGCGGCGTTGATGCCGATAAGCAAGGTTCATGTGAGAACTTCCGTGTTGCTGCGGCGGTTGCATTAGGTGAAGCGCTCGATGGCATCAAAGGTCACAAAGTGATCCTGGGTGATATGAACTCGTACGGCATGGAAGATCCAATGCTGGTGCTAACCGATTACTCGGAAGAGAAATACGGCAAGCAGATCAAAGCAGCTCGTAATACCTACATTGATGGTGTTGAGCAGTTTGGTGATAGCGGTGCGGTGATTACGAAGAACTACGGTTATATCAATGCTGTGGCTCAAAAGCACCCAGACAGCTGGAGCTACTCATACAATGATGAAGTTGGCGCTCTAGACCACCTGCTGATCAGCGAAAGCCTGAAAGATAGGGTTGTCGATGCTACCGATTGGCACATCAATGGTGGTGAGTCGACGTTGTTTGACTACAACGAAGAGTACAAAGGTGACCTACCTAAGTACCAAGATCACTTCCGTTCATCGGATCATGATCCTGCCGTTCTTGAGCTAAGAGTAGGCGGTTCATTTGGCTTCGGTGCTCTTATGTCACTATTTGGCTTAGCAATGTGGCGTCGTCGTAAGTAGCTCAATCACAAATAGATTGGCTTGCCATACAAGTAAGCCAATTCAGATAACTTAACGCTATCTGTAAACAATTAAGGTCAACTTAGGTTGGCCTTAATTATTGGCGAAATGCAGTTTCCACTTGCCTTTCGCTATGGGTATTGCACAATACCGCCCCTATATCTCCCAATCCTTTAGTATTTAGCAAACGATTTCGACCCATGTTACTTATCATCGATAACTACGACTCTTTTACCTATAACTTGTATCAGTATTTCTGTGAGTTAGGGGTAACTGTAAAAGTTGTTCGCAACGATGAGATTGATATTGCGGGCATCGAAGCGCTAAATCCTAGCCATCTTGTTATCTCGCCGGGCCCATGTACGCCCGATGATGCGGGAATTTCGCTGCAGGTGATTGAACACTTCGTTGGTAAGCTGCCGATCTTAGGTGTGTGTCTTGGTCATCAAGCCATTGCTCAAGTCTTTGGTGGTGAAGTGGTGAGAGCCAGACAAGTGATGCATGGTAAAACCTCTCCGATCCGTCATAACGGTAAGAGCGTTTTTCAAGGTCTCAATAATCCTCTGACTGTGACTCGTTACCACTCTTTAGTGGTGAAAAATGGTACGCTCCCTGACTGCTTTGAACTCACTTCTTGGACAGAATTTGAAGATGGCAGTATGGATGAGATCATGGGTTATCAACACAAAACCTTGCCGATTGATGCCGTCCAATTTCACCCTGAATCGATTAAAACAGAGCAAGGACACCAGCTTCTTGCTAACTTCTTAGCGCGTTGAGTGTTTAAATTTGACCCTTTCTCCGCCTAAATAAGCCAGTTAAACCTGTTAGTCCATTCGTTAAGCGTTTAAATTCGGGCGCTACGCGTCTCTTACTCCTCTGACGCTGATCACTTTTTATAACATTTCTCCCTCTTAAGGCTAAGTTTTTAGCCTATGCAAAATTATTCGCCTTATTTCGTCTCGAACCCAATATACCGCAATGCCAGTAAGGCTTTGCCGTTGCAGGTTATACGTTTAGGTAAAAAAAGCTTCATAAAACAGATTAATTGATGCATAAATAGTCATAGGTAGTGACGTTTAGCTGGTTGTTAGGGATAGCTAAAGAATAATCTACTATTGAAAACGTTAATTAAATGTAAATATAATGCTGCAGCGGGATTATGGCGAGAGAAAATATCTTTGTCTCACTTATGAACCAGTACGCTTATTTGCGAAGCTTGCGGTATCGAAAAGGAATGTACGATGACAGTGGAAAAAAAAGTAGAACGTAGTCTGTTTAATGAGGTGATGGTGCCTTGTTATAACCCAATGGAAATGATCCCGGTAAAAGGGGAAGGCGCACGCGTTTGGGACCAACAAGGCCGAGAGTATATCGACTTTGCTGGTGGTATCGCTGTGAGCTGTTTGGGTCACTGTCACCCAGCAATGGTGAATGCTGTTACCGAGCAAGCAAACAAGATTTGGCACCTAAGTAATGTAATGACTAACGAACCTGCACTGCGTCTAGCGAAGAAGCTAACTGACGTATGTTTTGCAGAAAAAGTATTCTTTGCGAACTCTGGTGCAGAAGCGAACGAAGCAGCACTTAAGCTAGCTCGTCGTTGGGCTGCGGATGTTCACGGTCCTGAGAAATCTGAAATCATTGCATTCAAACAAGGTTTCCATGGTCGTACTTTCTTTACTGTAACTGTAGGTGGTCAAGAAGCTTATTCTGACGGCTTCGGTCCTAAACCGGGCGATGTAACTCACCTGCCTTACAATGATATTGCCGCGCTAGAAGCGCACATCTCTGATCGCACATGTGCAATCATGATGGAACCTCTGCAAGGTGAGGGTGGCATCATCTCTCCAACCTCTGAGTTTGTGAACACGGTTCGTGAGCTGTGTGACAAGCACAATGCGCTGCTTATTTTTGATGAAGTGCAAACAGGTAATGGCCGTACGGGCAATTTTTATGCGTATCAAGGCCTAGGTGTGACACCTGATATCTTAAGTACAGCAAAATCACTCGGTGGTGGTTTCCCTATCGGCGCGATGCTAACAACGACTGAACTCGCGACACACCTAAAAGTCGGTACGCACGGTTCAACATACGGCGGTAACCCACTAGCGTGTGCCGTTGCTGAAGCGGTTGTTGACGTCGTTAGCCAACCAGAAACCTTAGCTGGCGTAAAAGAGCGTGAAGCGCTGTTTCGTGACGGTTTAGCTAAGATTAACGACAAATACCAAATATTCAGTGAAGTTCGCGGTAAAGGCCTATTGCTAGGTGCTGCACTTAATGAAGCGTGGCAAGGTCGTGCTCGTGATGTATTAGTAGCAGCAGGCGAACAAGGCTTGATGGTACTGGTTGCGGGTGCAAATGTGGTTCGTTTCACGCCATCACTGGTTATCACTACACAAGAAATTGAAGAAGGTTTATCAAAACTAGACAAAGCAATCGCTACGCTAGTTTAGCCTGAGCGGCGTCATAGGAATGATCGCCATTAGAGCGATCCCATGACGTACTGCTAAAGGCCCAAGATTCTCGTTTTGGGCCTGTTTTGCATCTGGAGGGAATATTGATGCTAGTTGTTCGCCCAATAAAATTATCTGATTACGATGCGTTGCATACCTGCGCGGTTGAGTCTGGTCACGGATTCACATCTCTTCCGGTTAACGAAGAACTGTTAACCAACCGAATTACTCATTCTGAATACAGCTTTGCTAAACAAGACGTGACTGAACCTGGTGATGAAGGCTACCTAATGGTTGGCTTCGACACTGAAACTGGCGAAGTTGCTGGTACAACGGGTATCGAAGCTTCCATTGGCTGGGATGTGCCTTTTTACTCGTACCACATCAGTAAAGTGGTTCACTCTTCACAGCGCCTTAAAGTGAATAACGTGGTTAAGCTGTTGACGTTTGGTAATAACTACACAGGCTGCAGCGAAATTTGTACGCTGTTCTTACGTCCTGATTACCGCAAAGGCTTAAACGGTCGACTGATGTCTAAGTGTCGTTTCCTACTGATGGCTGAGCACCCAGAGCGTTTCTCAAAAACGATCTTTGCTGAGATGCGTGGTGTATCAGATGCAGAAGGCAACTCGCCATTCTGGAAGTGGTTGCAAGAGCACTTCTTCTCGATTGATTTCACACTAGCCGATTACCTAACCGGTATTGGTAAGAAAGGCTTCATCGCAGACCTTATGCCGAAACTGCCAATCTATGTAAACCTATTGAGTGAAGAAGCTCAGGCGGTGATTGGTCAAGTGCACGATAACACCCGCCCAGCATTGAAACTGTTGGAACGTGAAGGTTTCACCAACCGTGGTTATGTCGACATCTTTGATGCGGGACCAACGGTCGAGTGTGATTTAAGAAACATCGAATCTGTACGTCACTCTATTCGAGCACAGGTTCAAATTGCAGAGCACTCTAGCTCTAAAGACTTCCTAATTGGTAATACCTCATTTGAGAACTTCCGCGCAGTAGCCGCGAAAGGTGCGTATGACCAAGCAAGCGACACAGTGATTTTATCATCTGAAGTAGCAAGCGCTCTTGAAGTAAAAGAAGGCGAATTCGTTCGCATGTTGGCTCAATAAGAGCGGCGATTATCTGTCGAAGATTTTAAGGATAGAAGTATGACTCAGTGGATAGCAGGACAGTGGGTGGCAGGTCAAGGTGACGCCATGACATCAGTAAGTCCATACAACAATGAAGTAGTGTGGCAGGGTGATAGCGCGACACCAGCACAGGTTGAATCTGCAGTAGCAGCAGCTCGTGAAGCCTTCTTGGTTTGGAAAAAACTGAGCTTTGCAGAGCGTGAAGCGATCGTGTTGAACTTTGCTGAGAAAGTTAAAGAGAACAGCGAAGAAATCGCGCAAATCATCGCGAAAGAGACGGGCAAACCGATTTGGGAAACTCGCACTGAAGCGGGCGCAATGGCGGGCAAGATTGCTATTTCAATTCGTGCTTACCATGAACGTACTGGTGAAGCTTCACGTGAAGCTGCAGGCAACCAAATTGTACTGCGTCATCGTCCATTAGGCGTAATGGCAGTATTTGGTCCTTATAACTTCCCTGGTCATCTACCTAACGGTCATATTGTTCCAGCACTGCTATCGGGTAATACCGTGGTATTTAAGCCGTCAGAGCAGACACCTTGGACGGGTGAGTTTGCGATGAAACTATGGCAAGAAGCTGGCCTTCCTGCTGGCGTAATTAACCTAGTACAAGGTGCCAAAGAGACAGGTATCGCACTGGCTGATGCTAAAGGCCTTGATGGCGTGCTGTTCACAGGTAGTGCCAATACCGGTCATATCCTGCATCGTCAATTCGCGGGCCAACCGGGCAAGATGCTGGCACTAGAAATGGGCGGCAACAACCCTATGGTGATCAGCGACCAATACGGTGATGCAGACGCAACGGTATACACTATCATCCAATCAGCTTTCATCAGTGCGGGTCAACGTTGTACATGTGCACGTCGCTTGTATGTTCCAATAGGAGATAAGGGCGATCAACTACTGGATAAGCTCGTTGCTGCGACCTTGAAAATTCGTGTCGATCAGCCATTCGCTGAGCCAGCACCCTTCATGGGCCCACAGATCTCTGAAGCTGCGGCTAAGTTCATTCTGGACGCACAAGCGAATCTGCAATCGTTAGGCGGTGTAAGTCTAGTAGAAGCAAAAGCGGGTCAGGCGGCGTTTGTTTCTCCTGGTATTATCGACGCAACCAACATTGCTGAACTGCCGGATGAAGAGTACTTTGGTCCATTGCTACAAGTGGTCCGTTATCAATCGCTAGAGCAAGCGGTTGAGCTAGCTAACGACACACGCTTTGGTTTATCTGCTGGCTTAGTATCAACAGATGATTCTGAATGGGAATACTTTGTTGACCATATCCGTGCGGGCATTGTTAACCGTAACCGCCAGCTAACAGGCGCAAGTGGCGATGCTCCATTTGGTGGTCCAGGTGCTTCGGGCAACTTACGCCCAAGTGCTTACTACGCGGCTGACTACTGTGCTTACCCTATGGCTTCAATGGAAGGTGGCGAAACTCAACTTCCGGCAACGTTTAGCCCAGGTATTGAGCTTTAATTTAGGCTAATGAGTCTTAGGCTTATGCGTTAAGTTTGAAATAGGAAGCGGTGGTATCGCTTCCTTTTTCCATCACGCCCAACACCTAGATTGGGCGGTAGATAATAATAGAAAAGTATGTCACAGGCTGATGGCTGCTGACTCTGTGTCTCAGCCTCTCCCTTTCTAATCCAAATTACTAGCTTGCTAGAACCTCTGACAAGGAGTCACAATGACGCCCGATCTACTCTTTAAATCACTTTGGGACGATTACATTCACAGGCTTTGTCCATCGGCTGAGAAAGTACATCACTTGCTGAAAGAAGACGAAGCTCTGATTAATGATCACATTGCACTGCGTACTTTCAATGTTGCTCCGCTAGGTATTGAAACATTGGCTAAGCCTTTCCTTGAGCTAGGTTATAAAGCGTGTGGCGATTACTTGTTTGAGAGTAAGAAGCTAGTCGCGAAGCATTACGAGCACCCAGATCCAAATCAACCTAAAGTGTTCATTAGTGAGTTGAAGGTCGAAGAGTGTTCAAGTGACTTACAACAGATCGTTGCTAAATTGGTTGAGCAAGTCGACGTAAGCAAGCTTCAAGGCCATGAATTCTTGTTTGGTGGTCGTCTATGGGACTTGAGCTTCGCAGATTTCCAAGTGCTTGCAAAAGAAAGTGAATACGCGTCTTGGCTCGCAGCTCATGGTTACGGTGCCAACCACTTTACAGTGAGCGTTAATCAACTCGATGCTTTTGATGAAGTGCAGGCAGTGAATGATTGTTTGAGCGAATCAGGCTTCACGATCAATGCATCTGGTGGCCAGGTTAAAGGCTCTCCAGAGGTCTTATTAGAGCAATCATCAACAATGGCAGATAAAGTCCCAGTTTCATTTGTTGAGGGCAATGAGATGATTCCTGGAGGCTTCTATGAGTTCGCTAAGCGTTATGCGATGGCTAATGGTGAGCTTTATACCGGTTTTGTGGCAGCATCGGCTGACAAGATCTTCGAAAGCACTAACGGTTAAAGAAAGATACGAGAACGGACTTTACCCTAAAGATGCAGATAGGCTTCGCTTCGAGAGTGTTTGCGCTTCGAAGCTGTAGGTGTTTCATTCGTATTTTCTTTGTAGATCTTTAGAAAACAAAAAAGCCACCAAATTTGCATTTGGTGGCTTTCAAATTTTAGGCTCAGTTAATCGAGATTAACGAGTGCCATATACCACGATAGTTTTACCGTGTGCAGAAATTAGGTTCTGCTCTTCTAGCATTTTCAAGATACGACCAACTGTCTCACGAGAACAACCAACAATCTGGCCAATCTCTTGGCGAGTGATCTTGATTTGCATGCCGTCAGGGTGAGTCATTGCATCTGGTTGTTTTGCTAGGTTTAGTAGCGTTTGTGCGATACGACCAGTTACGTCAAGGAACGCTAAGTCACCAACTTTTTGGCTAGTTACTTGTAGACGGTTTGCCATTTGCGCTGATAGACGCATTAGGATGTCTGGGTTCACTTGGATAAGTTGACGGAATTTCTTGAAAGAAATTTCAGCTACTTCACAAGGAGATTTTGCACGAACCCAAGCTGTACGCTCTTGGTCTTCTTCGAATAAGCCTAGCTCACCGATGAAGTCGCCTTGGTTTAGGTAAGAAAGAATCATTTCCTTACCTTCTTCGTCTTTGATAAGAACTGCCACAGAACCTTTAACAATGTAGTACAAGGTTTCTGCCTTTTCACCAGCATGAATCAAAGTACTTTTTGATGGGTACTTATGAATATGACAGTGTGAAAGGAACCACTCTAATGTTGGATCGGTTTGAGGTTTACCTAGAACCATAATATCTCACTTCCTCTGCAGGGTATGCTTGCCGCTTTCCGTATTTTAGCTAAGCCTGGATTGACTTGTAGGATAAGAGCACTCGTTGAGCGCTGCAAGCTATCTTGTGTTTCGTTTAAGAATAGTATCCTTTTTCAGGTACTATTTCTTGATTTTAATCGTGACCAAGCTACGATTTTTTACGCAAAATTGTGCACATGATCACGGTATGAAAAGTAATCAACCAGAATGGTGCTCTGTTAACCAATTTTTCCGGTTTCGATGAGTTGTTGTAGGATCGGCCTTACAATGAGCTCCATAGCAAAACTCATCTTCCCTCCTGGTACCACAAGCGTGTTGTGGCGAGACATAAATGAGCCATCAATCATAGCTAAAAGGTAAGGGAAATCGACGTTTTTGATGCCACGCAAACGTATAACTACGAAGCTTTCGTCTAAACTTGGAATCCCTTTGGCGTTGAGAGGGTTAGATGTATCTACGGTTGGAACACGCTGAAAGTTGATGTGAGTGCGCGAAAATTGCGGGGTAATGTAGTTAAGGTAATCATCCATCGAACGAACAATGGAATCCATTACGGCTTCGCGTGAGTGGCCACGATCGCGGGTGTCACGAACGAATTTTTGAATCCACTCTAGGTTTACGATAGGTACCATGCCAATCAGCAAATCGACGTGTTGAGAAACGTTAATGTCGCCATCAACCACACCGCCGTGCAGGCCTTCGTAAAACATCACATCGGAGTTTTCAGGGATCTCTTGCCATGGCGTGAAGGTGCCCGGCATTTGATTGTAAGGCACGGCTTCATCGAAGGTGTGTAGGTAGCTTCTTACTTTACCTGTACCTTCGTTACCGTATTTACGGAAGAACTCTTCTAGCGCACCAAAGTCGTTGGCTTGAGGACCAAAGTAGCTGATGTGCTTACCTTGCTCGCGCGCTTTACGGATCTCGACATCCATCTCTGGGCGAGTGAAGCGATGGAAACTATCCCCTTCAACCCAAGCGGCCTTCACGTCCATCATATTGAACATTTTACGGAAGGCTTCTGAGGTGGTGGTGGTGCCGGCTCCAGATGAACCCGTCACCGCAATAATTGGATGTTTAGCGGACATGACAACCCTTGTCTTTTGAGTAACTTACTTGTTAGCAATCGTTTACCACTATAACACGGCTCCTTTATGAGCGCAGCCTAGAAGCGTTTTGTGACTTGAATATCAACGGTTTCATGCAGCTCAGAAAATACGATACTGACTTCTCCTGAGGCTAATTGATGTTTCACTTGGTCAATCTTGTTTTGCAATGAAACCTCTACGTCGCCGTAGTCTGTACCTTCACGCAGCACGAACTCTTTGATGAGGTTTTCCAGTGTTTCTGGTGCAATGTCTTGCCATGGGATGATCATAAATACTTCTCTCTTTTATGTTCATAAATAGGTTTATTGATGTGTTGATTACTGCGTCTAGTGACGTCTACCACTCAGTCCTTAAAAAGGCTCGGTCATTATGCCGAATCTTGGATACTTTCATAGTAGGCTGGCAATGCTTCTTCTAGCCAAAACCTGGGCTTGAGCGTGCTACCGGTAATGAACCCCACATGGCCACCTTTCTGAAACAAGCGATAATCAATATTGTCTGGTAGTACGAATTTTGGAATAACATCATCAGTCATGAAAGGATCGTCTTTAGCATGAATGATCTGAGTCGGTAGCTTAATCTTATTCAGTTTTGGAAGCGCTGAACATTGAGCATAGTAGTCTTGAGCATTCTTAAATCCATGCAGAGGCGCAGTGATCCTTTCATCAAACTCATACAGTTTGTCTATTTTTTTGATGGTTTCAGCGGAGATACCTATTTTTTCTTGTAACAGCTTAACCTTTTTCAAGGCATTCGATTTGAGTGAGTTGAGCAGGTATTTTTTATAGAGCCTAGAGAAGCCTCTTTCAATACGACTGGAGCAGCAAGCTAAATCAAAAGGAGCAGAAACTATCGTTGCCGCCGACAGTAATGGGTCGTCCGCATACTCAGCCAAGTAGTTCGCCAGCATGTTTCCGCCTAGAGATATACCAACCGCAACCTTTGGGTTATTGGGAAATTGCGCGTGTAAGTGTCGTAGAAAGAAACGAGCATCTTCTACTTCTCCTGAATGGTACGCGCGAGCCAAGCGATTCGGTTTTCCGCTGCATCCTCTAAAGTGCATCATCACGGATAACCAACCATCTTTAGCAAACGCATTCATCAGTCCATTGGCGTAAGGGCTTTCAAAGCTGCCTTCCAAACCGTGGAATAGAACGAAAATGGGCTTATTATTCGCATCTCCTCTGCTTTTATTATCACTATTGGGGCTATCTCCCTTCGGGTCCTCGCTCCATGCAAGGTCGAGGAAATCACCGTCGGGAGTTTCTAAGGTTTGCCATTGAGGATCAAATAACGCCTGCTTTCTAATAAACCGTGGCACTAAGGTTTGTAAGTGCGGATTAGAGAGACCAGCCGCTGCGGTAAATATTGTCATAAAAACGATCCATGCTTCTTTATACGGGTTTTGATAACGTGTTGAGTTTGTAACGAAACGCCCACGTTTTTATTTGAGCTTGGTTGATTCTCGGCATA
Source organism: Vibrio sp. 10N.261.51.F11 (assembly GCF_041471665.1). Taxonomy (NCBI): domain Bacteria; kingdom Pseudomonadati; phylum Pseudomonadota; class Gammaproteobacteria; order Vibrionales; family Vibrionaceae; genus Vibrio; species Vibrio sp. 10N.261.51.F11. The sequence continues at coordinate 15,293 of NZ_JBFROW010000006.1, read as the reverse complement.
AGCGCAAGGCTTCACTTATACGAGATACAAAAACAGACTATGGGTAACCGTTTGAATAATATCAAGGTTAAGCTTGGATCTTGATTGAATAAAAGGGAAAGAGAACGAGCTAGGGCTGTGGTGCTGGTTCAGAAAAAGCGTCGCAGAGGTTTTCAGCCCCTAATAAACGACAGTACTGAAAAGTGAGCGGTGATTGCTGGTTAGCGTACAGTTGTAGGGAGTTTATACAGTCGACCAGATCGGACTGTTGTTGCTTTTCAAGCTGTAACTCAAACTTTAGCGCTTCACGGTATAGAGAGTCGACAACGTGTGCTTTGAGATGTTTACGTAGCTCTCGATAGCTATGAAGCAGGGTTTCAGAGCGGCTCAAGCACTGTTGAACCTTGTGCCACTCCTCTTCAGCAAAAGACAATTGCTGCTCATCAAGCCATTTGAGAAGCAGCAGTAGATTGACGTTGCCGTGGAACTGGTTTTGCAAAGCTAGGCACGCATCCTTTACACCGCGCACACTGTAATACTGAAGGCTAAATTGCCATAGTCGTTCCAGTGTTAGTGATATTGGGGCGTGCTCTGGACTCATAAGCTATCCATATCCTGTTCCATCTGCTCAAGCTCTTCTTGAGTGGACATCCAATCCATTTCAACTTCTTCTAGCTGTGACTTACTGCTCGCTTGGAGAGCGAGTACTTTATTCAGTTTAGCCTTATTTTCAGCTTCATACAGTGAAGTGTCGGATAATTCTTGTTCGGCTTCTTCAAGAGCCTGCGTTAATTTATCCATCTGCTTTTCAAATTGAGTGAGCTTTTTACGAAGTGGTGCCGTCAGTTTACGGAACTCGGCTTCTTTTCGTTTCTGCTCTTTTTTCGCTGCTGCACTGTTGGCGCCGTCTTTTGCTGGTGCCAATGCTTGTGCTTCTTTGCGCTCAACTTTCTGCTGTTCGGTTAGCCACTTGTAGTAATCGCTTAAGTCACCATCAAACGGTGCTACTTGGCGGTCGTGTACAAGGTATAAATCATCGGTAGTCGCACGCAGTAGGTAACGGTCGTGCGATACGATAACCATTGCGCCTTCAAATGTCTGCAGGGCAAAAGTCAGCGCTTGACGCATGTCGAGATCCAAGTGGTTGGTTGGTTCATCGAGTAGCAACAGGTTTGGTTTTTGCCATACCAGTAGCGCTAATACTAAACGCGCTTTTTCACCACCTGAGAAGGGTGCTACTTTATCAAGTGCTTTTTCACCTTGGAAACCGAAGCTACCTAGGTAATCACGCAATTGTTGCTCGGTGTGTTTAGGGGCAATCTGCATCATGTGCTGCAGCGGTGTTTCTTCTGGGTGCAACGTTTCTAACTGGTGCTGTGCAAAGTAACCAATCTTAACGCCTTGCGAATAACTCAGTTCACCGCCTTGCTGTTTCAGTTCGCCAGAAAGCAGTTTAATCAGTGTTGATTTACCAGCGCCATTTCGGCCAAGCAAACCAATACGACTGCCCGGTACTAGGTTCAAGCGAATCTTTTCTAGAATCAGATTGTCATCATAGCCCGCTGATACTTCATCCATCATCATGATTGGGTTTGGTAGTGCGTCTGGTTCTCTAAATTCAAAGCTGAATGGGTTATCAAACTGAGCAGGCAGCACTTGTTCCATTTTCTCTAGCGCTTTAATACGGCTTTGCGCTTGGCGAGCCTTTGAAGCTTTGTAACGGAAACGGTCAATGTAGCTCTGCATGTGAGACATCTGTTTCTGCTGCTTTTGGTACATCGCTTGTTGCAGAATCAGTTTTTGCGCTCGTTGGGTTTCGAACGATGAGTAGTTACCCGTGTACTCATTGAGCTGTTGGTTTTCAACGTGCACGATGCGGTTGACGATAGGGTCTAAGAAGTCTCTATCGTGCGAGATAAGCACTAGCGTGCCAGGGTAGCTTTGTAACCAACGCTCTAGCCACATTACTGCGTCTAAATCCAAGTGGTTGGTAGGCTCATCGAGTAGCAGTAGGTCACTGCGACACAGTAGGGCTTGCGCTAGGTTCAAACGCATACGCCAACCTCCTGAGAATTGAGTCAGGTTCCATGTCATTTGTTCTTGGCTAAAGCCTAGGCCATCCAGTAACTCGGCAGCACGTGCCTTTATGCTGTAACCACCAATGGTTTCAATCTTGCCGTGGATCTCTGCTACCAATGTGCCATTGTCGGCTTGTTCAGCTTTCTCTAGTTGATCTTCAAGGCCGCGGTATTCACGGTCACCATCAATCACGTATTCAATTGCTGTTCTTTCTAATGCAGGGGTTTCTTGAGCAACCCAAGCCATTTCCCAATGGGCAGGTTTGCTGAATGAGCCCGCATCAATAGACAGTTCGTCCTTAATTAAGGCGAATAGCGTAGATTTACCACAGCCGTTTTTACCAACCAAACCGATCTTGTCGCCAGGGTGAAAAGTCGCAGATGCTTGGTCGAGGAGTGGCTTACCGCCGCGTAGCAATTGAATATCAGAGAAAGTAATCATATAGAGGTAGCATAGAAATTAGAGGTGAACAGACGCCTGCATAGTAGGCTGAATCCAGATAAAAGTCGATCACAATGCAATTTGCGTTATGATGCCAATAACATATTAATAACTTTTATTTAAATTCTAGTGGCCTTGCCACCGTTTAGCCCTTAAAGGAATGTTTCAAAGGAATGAGTATTACTCCCTCGATAGACAAACCCGTGCCAAAGGTATTAGTGATCTATGCGCACCCAGAGCCGCAAACCTCTATCGCTAACCAGATCATGGTTAAAAAGATAGAGTCGCTTGGGAATGTTAAAATCCACGATCTTTATGCCCTCTATCCTGACTTCTTTATTGATGTGCCTTATGAGCATGAACTGCTTCTGCAGTACGATGTGATTGTGTTCCAGCATCCTCTGTTTATGTATTCTTGTCCTTCGTTATTGAAGGAGTGGTTTGATCGAGTATTAGGCAAGGGCTTTGCGTTTGGTGAGCAAAGTGCACTTAAGGGTAAGCATTGGCGCAGTGTTATCACCACGGGTGGTAAAGAAGAGGCATTTGGTGCTGCAGGCTATAATAAGTATCCCTTACAAGAGATCTTGCAACCGTTTGAGCTAACTGCCGCTTTGTGCCAGATGCACTGGATGTCACCTTTAGTTTTACATTGGGCTAGAAATGTCTCGGATATGACGCGTTACCAACACGCTGAAGAATATCGAAATTGGTTGCGAGATCCGCTACAAGATATAGGAGCGAATGATGGCTCTGACTAATGATTTCCTACAAAGTAGCGCTATATTTTTAGCGGCGGCTGTGGTTGCGGTTCCTATCGCGCAGCGAGCAGGCTTAGGTTCAGTATTAGGTTACTTATTAGCGGGTGTCGCTATTGGTCCATGGGGGCTTGGCCTAATCAGTGACGTAGAGGCCATTCTACATTTCTCAGAGTTCGGGGTGGTGCTGCTGCTCTTCCTTATTGGTTTAGAGCTTAACCCCAAAAAACTGTGGCAGATGCGGGCGCCTATTCTCGGCTTAGGGGGGGCGCAAGTGTTGATCACCACCTTGATTATTACCGCCATCGCCTGTCTATTTGGATTAACCTGGCAAACCAGTCTCGTGATAGGTATGGGTTTGGCGCTGTCTTCGACTGCGATTGCCTTGCGTGTTATTGAAGAGCGAGAGCTCGGCGGCAAAGAAGCCGGGCAGTCGGGCTTTGCAGTACTGCTTTTCCAAGATATCGCTGTTATTCCAATGCTAGCAATGTTGCCTCTACTTGCGGGTAATACCGGCGGTAGCTGGGCTGACATGCTGTGGATGCTGGGTGGCGTGATTGGCCTACTGGTCGGTGGCCACTTCTTGTTGAGACCACTTTTCCGATACGTAGTGATGAGTGGTGTGCGTGAGTTATTCACCGTTGCAGCGCTGTTACTTGTGATTGGTATTGCCGTGATCATGCAACAGATTGGCTTATCGATGGCATTAGGTACCTTCCTTGCGGGCGTGCTTCTGGCTGAAAGTGAATACCGACACGAGCTTGAAATTGCGATTGACCCATTCAAAGGGTTACTGCTCGGCCTGTTCTTTATCTCGGTTGGCATGGCGGTAAATCTAGGTTTATTGGCAGAAAGCCCATTCGCAATACTAATAGCTGTAATGGCCCTCGTGGTGTTGAAAGGTTTAGTGCTGTACGCGCTAGCTCGTATCTTTGGAACACAGGCAAAAGCGCGTAGCCGAATGGCGATGATTCTTAGCCAAGGTGGTGAGTTTGCTTTCGTTATTTTTACCGCGGCGAGTGCGCAGGGCATCTTAAGTGGCGAACAGGTGTCGTTCTTACTGGTAGTAGTGAGCCTGTCTATGGTGACCACGCCACTAATGCTTAAGCTGCAAGATAAGTTCTTTGCTCGTCAACTGAACCAAATCAGCGAAAGTGCGATGTCTTCGGATGTGGTTGATCGCAGCCCTCGAGTGATCATTGCTGGCTTTGGTCGCTTCGGTCAGATCATCGGTCGCTTGATGTACGCTAATAAGATTCGTATTACCGTTCTTGAGAGTGATGCCAGCCAAATCCATATCCTTAGAAAGTTTGGCTACAAAGTCTTTTACGGAGACTCGACTCACCTAGAGCTATTACGCGCAGCCGGTGCTGATAAAGCAGAGGCGATTGTGTTGTGTACTGACTCCCCAGATGAAATCATGAAAACCGTCGATTTATGTAAGCAGCACTTCCCACGCTTAAAGATCTTGGCGCGTGCACGAAGCCGTGTTGAAGCGTATCAACTACTTAACCACGGTGTGAGTAACTATTCGCGTGAAACCTTCCTTGGAGCATTGGATTTAGGTCGTCAAACATTGACTGAACTTGGCATGCATCCATATAAAGCGAAGCGAGCAGAAGCACACTTTAGAAAGTTGGATAATGGTATGCTGAAAGAGTTGCTGCCTCAGCATAACGAAGATGCCGAGTTAGCCCAAAGAGCGAAAGAGGCTCGTAAAGAACTTGAAGAGATCTTTGGACACGAGATGGAAAACGATCACCAATCTCGAAACTATTGGCAGTAGCTTGAAGTGATAACTCATGCTTGAGCTTAGAAATAGAGCTTGGGCATAGAAATAACAGACTATAGAACTAACCTAATAATAAACGCGGTCTCTGCTTAACTTATCAATAAAGTGAGTGGGAAGAACCGCGAATCCAGAGTAGTAAAGGATATGAACGTGAAACAGAAAAAACGCTTTATCGCAGGGGCAAGCTGCCCAAGTTGCAACACTCAAGACACACTCCGTTGGTGGATTGAAAATAATATCGAGCTGGTGGAATGTGTCGATTGTGACTTCACAGAACAGCGTAAACCGAAAACTGTAGAGAAATCTGAACACGCGAATCAAGAAATGATCGGTATTTTTAAGCCAGAATGATTGAGTTTCGTTAATTGATCCCCATAATATCCCGGTACAGAATTTTTCCTAAGCTCAACTGTTCGAGCTTAGTCCAAACCTCCTTGGAGCTCTCATGAAAATTGAAAAGAACGTAGTGGTTAGTGTTGCATATCAAGTGAAACTTGAAGATGGCGTAGTAGTTGACCAATCAACTGCAGAAGCTCCACTAGATTACCTTCACGGTCACAACAACCTAATTACAGGTCTTGAAAAAGAGCTTGAAGGCAAAGTAGCTGGCGACAAGTTCTCTGCAACTGTTACTCCAGAAGACGCATACGGCGAACACAACGACGCACTAGTTCAACGTGTTCCTGCTGACGTATTCCAAGGTGTTGAGCAAATCGAAGTTGGCATGCGTTTCCTAGCGGATACTGACCAAGGTCCAATCCCAGTTGAAGTTACTGAAGTAGATGGCGACGAAGTTGTTGTTGATGGTAACCACATGCTAGCTGGCCAAACTCTAACGTTTGACGTTGAAGTTGTAGCGGTTCGTGAAGCGACTGAAGAAGAAGTTCAACACGGTCACGTACACCAAGAAGGCGGCTGTGGCGGTCACGACCACGATCATGACCACGAAGGCGGTTGCTGTGGTGGCGAAGGCCATGACCACGGTGAAGAGAAAAAAGACGGCTGCTGCGGCGGCGGTAGCTGTGGTTCTCACTAATACCGAATTAACGGTTTAGTTTAAGAATCTTGAAAGCCTCCCTTGTGGAGGCTTTTTGCGTTTAGGAGTCTCGCTTTTTGACCTCGCTTTTCTCTACCAAACTAAGTGTCCGCAAATCTAAGCATTCGTAAAAGTTTGGTTTTCGTTATCAGACATCGAACCATGGATGTGGTATTGATAGCACAACATTATAAGACGACGTCAGTGGAGAGTTTGTATGTCACAGCCTTTTTCAATTGCCATTCATGGTGGTGCAGGAACCATCTTGCGCGAGCAAATGAGCTATGAATTAAAAGCGGGTATTACCGAGGCTTTGGAAAAATCGGTTTTGGCTGGTTATCAAATATTGCAATCGGGTGGTGATGCTCTGGATGCGGTAGTGGCATCGGTTAAGGTGATGGAAGACAGCCCGCACTTTAATGCCGGTAGGGGCTCTGTTTTAACGCATGATGAATTTGTTGAGATGGACGCTTCTGTGATGCATGGCCGCGAAATGGATGCAGGTGCTATTGCAGGCGTTCGCCATATCAAAAACCCAATTGAGCTTGCACGTGATGTGATGCGGAAAAGCGACCATGTGTTGCTGATTGGTGAAGGTGCCGAGAAGTTTGCGTTTGAGCATGACTACACCTTTACCGAGCAAGACTACTTCTTTACTGAGCGCCGCTATGACCAACTTCAGTCGATGAAAGAGAAAGGCATCTTTGCTCTGTCTGAAGCGAAATATGATCAGCAGCAAGCTGAGAAATACCCTGACGATAAAAAGTACGGCACGGTTGGTGCGGTCGCATTAGACCAAGCGGGTAACTTAGCGGCAGCAACCAGTACCGGTGGCGTGACCAATAAGAAATACGGTCGTGTGGGTGACTCTCCGATCATTGGTGCAGGAACCATCGCTGAAAATGGCAATGTTGCCGTCTCAACAACCGGGATGGGTGAGTTCTTCCTACGTAAAATGGTCGCCAGTGATGTCGCAGCACGAATGCGTTATATGAAAGAAGATGTGCACACCGCTTGTGAAACGATCATTCAAGGTGAATTGAAAACCATGGGTGGAGAAGGTGGCTTGATCGCTATCGATGGCCAAGGCGATATACATTTTGGTATGAACAGCTCAGGAATGTATCGTGCAAGCGTTGATACTCAAGGTCGTGTTGAAGTGAAGATTTATGCCGACGACTAAGTTGGTATCGGCTTAATTGGCTTTAGCTTATTCACTGAGATGAAATAAACAAAAGGGCGACAGATAAGTATCTGTCGCCCTTTTAGTTTTCTATGTCCCGTCCTGAAATGTGTTTACACATTGAGGACGAGAAACTAACGATATGCGTCGTTAGATTTAATTGGTTATTTTGAACCGCACTTAATAGTGTGGAGGTGGCGTCTCTTCTGATGCGTCAGCTAGATTAGAGCCATCCATATTTTTTACTTTGCCAACCACGAACTTCATCTGATCTTGCATTCTCGTGATTAACATTTGTTGTTGGCTAAGCGCTTCATTGAGTTCTTCAATGGTCTGTTCTTGGAAAGCTAGCTGACACTCTAGGTCATTTACGCGGCTTTCTAGTTGTTCAACTCGCTTTTCTGTCATCGTTCTTAATCCACATTCCAAGCTTGGGCAATGCCCGCAGAGGTGCCCGATATCACACGGTTCTTATCATCAAAGGCTGCATCATACACTACCGCACGAGGAGGGCGAGCATCTTTTAGTGGCTCAGCATCGTGGCGAGAAATTCGTTTGCCATCCTGAGTATTCCACACACTCACTTGGCTGGATGGCGTGCCCGTCACCAACATGCTGCCGTCATCAGAAAAACGAGCACTCGAAAAAATCAACTGTCGAGACCAGCTTTGCAATTGCGCTTGAGGTTCGCCCGTTTCAAGATCCCAAATCATCGCTTGATTGCCGCCATCAGAGGTAAAAGCCAGTTCACCATCGCGTTGTAGCGCGACTCGTACTACTCTTTGTTCATGCTCAAAGGTGCGCAACACCAAGCCCGACTCGGTATCCCAAAGGTAAGCTTTGTAGTCGTTGCCGCCTGATAATGCGTAGCGGCCATTAGAAGAGAGGGAGACTGAATTCACTTTTTCTCGGTGAGCAAGGAACTCCAGACGGCGTCCGGTGACTAAGTCCACATAGATGGCTTTTCCATTAGAAAGGCCAAGCAGTACTTTTTCACCATTGCTAGAGATATCGACATCGCGAATCAAGCCGTCGGAGATAGACCAGAGCCCTTGTGCTTGAGTCCAAGATAAGTCCCAAACGGCGAAGTTCATCTGGCTAGCGGTAATGGCAAAACGGCCATTGTCCGAGATACGGATACGCGATACTTGGTTTTCTAACTGGTCTTGTAGACCAAGCTGAGCCAACTCTTGGTCTTCGGCGAGGTCCCAAAGGAGCAGTTGCTTTTGCTGAGAGTAGAGCAGGGCGAAGCGTCCATCTCTGCTGAGTGCAAAGCTGGTGGCACCATTGGGCTCAATTTCCCAACGCTGCTCATCATCTTGGAAGAAAAAGCAACCATTTAACAAGGTGATGACAATTGTACATAGCAATGAGTGGAAAAATATTCGCATCACATCTAATAATCCGGTTTGTGTCGAAAGACATATGACTAGTATATTGTTATAACTAACGTATTCACACCAATCTAATCATTAGATTTGTGCACAATAACCAATGGCTTGGCCATTAATTGGAGAATTCAATGAAATCAGTTTTAAAAGTATCACTGCTTGCCGCAACGGTTATGCTAGCAGTTGGTTGTCAGAAAGAAGAACCAAAGGCAGAAGCTCCACAGGTAGAAGAAGTTAAAGTTGAAGCAGTAAACTTTAAAACAGAAGATGACAAAGCGGCTTACGCAATCGGTGTATCTTTCGCTAACTACCTAAGCACAAGCATTGATAAGCCAAGCGAGCTAGGTATCAACCTAGACAAAGATATGGTTCTTCAAGGTATCGAAGACGTATTCGCAGAGAAAACAGCACTTAACGAAGAAGAAACTCGCGCAGCTCTTGAAGCTCTAGACAAGCGTGTTGCTGAAACGATGCAAGCACAAGCGGCAGAGAAATCAGCTGAAACTAAGAAAGCCGGTGATGACTTCCGCGCTGAGTTCGCTAAAACTGAAGGCGTTAAGCAAACTGAATCTGGCCTACTTTACCAAGTAATGACAGCTGGCGAAGGCGCTTCTCCAAAAGACACTGATACTGTTCAAGTTCACTACAAAGGTACGCTAACAGACGGTACTCAGTTCGACAGCTCTTACGACCGTGGTGAACCAGCAACATTCCCACTTAACCGCGTAATCCCAGGCTGGACTGAAGGAGTACAACTGATGCAAGTTGGTTCTAAGTACAAGTTCGTTATCCCGCCAGAGCTAGCATACGGTGAGCAAGACACACCGACTATCCCTGCTAACTCAACGCTAGTATTCGAAGTAGAACTACTAAACATCGATAACGCTGAAGCAGCTCCTGCACAGTAATATCGGTTAAAAGCCTCGTACTAAAATACGTTGATTGAATAAAAAGCCTAACTTTGAGTTAGGCTTTTTTTATGATTTGAAGATGAGTATTTGATTTTTAAACTTGTTCTAAATCACTAGTTGCAATGTTAGCTAGGTGTGCAATTAAAATTTTCTGATAAACTTACATAAATTTGTTGATTTTTCACACGAAGGTAAGGAATAAGTGACTACTACAGAAACAGTCAATGCAGATGTGTTACTTGAAATGGAATCAGTCCACGTTATGCCATTCAGTGAACACGATAAAATCATTCTAAGATCTTATGAGGCCGTTGTTGACGGTATTGCGAGCCTTATTGGTCCGTTTTGTGAAATCGTTTTGCACTCTTTAGAAGACCTCAATACTTCTGCGATTAAAATTGCCAACGGCGAAAATACAGGTCGTCAGGTTGGCTCGCCGATTACCGATCTTGCATTGAAGATGCTAAAAGATATTGAAGGTTCTAAGCGTAACTTCTCACGTTCATACTTCACTCGCGCTAAAGGCGGAGTGTTGATGAAGTCGATCACGGTTGCTATCCGCAACGGTGAAGACCGAGTGATTGGCCTACTGTGTATTAACGTGAATCTAGACGCGCCATTCTCACAAGTGCTGCAATCGTTCATGCCTACACAAGACGCAGACGAAGCCGCATCATCGGTTAACTTCGCTAGTGACGTTGAAGAACTTGTCGACCAAACGGTTGAACGCACCATTGAAGAAATTAACGCTGACAAATCGGTATCGAACAATACTAAGAACCGTCAGATCGTGATGGAGCTGTACGACAAAGGTATTTTCGATATTAAAGACGCGATCAACCGCGTTGCTGAGCGACTGAACATCTCTAAGCACACCGTGTACCTATACATCCGCCAACGTAAAACAGAGGATGAAGAGGGTTGCTAAGCTATACACTCCTAGTGAATGGGCCAGTCTATGGCTCACAGTCAGCAAGAAGTGCCTACCAGTTTGCCGTGGCTCTGATTAAACAGGGCCACAAACTTCACAGTGTGTTCTTCTATCAAGATGGCGTCAGTAACGGCTCAGACCTTACCGTACCGGCTAACGATGAATTTGATTTAGCTTCTGCTTGGCAAAAGCTGGCTGATGAACACGATGTTAGCCTTGAAACCTGTGTGGCAGCTGCGCTAAGACGCGGAGTGATTAGCTCTGAAGAAGCAGAGCAACATCAACTAAGTGCCTCTAACCTAGCCACTGGATTTACTCAAGCCGGATTAGGAAGCTTATCGGAAGCGCTACTAACGCAAGATAGGGTTGTGCAGTTTTGAGAAAGTTAGCCTTTATATTTAACAGTTTCCCTCATACGACCGCTGCGGGTAGAGAGGGGTTAGACGCCCTGCTTGCTGCGTCCGCATATAGTGAAGACATTGCCGTGTTCTTTGTTGGCGATGGCGTGACACAGCTTCTCAAAGCGCAGCAGCCCGACGAAACACTATCGCGTGACTACATCTCTGCATTCAAACTTATGGACCTGTACGACATCGAACAGGTGTATGTGTGTCAGCGTAGTCTGAGTCAGTTTGGTCTTTCAGCAGACAACCTGCTGATCGATGTGACCACCGTTGAAGCCGACGAGTTAACGCAGAAGTTAGCTCAGTGCCAACAGATACTGACTTTCTAGGGGACGCTATGCTTCATATTGTAAAATCAGTCGACAAACTTAAACTCGCATTGACCTATTCTCAGCCACAAGATCAGTATCTTTTGGTGGAAGATGCGGTGTATGTTTGCCTTCCCAATCATGAGTTATTCACTCAAATCTGCGCAGTAGAGCAGGTGTCGGTGTTAAAACCAGATCTCGATAGCCGAGGTTTACAACTACTTGTCTCAAGTACCATTGATCAAGTTGACTTCGATGGCTTCGTTAAACTGACGGTTTTGAACAACAAATCAGTCACTTGGTAGCTGTGTTTTATCAGTTTGGTTAAAAGTAGACCATCCTGAGCTCTAGACGGCTAAAAAAGATCTGTATATTTCTTGACACACCTCCCACTGCTGAATAGAATTTTGCGTCCCTAATTACGACTTGTGATTAGGGATAGATTTTTCACAAAGCTTACTTTCAAGTAAATTTCAGGAGCTAGTTAATGGCAACTATTAACCAGTTGGTTCGCAAACCTCGTGTAAAGCAAGTTGTTAAAAGCAACGTGCCTGCACTAGAAGCGTGCCCACAAAAACGTGGTGTATGTACTCGTGTTTACACTACTACACCTAAAAAACCTAACTCGGCACTACGTAAAGTATGTCGTGTACGTCTAACTAACGGTTTCGAAGTAACTTCGTACATCGGCGGTGAAGGCCACAACCTACAAGAGCACAGTGTTGTACTAATCCGTGGCGGTCGTGTAAAAGACCTTCCGGGTGTTCGTTACCACACTGTTCGCGGCGCACTTGACTGTGCTGGCGTTAACGACCGTAAACAAGGTCGTTCTAAGTACGGTGTGAAACGTCCTAAGTCTTAATTGATTCTCTTTTTTAAAAAGAAATCGTTAAGTAAGGCCAAACACTATTTTATTTATTATTCTGAAAAGTTTTGGAAAAAACCTGAAGAAGACAACGGAGAATATCCATGCCACGTCGTCGCGTAATAGGTCAGCGTAAGATCCTTCCAGATCCTAAGTTCAAATCTGAATTGCTGGCAAAATTCGTTAACATCCTTATGGTTGACGGAAAGAAATCTACTGCAGAAAAAATCGTTTACACTGCACTAGATTCAATGGCTGAGAAGTCTGGTAAAGACCACTTAGCTGTATTTGAAGAAGCTCTTGAAAATGTTCGCCCAGCGGTAGAAGTTAAATCTCGCCGTGTAGGTGGTTCAACTTACCAAGTACCTGTAGAAGTTCGTCCGGTTCGCCGTAACGCTCTTGCTATGCGTTGGGTAGTTGAAGCTGCGCGTAAGCGTGGTGAAAAATCTATGGCTCAACGCCTAGCTGCTGAAATGCTAGACGCGTCTGAGAACAAAGGTACTGCGGTTAAGAAACGTGAAGACGTTCACCGCATGGCTGACGCAAACAAAGCGTTCGCACATTACCGTTGGTAATACCTTTTTAGTGCTGCAAGGTTCCTTGCAGCACTTCTTTAGTTCCTATGCTTATGCTAGGAACTATTGCTATTTCTAGGGCAAGCAATTTTTAGCGAAGCATCGCTTTTAACGCATAATCTAGGCATAGCAATAGTCCCTAAGTCTCTAATAAGAGGATTCAACCGTGGCTCGTAAAACTCCTATAGAGCAATACCGTAATATCGGTATCGTTGCTCACGTAGATGCAGGCAAAACAACCACAAGTGAACGTATTCTGTTCTATACCGGTCTTTCTCACAAAATCGGCGAAGTTCACGATGGTGCAGCAACCATGGACTGGATGGAGCAAGAGCAAGAGCGCGGTATTACGATCACTTCAGCAGCAACCACTACGTTTTGGCGTGGTATGGAAGCTCAGTTCTCGGACCACCGTATTAACATCATCGACACTCCTGGACACGTTGACTTCACAATCGAAGTAGAACGTTCTCTGCGTGTGCTTGATGGTGCAGTTGTTGTGTTCTGTGGCTCATCTGGTGTTGAACCTCAGTCAGAGACAGTATGGCGTCAAGCTGATAAGTACCAAGTTCCACGTATGGTTTTCGTTAATAAAATGGACCGTACCGGCGCTGACTTCTTGCGCGTAGTTGAACAGATCAAGGACCGCTTAGGCGCAACTCCTGTTCCAATTCAACTGAACATTGGTGCTGAAGAAAACTTCCAAGGCGTTGTCGATCTTATCAAGATGAAGGCAATTAACTGGAATGAAGCTGACCAAGGCATGACTTTCACATACGAAGATATTCCTGCAGACATGCAAGAAATGGCTGAAGAATATCGTACAGAACTTGTTGAAGCTGCTGCAGAAGCAAATGAAGAGCTGATGGATAAGTACCTTGAAGAAGGTGAACTAACAGAAGCTGAAATCAAACAAGGTCTTCGTACTCGTACCCTTAATAATGAAATCGTACTTGCTACTTGTGGTAGTGCATTCAAAAACAAAGGTGTACAAGCTGTTCTAGATGCAGTTGTTGATTTCCTTCCTTCTCCAGTCGATGTACCTGCAATTAAAGGTATCGATGAAGATGAGAACGAAGCAGAGCGTCACGCAGACGACAAAGAACCGTTCTCAGCGCTAGCATTTAAGATTGCAACAGACCCATTCGTTGGTACTTTAACTTTCATCCGTGTTTACTCTGGTGTTGTTGAAAGCGGTAAAACAGCTTATAACTCTGTGAAGAAACAACGTGAACGCTTAGGTCGCATTGTTCAAATGCACTCAAACAAGCGAGAAGAAGTAAAAGAAGTACGAGCAGGTGACATCGCAGCCATCATTGGCCTGAAAGATGTGACTACTGGTGAAACCCTTTGTGACCAGAACCATAAGATTGTTCTTGAGCGCATGGAGTTCCCAGACCCAGTTATTCAGATCGTTGTAGAGCCAAGCTCTCAAGCTGATCAAGATAAAATGACTATCGCTCTAGGTAAACTAGCAGCGGAAGACCCATCGTTCCGCGTTGATATGGATGCGGAAACTGGCCAGACTCTGATTTCTGGTATGGGTGAACTACACTTAGATATCATCGTTGACCGTATGAAGCGCGAATTTAGCGTGAACTGCAACGTTGGTAACCCGCAAGTGGCTTACCGTGAGACTATTCGTGGTACAGCGAAAGCGGAAGGTAAATTTATCCGTGAACATGGTGGTAAAGGTCAGTACGGTCACGTATGGCTGAAACTAGAACCATCAGAAGCTGGCGAAGGCTTTGTCTTTGTGGATGAAATTGCCAATGGTATCGTACCGAAAGAGTTTATCGCTTCAGTTGCTAAAGGCGTTGAAGAGCAGATGAACAATGGTGTGCTTGCTGGCTATCCAGTTTTGGATATCAAAGCTACACTATATGATGGTTCTTACCATGAAACAGATTCAAGTGAGATGGCGTTTACAATCGCTGCCTCTATGGCTTTCAGAACGGGTGCACTTGAAGCGCAACCGGTTCTGCTTGAGCCTATGATGAAAGTTGAAGTAACTACTCCAGAAGACTGGATGGGTGACGTTGTTGGCGATATTAACCGTCGTCGCGGCATCATCGAAGGTATGGACGAGGGGACAGCTGGCCTGAAGATAATTCGTGCACAAGTTCCGTTGTCTGTCATGTTCGGTTACGCAACTGATTTACGTTCTGCGACACAAGGTCGTGCTTCTTACTCTATGGAGTTTAGTGAGTACGCTGAAGTGCCTAACAATGTTGCAAAAGCAATCATTGCAGAGCGTGGTTAAACAAAAGGAAGGCATTTTTTTTCATTTTTTGAAAGAACAATGCGTCCAAATATTGCGCTAACGAGAGTTGGCGCATAAAATAGCAATTTCTGGCGCGTCTCGCTCAATAATGAACGTGGCGAATCATAACTAGGAAGGAACACGATTGTGTCTAAAGAAAAATTTGAACGTACGAAACCGCACGTAAACGTTGGTACTATCGGCCACGTTGACCACGGTAAAACAACTCTAACTGCTGCTATCTGTACTACTCTTGCAAAAGTATACGGCGGTGTTGCTAAAGATTTCGCATCTATCGATAACGCTCCAGAAGAGCGTGAGCGCGGTATCACAATCGCAACTTCTCACGTTGAGTACGACACTCCAGCACGTCACTACGC
>NZ_JBFROW010000005.1:111036-111466 GCF_041471665.1 Vibrio sp. 10N.261.51.F11 | reverse complement strand
ACCCTATCCAAATGACTTGGTGAGTCTTAGCGTCAGCAATGACCGTGGCATACCGATGTCCTTTAAAGATAGCGAACTCATCCATGACGAGTTGCCTTAGCCCCTCCCATTTCACTGACGGTACCACTTGGCGAAGTCGGCGTTTATCTATCTCTTTAATGGTGTGCCAATGTACGCTTGTTAACTGGGAGATATGCTTAATGGGAAGAAGAGGCAGCAGTTGTTCTATATAACTTTTTAAGCGCTTCGTTATACGAGCATAAGGCTCTAACCAAGATAGAGACTCTGTTTTTATGCCGCAGTCACGACACTTGATTCTTCGTGTTTGAACGGAAAGTTCAACAGGAACACCGAGCAACATGGCCTCTTTTACATGACGCCATTGATACTCATGAATAGCCTCGGCCTCGAGACCACAAAGGCACTTAGC
>NZ_JBFROW010000005.1:0-110300 GCF_041471665.1 Vibrio sp. 10N.261.51.F11 | reverse complement strand
TAGTTTGTGTATGATTTTTGTTTGGCGACTAAACCATATCACTTACTACCGTTTTTGTTTTTAGTTCCCGCTAATCCGTGATGAACCTTTTTATTTACTTAGCGTTTTATGTAGCTAAGCTTAGACTTTCTTGAAGATGATAGAGGTGTTGATTCCACCAAAAGCAAAGTTGTTGCTCATCAAGTATTCAACATCCAATTCGCGACCTGAGCCCGTGATGTAATCGAGCTTGCCGCACTGTTCATCGACATTCTTAAGGTTTAGGGTTGGGCTGAACCAACCGCTATGCATCATCTCTAGGCTGAGCCACGCTTCAATTGCACCACATGCACCAAGCGTATGGCCAAAGTAACTCTTAAGAGAGCTGATTGGTACTTCACCAAAGATATTCGCTGTCGCGTTACTCTCTGCAATATCACCTTTTTCAGTCGCAGTACCGTGCGCAGAAACATAGCCAATCTTCTCAGCTGGAAGTTGTGCGTCTCTCAATGCTTTCTCCATACAGATTTGCATGGTTTCCATCTGAGGTTGAGTCACATGAGCCGCATCACAGTTGCTCGCAAAACCTATGATTTCTGCGTAGATCTTTGCGCCACGAGCAACAGCATGTTCGTACTCTTCAAGGATCAGGGTTCCAGCGCCTTCGCCGATAACCAAGCCATCACGCTCGCTGTCGTATGGGCTAGGGGATTTCTTGGGTGTGTCGTTTTTTAAACTGGTAGCGAAAAGGGTATCGAAAACGGCAGACTCAGTTGGGCATAACTCTTCACCACCACCGGCAACCATTACGGTTTGGTAACCATGCTTGATCGCTTCATAGGCGTAACCAATGGCTTGGCTTCCTGAAGTACAGGCGCTGCTGGTGGGAATCACGCGGCCACGCAGACCAAAGAACAGACCTACGTTTACCGCGGCTGTGTGTGGCATCATTTGAACGTAAGTGGTTGCTGTGATTGCTCGTGTCGACTTCTCGTTCAGCATTACTCCGAAAGCACCAACCGCATCGGTACTGCCAGTTGAAGAGCCGTAAGCGATACCAGTTTCGCCATTGGTCAATACATCGTGACCAATTAAGCCGGCTTGCTCCAATGCATTCTCAGTCGCAACGGTAGCTAGGCGTGATACACGGCCCATGCCACGCACTTGCTTACGCTTGTAGTGTTTAGGCAGTTGGAAGTCATCAATAGGCGCGGCAAGTTTTGTGTTGAGACCATCATATTGCTCGAAGCTTGGCATATATTGAGTCGCATTTTCACAGGCCTTTAGCTTAGGCTCTATCTGTTGCCAGTCGTTACCAAAAGCAGTAACACCAGACATTCCAGTTACAACAACGCGGCGGGTCATACTAAGCCTCCATTTACTGAAATCACTTGGCGAGTTACGTAGCCTGCAATATCAGACATTAGGTAGCTGACTAGGCCGGCTACTTCTTCCGGCTCACCCATACGGCGCAGTGGTACTTGAGGAAGTGCATGATCTTTCACGTGCTCGTCAACCATACCTGTGTCAATTAAGCCAGGAGCGACACAGTTTACCGTGATCTTGCGTTTTGCGAGTTCTAGAGCAAGAGACTTAGTTGCGCCAATCACCCCCGCTTTTGCTGCAGCATAGTTAGTTTGACCACGGTTACCCATAATGCCGGATACCGACGCTAGAGTGACGATACGGCCACCTTTACGCTTTTGAACCATAGGCATTACACAAGGGTGAAGTACGTTGTAGAAGCTATCTAGGTTGGTATGGATCACACCATCCCACTCTTCTTCCGTCATCGCGGGGAATGCAGTGTCACGAGTAATGCCCGCGTTGTTCACTACACCATAGTAAGCACCATGTTCAGCGATATCAGACTCAAGCTTTTCGCGACACTCGCTTCGTTTGCTGATATCAAATTGAATAAGACGTCCAGCGCCACCCAGTTCGGTGATCGACTTTAGCGTCTCTTCAGCACCTTGCTTGTCACCCATGTAATGAACGGCGATTTCAAACCCGTCTTTCGCGAGTTGAATAGCGATCGCTTTACCAATACCTTTACTGGCACCAGTGACTAAAACCTGACGGCTCATGATGGGCTCCTAGTTTTCATTTCTTGTAATTTTTGTTCGGTCGGCACGTAGACGTTGAGTTGGCATTGAGCCACTAACTCACCTCGGTCTTCGACTCTTGCGGTAAACACAGCCATACCGCTGTCTTCCATCATCTGTTCGGCGTAGATATCAAGGGTCTGACCTTGAGTAAACTCATCACACAGTGATTTATAGCGACGAGAGCCGAGTAAGAATCCGATTGGGGGCGTGGTGCCGTTTTTAAGTGCGTGATATCCAGACCATGCCGCTACAGACTGCGCCATAAACTCGATTCCAACATATGCTGGTACCGTTTGAGATTCGGCGTCAAAGAACAGATTATGGTCACCAATATCGACCTGACAGTGGATCGACAACGCCTCTACGCTGATAGCACGATCGATTAATATCATCGGATCATCGTGAGGGAGAAGTTGGTCTACAGAAGGGATATCAGTCATTTACTACACCAAAAATCAGGCTAATGTTGTTGCCACCAAAAGCAAACGAGTTGCTTAAGATGTTCTTTGCTTTAAGTTTCTGTGAACAGTTTACCAAATCAATCTCAATATCTTCAGCTTTATCCTGACATTTTTGTAAGGGAAGCGGTAAGTCATATTTCAAAATATGCCACGCAATTGCAGCCTCAATCGCACTTGCTGCGCCTAGAGTATGCCCGGTCAGCGGTTTGGTAGAACTGACGGGAACCTTGTTTGCAAAAATACGATGAATGGCTTTACTTTCCATCGAGTCATTGAGTGGCGTTGCTGTACCATGTGCATTGATATAACCAATGTCTTCTGCGTTTAACTGTGCAGAATGTAACGCTTTTTTCATTGCTTGTTCAGCACCATTGCCTTCAGGGTGAGGCGCTGAAATGTGGTGTGCATCAGAGCTGTCCCCACAGCCCAATAAGGCAATGTTTGACGTGTCTTGTGCTGCATTAACACCGGCTAACTTTGTTTTGCTGAGCAACATAAATGCCGCTGCTTCTCCTATGTTGATACCTTCTCGGGTTGCACTAAATGGCTTACAATGTGTTGTTGAGAGTGCTTCAAGACCGTGGAAACCATTGAGTGTCAGCTTACACAATGTATCCACACCACCCACTAACACGGCATCAGCCATACCTGAATCTAATAAGCGCTGGGCGGTCAGAAATACGCGGCCACTTGATGAGCAGGCGGTCGAGATTGCGTAGTTTGGCCCTGTTAATGAGCAATATTGACTAACAAACTCAGAGGTATCACCAAGCTCTTGTTTTGAGTAATGGTAATCTGCTGGAAACTCGCCGTTTGCCAATTTTTGTTTGAAGACTGCTTCACCATCGGAGATCCCAGATGTGCTGGTGCCAATAACAACAGCAATTCTATCTGCGCCAAACTGAGATTTGGCTTGCTCGATAGAATCTTCAATTTGGTGAAGAGCCGACAGCGCCAGTTGATTGTTGCGAGTGGCGTATTGCGTAAGATCTGAAGGAATCGGTGGTAGTTCACCCGCGATCTGACCAACGACAGTGTGTTTACCATCGTTCAGCATATCGTGCACTTCGACCATATTTGATTCACGCTCGTCTTTTAGACAGCCATGAATATCGGCAATCTCTGAGCCTAGCGCTGAGTGGAAACCACAGTCTTGGATGTAAATAGGCATAGTGTTCAACTCTTACTTGGATTGTCGACAATCGTTGAGTTCAACGTTTGTATGGTGATGTTGTAGCCCAGGGTCAAATGTTTGAAAACAATGTCGCCTGCCGTTTTGTGTGTACCAGGATCTGTTTGGTAATCAATTTGAATGATTGCCTGTTGGTTTTCATCAAATACGGTTCTTGTTTTGTCGGTATCGACTAGGTGCCAACCTATGCTTTGTAAAGGCTGAGCCCATGCTTCAGCCGGCCATAAGGTAAGCATTAAATTAAATAGCACCTGTTCAGGTTGTGGCAAAGTTGCGCCAAGCCCAGACAAAACCTGCGTATCAATTACTTGATTCTGGTATTGCAGCGATAGAATGCGAGTACCCCAAGAGGAGAACCCCGCCAAAACCACTTTACCTGGTGTGACTTCGACTTGAACCGGAAGCTGCTGTGTATCATTTTCCCACGTAGCGCTAATCAACTGACTGGCTGTTAATGAGTATCCCAGTTCAGCTGGCAGTGGTAGTGCTAGATCGGTGTCTTGATCGATAGACACGCTCGCACCACTTGGCTGCTGAGAAACCATCGAGCAGGCACTCATTAGAATGCCCACTAGTATGGCGAAGGTTACCTTTAATGTCTGGATCATCTAAAAGCCTCTCGAGTAATTGGTCCTTCTACGTTTTTACTACTGTTGATCGCGAGTGGAGAAAGCAGCCAAGCGACAAAGATCCCTGTCAGAACCGTCACCCCGAAGCTATGAATAGCATGAGTCTGGCTCAGCGACAGTAAGCCGAATGAAAGTAGTGTTGTGAGACCTGACAAGGTGATCGCTAATAAGGTGCTCAGCGATTTCTTTTGCTCAGCAAAGAACAGGGTGTAGTCTATGCCAATCCCTAAAATCAGAATCAAACCAAGCAGGTTAAATAGGTTCAGTGTCGAGCCTAAAATGCCCGTGACCGCCAAACCTGCTACGCCTGCAATCAATGAAGGCAACAGCATTAACAGGCTTTGCTTCACACCATAGCGCCAGCCTAACAGCATGCCAATAGCTGCCAATGCTATCAATAACAGCTCGGTAATCTTGACGCGGTACTCAGCAAAAAGAGAGGAGATTTCATCCGCTTTATTGAGGTGTTTCACACCTTGCTTCTGAGCAAAATCTGACTCCAACCACTGTGAGAACAGCTCAGCATCAGTGACGTCTTTTATCAAAATGACCGACGCTGCTTGCCCGTCGATAGGTTTTAACCAAAGTGGTCGAACAGGCTCTGAGACTGGAGACTCCAAAAATCCAGATACCGTGATTGGTTCGAATTTTGGTAGTTCTGGAAACGTAGACCAACCGAGAGAGCTTTGTAATATATGGCTTTGTTGACTATAGAGTTGTTCAACCAACTGATAGTTATCATGCTGTTCTTGTTTACTTAACAAGTGTTGATTGATGCTGCGATACCCGGAGATACCTTGGCTATTGACCAGAGAATCTAAGCTTGTGGTGATTTCTGTCAATTTTTTGAGTAGCTTTTGGTCGCTCTGAGCTGTGACCAAAAGCATATTTTGACCACTGCCTAACCCTGATATCTCAGTAATGGCTTGCTCTTGTTGTTTGAGTTGTTCGGGCATAGCCTGAAGCTGGCGAATATCGTCGTCGTAACGAATTTGACTGAGTGACATCAAGCTAACGACAGTCACTGTTAACGGTAAGCCAATTCTAAATTTTTGGTTGCTCCAAAGGCTTAACCAAGTATGCCAAAGTTTCGACAGGGGAAGAGGGCGCTCTTGGCCTGGTTTTACCGCTAAAACGGGGTACCAGCACACCACACTGGCGTAAGCTGCGATCAGTCCAATCGACGAAAACAGAGCCAGTTGCTGCAAGCCTGGGAATGGCGCAACCAGTAGCCCTAAGTATCCGATTAAGCTGGTGATTAAACCTAGAGTGATGGCAATGAAAATATGCTTTAGGCCTTTATCGCTCTGCCAGTGGCTTCCTGCGGCCAAACGGTCAGTGAGATAGTGAAAAGAGTAATCGATGGATACGCCAATCAAGCTAGCGCCAAACACCAAGCTGAATAGATGCACCTTACCAAAGATAGCGACAGTGCTTGCCAGTGCAACCAATAATCCTGTACTGATTGAGAGTAAAGATAAGGCAAGTGGTAGCGCACTACGAAATGTCAGCCACACCAATAAAATAACGCCTGCCAATGAGCCCAAACCAATGGTACTGATTTCTGATTTCGCGCTTTCGGTACCGTAATTGGCGTAGAACACCACACCAGTATGCTGCACCTTGACGCCAAATTGTTTTTCGACCTCGCGCTCAATTGAATCAAGATCTGGAAGTTGTTCTTGAATCGCCAAGCTATAAGGTGAGTCCGCCAGAGTAGCCGTGACTAAAATATGAGTTTGCTCATTCGACTGGGCCGTGAGATAGCCCTCTTTCAGAACAAAGTTACTTGATTGGACGCCAATAGCACTGATGTAGTCGCGAAATAACAAGAATGGGTCGAGAGATAACTCTGCTGCAGTGACGCCTGAGAATGGATTGTACAGAGACTGAATGACATATTGAGCTCGCGAATCAGGCGAGTGTGTCAGCGTCTCTTTTTGTTGTTGGGTCAGCAGTTGAGATCGGTGACGAAAATAGAAATCGCTCCACTGGCTTTGAGTGCTGGCGTTGATTTTACCTTGAACTTGCTTAAACAGAGTTGGCTGACTTGAAAAAGTTCTTTGGTTGAGAGCTTTTTCAAAAGCGTCGGTCGCAACCATGGTTTGTTCGATATCGGGAGCGCTTATGATAAATACCACTTGCTCGCTCATCGAGCTGGATATCTGCTGAAAGGCTTGCTCTACCATTGGGTCTTGCTGGTTTTCGGGCAGTAACTTTAGAATGTTGCTTTCAATCGGTACCGACGAAGAAAAAGCGAATTGTTTGGTCAACAACCCGCTAAACAGCATTACAACAACAAGCCAAACAAGGGCAAGACTAGAGTTGGAATTGTTTCGCTTCAGCATCTGATAATACTTCCGGTAGATGGCTTAACTGACTGAATTCGATCACTGTGCTATCTCCACGAATCTCTTTCAACTCAATACGTTCAATATCGCTGTTGCCTTGCAGCGTGATAGCCTCAAACACCGCATTCATCGGTGTATTTTTGGGCTTTAGAGTCAGTGTCCATGCTTGTACATTTTCATCAGAGCTGGTGTTAGTTGCGGGCTCAAAATTGAGTGCGAACTGTTCCTGAAGTTTTTGCGTGTCCCCATGAAACACTGACAAGAAGATATGGCTGAAATAAAACGCCATTGGATTTTCTTTGTCGGTGATGATTTTTGCGGGTTGATCGGCAAACCTTTGGCTCAGTTTGTTATCGGTGAGCACTAAGTTCACGGGAAACGGAGTGGTTTGTGTCCAGAGTAAGCCACTTGATTTGTCTAACAGAAATGTACCTTGTGACGTTAAAGGCTGGGCGAACATCTCCATATTGCGTGTTTGAGTGAACTCACCACGCACAATACTATTTTCGCTGAGCACCGTCTGCAGCTCTGAAATAGAATTGACAGCAGCAGAGTTTTCTTTGGCGCTTACAAGGCCGCTTGCCATCATCGCAGTAAGTCCAATTAGCGCGATATTGATGTATTTGCGACTGCGTTTAAACAGATTCATGGTTCACCTGCTGTGGGTTAGAGGTTTGTGTTTGATGTTCAGTTGCTAGAGGTAAGCAACCAAATTGGTGCCAGTGTTCGACTTTGTCAGTAAACACTTTGGGTGAGGCAAAGCACATCTCTTGTTCTTCGATGGTGACGGCAACCTGCATGGTGTGAGCACGTGTCATTCGAGCACCGGTTAGAGCATCATGAATTTCATAATCGACGCGCAGGCGATTTTCCCACTCGGTGAGTTTCGCCGTTACCTTAATCTTGTGATTAAACGGTATCGCCTTAATGTATTTCACGCGGGTATCGATGATAGGCCACATGTAGCCAGAATCCTTCATCTCATGGTAGTTGTACTCAATCTTATCCATCATGATGCGCCTAACTTCTTCAAAGAATCGGAAGTAGTTGCCGTGATAGATCACGCCCATTGGGTCGGCATCTTGGAATGAGGTGATAAGCGTCACCTCAGATTGTAATGGGTGAAGGATTTCAGACATAAATCGCTCTCAACAATATTGCGTAAAGGGTTGGCTACTTTATGAGTAAAGTGACCAGTGCTGACTTTGAATACGAGCAATGAAGTGGCGTAGATCGCCTTCAAGTGGTCGATCTTCTACGATAAATTCAAACTCCTTAAGCACTTCGTCGCGAATGTGCTTGAGGTTCTCACTCATGTGGTGCTCATCAAGCTCATTGTGGCGCTTACGAAGTTCGAGTGCTTGTGTCCCCGCCAGTAGTGACGCTGCTGCCACTTGTTCGGTTAGCTCTAGAACGCGTAAACAGTCACGAGCTGCGATGGTGCCCATACTCACTTTATCTTGGTTGTGACACTCAGTTGAGCGAGAGAATACGCTTGCTGGCATGGTGTGTTTCAATGCTTCTGCTGTCCAAGCTGAAACGCCAATCTGTACTGCTTTAAAGCCGTGGTTGATTGGCTTACGTTCGCCTTCAGCACCCGTTAGGTTGAATGGCAAACCGTTGTTGAACTTGTAGTCCATCAGCTGAGCCATTTGACGGTCAAGCAGATCAGCAAGGTTCGCAACTGCAGTTTTTAACGTATCCATCGCCATTGCAATGTGTCCACCGTAGAAGTGTCCACCGTGCAGTACGCGCTCATTATCACCATCGATAATTGGGTTGTCGTTGGCACTGTTTAGCTCGTTCTCGATCATTTGGCGTAGCCAAGGCAGAGAGTCTTGAACCACGCCGATAACATGTGGAGCACAGCGCAGAGAGTAACGATCTTGGAGGCGATCACTGTTACGTGGCGGGCGATCCGCTTGCAGATCATCACGCAGCCATGCAGCAACTTGTTGTTGACCAGGATGAGGTTTGACTGCAAACAGCGCTTCATCGAAATGGAAGTCATTGCCGTGCATACCGACTGATACCATAGCGGTGATCTTAGTTGATAGCTGAGCTAGATATTCCGCACGCTTGTAAGCGATACAAGCTAATGCCGTCATTACAGACGTACCATTCATCAACGCCAAGCCTTCTTTTGGCTTAAGTTTGATAGGGCTAATTCCTAACTCTTTGTAGACGTCACTGGTTGGGCGCACTTCACCTTTGTAGATTACATCACGCTCACCAATCAGTGCTGCGGCTAAGTAAGACAGAGGTGTTAAGTCGCCACTGGCACCCACCGATCCTTCTTGAGGAATGCGTGGTGAGATGTCTTGGTTGATTAGGGTAACGATCTGGTTGAGTAGATCGTGAGTCACACCAGAGACACCTTGTGATAACGAACAAAGACGAGTTGCAAGGACTGCACGAGCTTGTTCGTGAGACAATATTTCACCTAAACCACAGCCGTGAAAACGTGTTAAATGCAGTGGTAGCTCGTCAACTAGGTTTGGCGGAATCGCAACCGTACATGAGTCACCGTAACCCGTCGTTACACCGTAAATCACACCTTCTTCTTTCAATAGGCGTTCTAAGAAAGCGACACCACGGTCGATCTTAGATGTGAATGCTTCACTTGTGTTCATCGAGGCTTTTGCGCCTTGTGAGATAGCGACAACATCCTCAATCGTGAGGCGCTCGGCACCAAAGGTGATGCTATTTGGATTCTTTTTCGTCATGGTGCTTGCTCAATGTCCAAAAATTAAAAAAGTTGTACCACTGAAGCGGTGCTTGCAGTGTGTAGTGCTGAAGTCGATTTGCGTATTTTTGCACGACTTGCTGTAAAGATTGTTCGCGAGTCTTTCTTGGTAGCTCGATCTTGTTGCTAAAATGCTCGAAATAGACATTAAAATGCGGCTTAGATTGTGAGTCGTCACGTAACCCAAACAGCAAAAATACGGGTGCTTTGAGAACCGAGGCTAACATAAATGGACCTTGAGGGAATGGAGCTTCCTTACCTAAGAACTCAGCCCATACTGAGCGGCTCTCTTTGCTGGTGGAAGTTCGATCGCCAACAATCACGATCCATTCGCCTTGCTCTAGTTTCTGTTGTAACAAGATAGCGGTATCAGGCCCCATCGATGTCACCTGAATCAGATTTAAATCAGACTGCGGGTTAACCGCTTTCATCACGGAATTAAAACGTTCGGCGTGTTCTGTAAAAACCAGGGCGTTGATTTTGATGTTCGAGTGTCTGCGACCTAAAGCTCGGCACAGCTCAATATTGCCAAGGTGAGATCCAAGGATTAGCACACCTTGCTTATTTGCCACCATGCTCTCGAACTGGTCTTGGCCATGAATAGTCAGGTTATCTGCCGAGAAATCACCTTTCCATGCCGCGAGCTTGTCGAGCATCGTATGGCCAAATGAAAGCAGATGGTTGTAACTGGTTAGTTCTCCGGGGAGCTCAATATTTTGCTGTTCCGCATAGGCTTTTAATTGGAATAGATATTGTTCGGAAGCGTTTCGCGCACGCTGGCCCGTCAAGTGGTAGTAACGCATCACACCACGCAGAATGAGGTTGAACACACCGCGACCTAACAAGGTATAAATGGCTAATAACAGCTTAATGCCTAATACTGTGCCGCGTTCTTGAGTGCGGGACCAGTGTGGTTGTTCAGAAGCTTGCGGCTCTGAATCAGTCGATAAATTTGGGTTATTATCAGCTGAATCGGATTTGAAATGGCGAGCAATCAGTTTTGGTGCTCTTGGCAGCATGCTGAAGAATAGACGTGTATGCATCCAACTGATTTTGACGTTATCCCACAACGCATCGAAATGAGAGATGCCGTTCTCAGGATAGATAACGCGCGTTTCAACGAAGTCTATGTCGCAACCTTCCCAATACAGGCGAACCAAAATCTCGATATCGAAGTCCATTCTCGAACCAACATCGTACTTATTCAACACAGTTTGAGTTTGGTTGATAGGATACGCTCTAAAGCCACACATGCTGTCTTTAATTGATAAAGAAAGGGTTTCTATCCATACCCAGATATGTGTCGCGTAGCGCCCATAGAGCCTTGCTTTGGGTACGCTGTCGTCGTAGATAGGCTGGCCTGATATCAGACGTTGTGGCTTAGCTTGTGAGGCCTCAATCAATGTTGGCAAGGCTTCCAGGTCGTGTTGCCCATCAGCATCTATCTGAATAGCGTGGCTAAAGCCTAGTTGCTGCGCTTTTTTGATTCCGGCTTTTACTGCGCCGCCTTTACCTTGGTTCTGTTCAAGCGTCACCAAGGTTACGTTTGAATTCTCTGCTAGGGGAGACAGAAACTGTTTTGTTGTGAGTTCACTGCCATCGTCAACGATGATGATCGGTAACTCAAAATGATGAAGTGACGACACCACAGCCGGCATGGTTGCGCCATGGTTAAAGCACGGGATAAGGAAGCAAGCCTTGTAGCTGCTTTCTTTTGTGTGGTGTTGAGAAGTAGCCTCGACGGGAGCGCTATTCACTTTTTTCTCCCAGCTTCATTTTGCCTGAAGAGTGGGTCTGTTCACCGTTGTTTGATGTGTAACTAAAGCTCAGCTTGTCTTTGTCAGCATCCCATTTGAGTGATAGCTGGATTGTAGCGTCAGGCAGGATAGGCTCTTGGAACTTAATGACTTCCATTCCTTTAAAGAAACCAGGAACGCCTAACTCTTGGACTGCGTAGTGAAGTGCCCAATCAATTTGCGTGACGCCAGGTAGAATAGGGAAGCTCTTGAAGTGCCCATTAAAGTCGGTGATATCTCCGCTAACATGAAGTGTCAGGGTCGATTCATTTTCTACCGTGTCTACAGCAATGATGTTTGGTTTTCTTTTATCCATAGGGCGTGCTTAGAATCCTTGGGCAAATATTGGTTCTTTGACAAAAATATAAAAAGATAATCTCAGTGTAAAATACGATCAGCGGTTTCTATGATTTTATTAGCTGTTCTATTTGAGATGTTAATCGCTTACCTTGGCTGTTGAGGGGGATCTCATCGACAACACGGTATTTTCTCGGGATTGCGATTGGCTCTAACCACTTTCTGAGTTCTGTACGCAGCATCAACCAGAATTTACCTTTGCTCATGGTCGATAGAGCGGCTTGGCCTTCATCTGATAATACCAAAACAGAGGCTAATATTAATCGCTCAGGCTCCTCAAATGGAATAACCACGCACTCACTTATCCAAGGCAGTTGCTCCAGTCGCTTTTCCACTTCAACCAGTGATACTCGCTTTTCTTCTATCTTGATCACTCGGTCCGTTCGGCCCTTCAATATGAATTGATTCTCCGAGACCATCTCGCACTCATCAGAGGTTTGATACCAGTTATTCTTATCGATGTACGGCGACAATAACTTAATGCAATTCTCACTGTTGAGACTAGCCTCAATACAGGCAAAAAGCTGCCAAGGCGTTTGAGCGCTCTCTTGCTGACGAAATGCGATGCCACCGGTTTCTGTGCTACCAAAGACTTCAATCGGTAAATGACCAAGCAGATCTCGTGACTGGTGAGCCGACTCGGTAGGCAATGGACCACCCGAAGAGAAGATTCCTGCAAGTTGTACCTTGTTGGTCTCATGCTTTAATCGTTTAAGTAGCGCTGGGCTGCTGATTAGTACACAGTTTTGATTTGCGTGAGATAAGATCTGTTCTGGGTATTCAAGGTTGTGTCGAGCAAATGGAACACCAGAGCATAGTGGCCATAAGATTCTAAACAGCAAACCATAGATATGTTGATGAGAAACTGTGCTTTGGATTTGGTTTCCCTTGAGTAACTCACCCCAGTTCTTGTGTAACTGAGCGGTCTCAATATCGAGGTGCTCTAACGTTTTATCTATCGCTTTTGGCGTGCCACTTGAACCTGAAGTGAACAGAGTTAATGGGACTGTTGCCAAATCAATGGTCGTAAGATTCTCGGTTAGAGGTTTTTGTGCTTCAGTGTTTGAATCCAATAAGGTTTGGATATTACGAACGTCATTCACCTCAACTTCGCCAATCGAGTTATCAACTAGCAGGCAATCAAACTGCTTACTTAACTCAGCAAGCGCACATGGCTGGTAGTTGCCCGGTAAGATGATGTGTTTGTTGGCTGCTGTACATGCCAAAAAGGCCACCGCAAATAGGTAGCTGTCTTGGGTACAAATCGCGATTCGTTGAAAAGGGGATAAAGACAAAAATTGTACGAGTTGAGATAAGTCGTCGTTAAATGTTTGCCACGTAATCTCGCTATTGTCGTCAAAGCAGACAATAGATTCAGGGGCTCTGTCCTGGCTAAGAAGCTCAGACAACGAGGTGTAAGATACGGTTTGGGTCATAACAATTTAACTCTGACGAATGCGCTGTCTTACTACCCACTCTCCTGCAAAGAGTAACCCTGCAAACAGATAGCTGAGTAAGCCATTGTATAGGGTCCATACTTCTAGCGGTTGGAAGCAGGTGTAAAGGGCAATAGAGCCATTGATAACAAAGAACAAGCACCACACTTTGGTGACTTTTCGTGTGTAATCAACGCCACTTTGCGGAAGTTCAGGCTCTTGAAGGCGAGCAAGACGTTCGATAATCGTTTGTGGTTGCCATAGGCTCGAAGCGAATACAACCAGCATACAAACATTAACGATAACGGGATAATAGGTTAGCCAGCCGTGTTGCTTAAAGGCTAAGCCTAAAGCCAGCAGAACAATACCGGCACTTCCACTGATCCAAGCTAGGTGTTTTAGCTCTTTGATTTTAGCCTGACCGCCGGTGAAAATGCGTACAGCAAAGATAGCGGCTAAGGCAATACCAACGGTTTGTAAGCCAAACTTGTTGAGTCCAAAGTAAACCGCTATTGGATAAGTGAAAAGTATAATTGCCGACAGTAAAGTCAGCAGAGGACGCATTAGGCGTCCTTCAATAGTTCAACCACAGATTCGACAACGTCATTAACGGTGCGCACTGCTTTGAACTCTTCAGGTTTTATCTTCTTACCTGTGACGTTCTGTAGGTGAACGACCAAATCAACGGCATCAATGCTGTCTAGGTCTAGATCAAGATAGAGATGAGCTTCAGGGGTGATATCTTCAGCGTCAAGCTCGAACAGCTCAATAAGCGCATCTTTAACCTGGTTGTATACTTCTTGTTGGTTAGCTTGTGTCATAAAGATCTGTCTAGTTATTCGTTTGAGAAGAGATGTAGTTCGCTAGATTTTCAACTGACGCAAAGTGCTGTCGAGTGTTTGAATCATCTGCATCGATAACAATGTTGTACTTTTTCTTGATAGCAAGGCCAAGCTCAAGGGCATCGATAGAGTCTAGTCCAAGTCCATCACCAAATAGTGGAGCTTCCGTTTCAATCTCATCAATGCTCATGTCTTCAAGGTTCAATGCGTCGATGATCAGTTGTTTCAGTTCGTTGTGTAATGTTTCCACTTTGGCCTACTTAATGCTTTATCTGAATGCTGCTTTAAGGGGGCGATTCTACATTATATGAGGTATTTTCGAAATGCCGATATCGCCTGTTATGTTATTGATACGCTAAATGTTTTCTTCGGAAGGGAAAATTGTTTGTGCAAGATGATGATTAAGGCGCCTTGCTGCCGAAGTTAAATTATTTGAGCCTTCAATAAATGGTTCGACTTCTATTTTACCTTTCACCGCGACATGAAAAAAGGGCTTCGACGCAGGAACTTGATACCATTTTTTCTCTTTCGTTAAGAATGTCGGAGAAACCGTAATATGAATCACGCGTAAATCGGTTTGTGTTCGAGTCGCGATTTGTGCCGCCCCACGCTGTAAGGATGGTTCAATTCCTGGCGTTGTGCGAGTTCCTTCGGGAAAAATCAGCATGACATTGCCACGTGAGAAGCGTTCTTCACAGCGCTCTAAAAGATCGTCAGGGGCTTGGTTCGGTATATAACCTGCCGCTTTGACAATCCTTTTCATAAAAGGGTTTTCCCAAATGGCCGCTTTGACGAGGCAATCACATTGAGGAAGTTGAGAGGCGATCAGCACATAGTCAATCAAACTTGGGTGGTTGGCGACGATAATGCAGTTACGGTCGTTACGCAGTAGTTCTGCACCATCAATTCGGTAATCGATTGCTCCGGTGAACTTCATGATCTGGCAAAACGCATTGAATGAGAAACGGATTAATCGCTGTGCTTTAAGCTCTCTTTTAATGGTATTGGGATTGGTTAGCGCGATAGTCGGTAAGATTAAGAAGCTCAATACTAAGCCACCCAAACCAAAGATGGTAAAGCAGAGGCCTGTCGCGAATACTCGCCAATACTGGTCTACTCTGCTCATTACGCTGTACCTGTCTCGGTGTTATTTACCCAAGACCAAGTTTGGTGCTTGCCAGCAATAGCCCACCCATTTGTACCTAATAAGATATGTTGGAGCGTTTGTAACCCTTGTGGTAACACGGAAGGTGCTTGGTTGGTCTCTACTGTCCTAGTAATAGAGTATTCACTGCCAGCGGTGAGCACTAAGCCCAGCGCATAATCAGCAAAGTTCTGTGTTTCGTACTCTTGGTAGAGCTCGGGCAGAGGTTGGTCGAAATCGATAACTAACACTCGATGCGACGGATATTGATGAAGGTAAAGATAAGCTTCGATCAGAGCGTTATGGAAAGTATCTTGCCCTGCGGCTATTGAAGTCAGTGGAATCGGTGCTTTGGCGGCAATGGTGGTTAGACCAGCTGCGGTATTATGTACCGACTGCGAGAACGCCATTGGTGAGGCATCGTCACCTTCTAATATCGACTGAATCAAAGTGGCGGTTCGATGCAACTCACCATGTCGGCTAGCAAAGACCAGATAATCAATCGAGGTGTCTTTTAATAGGGTTAACGCGGTTTGGACAGCAAGTTTGCTTTGCACACTCATTCGGCGGCGCATCATTGGAGGAATAGCTTTAAATTCAGTTGAGCCATCTTGTGGCCAATCTAAATTAGTGCTCCACGCTTGCCATTGGGCAACAGAATTGAGACCAGCCGAATTTGCAGACCATTTCTCAATATTAAACGACATTAATTGGGATTGATTTGACATAGAGTATTGATTTGCTTTGAGTCTAACTAAATACTATGCGCGCTTATAAATAAACACAGATAAGGAATTTATATGAAATTACTAAAAATAGCAGTTTCAATGTTATTCATATTCGTTCTTGCAGGATGTGGACGAGTCCAACCTGTAATGAATGTTGAGGATACTCCAGTTGCACTGAATCTTCAAAGTAAACAGGTTAAATCAGCTATTTCTGAATCTGCTGAAAATCGAGGCTGGTTGGTTTCAGAAATAAAGCCTGGTTTGATCCGCGCTGAATTGTATGTTCGTTCGCACCACGCTGTGGTTGAAATTCCTTATAGTGATAAGTTTTACTCTATTCTTTACGTTGAATCAGAGAATTTGAAGTACGACGATGGTGAAATACACCGTAATTACAACCGTTGGGTTAATAACTTAAACGTTGATATTAAACGTAAGCTTGCGCAAATGGCAGCTGAGTAACTCTCTATTATTTAAAGTTAGGTTTTTCGTGTCGGAATATAAATTAGATCCATTCAACGCATTAGAAGCAAAAACAGAAGCGCAGAAATTGTCTTTCGCTCCGATTGTTTTTCATACTGCTCGTACACTTCGTGATTTAGGCATTTTGAAAGCGTTAGATGACGCGGGCAACGAGGGTTTACCAGCAGAGTCTATCTCTGAATCGACCGGTGTCTCTGAGTACGGCGTGAAAGTCCTGCTCGATATGGCGTTAAGTGCTCATATTGTGACTTGGGAAAAGCCTAACTACAAAATGGCTAACCTTGGTTTCTACCTTCTGCATGATGGTATGACTAACGCAAACATGGATTTCACAGCCGATGTTTGTTATGCCGCGATGATGCATCTAACAGAAGCGATTGAAGAAGGCACACCTGCAGGCTTGAAAGAGTTGGGTGATTGGGAAACCATTTACCAAGGCTTGTCTCAATTGCCAGAAAAAGCAAAAGAGAGTTGGTTCAAGTTTGATCACTTCTATTCGGATCGCTCGTTCCCTGTGTTACTTGAAAAAGTCTTCAGCAAGAAACCTAAGTCGCTGGTGGATATCGGCGGCAACACGGGTAAGTGGGCGATGCAATGCTGCAACCATGATGCGGACGTTGAGGTGACGATTGTTGATTTGCCACAGCAGCTAGAAATGGCAATGGCAAACGCGGCAAAGCATGGTCATCAAGAGCGAGTCACGCCATTCCCAGCGAATATGCTGGATAAACAGCAAACTCTGCCAACGGGCGCGGATGTTTGGTGGATGAGTCAGTTCCTTGATTGTTTCTCGCCAATGGAGATTCTGAGCATATTAAAGCGCGTTCGCTCTCATATGTCAGAAGATGCGACTGTCTATATCCTTGAACTGTTTTGGGATTCACAGAAATACGATGCGGCTTCTTATAGCTTAAACGCGACGTCTCTCTACTTTACCTGCTTGGCCAATGGCAACAGTCGTTTTTACCGCAGTGAAGATTTCTTAGAGATTGTTGAAGAAGCGGGCTTTGAAGTGGTAACGCGTACCGACGATATCGGTCTTGGTCACACGCTTCTAGAATTGAAAGCTGGCGCGCAATAAAAATAACAAACATGGCTTAAATAATGAAAAAACTATCAACTCAAGTGGTGATCATCGGAGCTGGGCCATCAGGGTCTATTGCTGCGTCTTTACTTCATAAAAAAGGCATCGATGTTCGAGTGATTGAAAAGAGCGTATTCCCTCGCTTTTCTATTGGTGAAAGCCTATTACCAGCTTGTATGGAAGTGATTGAACAGGCTGGGATGACTGACGCAGTGATCAACGCTAACTTCCAATACAAAGATGGCGCTGCCTTTCGCAAAAATGGCGTTTATACGGCGTTTAATTTTGAAGACAAGTTCTCTTCTGGCCCTGGAACTACGTTTCAGGTTCAGCGAGGTGCCTTTGATAAGGTTTTGGCAGATACGGCTGAGGCGCAGGGTGTCTGCATTGATTACCAACATGAGTTAATGGGCATTAATTTCACCGACGACAGCACCATT
This sequence comes from Vibrio sp. 10N.261.51.F11, assembly GCF_041471665.1. Taxonomy (NCBI): domain Bacteria; kingdom Pseudomonadati; phylum Pseudomonadota; class Gammaproteobacteria; order Vibrionales; family Vibrionaceae; genus Vibrio; species Vibrio sp. 10N.261.51.F11. Next base: position 92,524 of record NZ_JBFROW010000005.1, on the reverse strand, counting down.
TTAGATGTACAAGTGCTGGGTGGAGAGCGTTATCAGATAGAAGCGCAATACGTTCTGGATGGCAGTGGTTTTGGTCGAGTGCTACCAAAAATGCTTAACTTGGCAGAGCCGTCATCGCTCCCTCCACGCAAAGCTATTTTTACGCACATTAACGATCATATTGCAGAGGTGGATACCGATCTTGAATATGACCGAAATAAAATTCTTATCTCTGTGCATCCAACCAACCCTGATGTTTGGTATTGGTTGATCCCGTTTAGTAACGGTGTCTCTTCGTTTGGTGTCGTAGGAGAGCCTAAGTTCTTTGAGTCCTATCCAGAAGACAAGATTGCTGCAATTAAACAGCTGGCAGCGGAAGAGCCGGGCTTGGCTGAGATACTGGCAAGCGCCGAGTATCCAAACCCTGCGGGTGAAATTGGTGGCTATTCTGCCAATGTAAAACATTTGGCGACGGATAAGTACGCGTTGCTTGGCAATGCCGGCGAGTTCCTTGACCCGGTGTTCTCGTCAGGCGTGACGATTGCGATGAAGTCGGCACAGTTTGCGGTTGAGTGTGTCGAAAAGCAACTTAACGGTGAGAAGGTAGATTGGGAACGCGATTATGCCGCTCCTTTGATGGTTGGTGTAAACACCTTTAGAACGTATGTTGAGGGGTGGTACTCAGGTACTTTGCAGGATGTGATTTTCTATCAAGATCCAAATCCAAAGATTAAGCAGATGGTGTGCTCAATTCTGGCGGGTTACGCATGGGATCAAGCCAACCCTTATGTGAAAGAGTCTAAGCGCCGATTGGCGACACTGGCTGAGATATGCCGAAACTAGGTAATCGATTTTGTATGTAGCAATACTCTAAATTGCCACGATGGATCGTCATAAATTAAAAACAGCCGCAATGTGCGGCTGTTTTTGTATCTGAAAAATATGGGCGGTCAGCTTAATCGGATTTAAGCCTATTTTAAGTCGATGCTGTTCAATCGTCCCATAAATATAAGTAGATCAATTACGTCTTTGTGAGCATCAAGCAGCGCACGTTTGGTTTGGCTATAAGCTGCAAGTCGGCCGTGCTTTCTGATTGAACATACCTTGGTTTTGTACTTGTAGTCACCATTCTCAGAGAAGACGCGCCACTTAGCGATGTAGCACTCGTCGCGGTGCTCAGGATCACTCTGAGTTGGATTTGGTTTGAATACAATTTTGGGTTCTAGACTATGAGGCAGGCGCGTCATCAGGTAGGGCTCTTTGAGGACTTTGGGCCAAAATTTGCCCCATAGCTGTCTGCCCAGTTCATCTCTTAATTTAATGGTTTTCTTCAGTGCTTTGTCTTCACCCATACGAACAAAACCGACCGACCGATGCAACACCGTATCTTCGGGAGTATGAATGTGGATCTTAAAAGCGGTTTTACCTTTCGAGATAAAGCGGTAACCGGTAGCACCAATTAGATTATTCTGACTCATAGTTTGCTAAGTGATGATTATGTTATTAATAAGATTACGCCAAATACTGCAAAACCGAAACTAATACCCATGAAAAAAAATAAAGCCTTAACAAAAGTGCTAAGGCTTTATTAGAAACTGTGAGGCGGGCGTGTCGCTAACTACATGATTTTCTGCATCACATCACCAATTTGAATGCTTCCAGCAAGGCTTGGTTGGTCGATCGTCAGTTCTGCTTCGTTTTCATAAACGCGAGAAACGGTCAGTGTGATATCGCTTTGAGATACCTTATTACGTGGCAAGCCGCGTTGGTCGATAAACGAACCTGTGTGCCACAGTTGCAGTTTGTCACCTTGTTGAACACCATGCATTCGACCTAAATCAATGGTCACCGTGTTACCAAATACCGCTGCCACCTCTGGAAGCGTGATCTTACATGACACTTCAGATTCCAAGTCCAACATAATATTGCGGCTAACACGCAGCATCATACTGCCGTAGGTTGATGCCCAGAAACGAGCACTGCGGGTGTCGACTTCGCTGGTCTTAGCAAATGGCCACTTTGCCACTTCACGATAGCTACGGTTGTAAACCTGATGTCCTGTTTTACCATCGAAGACTTGCATCTCTAACGCAAACTGGCGATTGATGATGTCGTCTTTCAACAGTTTGGACTCGATGGTCGCGGTTAAATCGGTAATGTCGCCACCAATGATGTATTGTGCGCCAGTGTCTTGGGCGATCATCTTGATCACTTCAGGTCGACGCTTGTCGATATCGTAATTGGTCGTGCCAACGGAAACAAAGCTGCGAGACTCTTGCGCCAGCTGTCGATCTACGACATGACCAAAATCATCACCGATGTTATAGATTCTGCCCATTACAGCTTGCTGTGGGGAAGTCACATCGATGTTGCCGACCAAAAATGTCTTCTTATATTGGCTCTCATGGCAAGCATTTGCCGAAGGATAGATATCGATCCTTGCGGTGATCATTATATTGCCACTGCGTTTTTTCTCTTTTTCTACCAAGATGTAGCGCACTTCATGATTGGTAAATTGAAACTCTTTTTTGTTTGCGTCGAGGTAGGGCGTGAGGTTGGCAATGCTACCAATGTCGGCTCCTGAGAACTGGATCGCTTTATATACCGCGTCTTCCAGAGCATGGACCCTTGCCGTTTCCTCTGACGATACGATGGCTGCGGTACCGGTAACCTCATACCAAGAGGCATGAGCACTGAAGCTTATGGTTATCAGTGAACTTATTGAAAATAAGTAAGAAATTATTTTTTTCATCTATTCGTTACCAGTTGGGTATAAATATTGCTTAACAAATAACTATAAGCTTGAAGCTGACTTAAGTGCGTTTTTCTTAATCTGAACCATTAATGAAAAGCAAAGACTGTTCCAACATTGTAATCCATTGAAAAGAATAATGGTGAGAACATATTGGAACAGGGAGCACTAAACCTATCTGGAGATAAGAGAATGAAAAAATGGCTCGTAGTAATGAGTGTCATGTTGTTGACCTCATGCGCTTATTCGCCAATCTATAACGGCAAGTCTGAATATTCAGGCAGTCAGTTTATGTTGATGGATAGCCCTCGTCATACCATGGATTTCTTCGTGGAAAGTATGACCGAAGATCTGATCATTTCGAATACGAGTATCTCAGCAAGAACTCCGATAGCGATTACGTCGTTTGTTGACCTGCAACACATGGACACAACGAACTGGCTAGGAAACTCGGTATCAGAAGGTTTCATTCATCAGTTTCAGCGTCGTGGCTTCAAGGTTGTTGATTTCAAAACAACAGGTTCTATTCAAGTGACTCATCAAGGTGACTTTGCGTTAAGCCGCGATTGGAAAGACTTAGCTCAAGAACAAGACGTACAGTACGTACTGACAGGCACTATGCTTCGCCAAGAAGGTGGTGTGTTAGTCAATGCTCGTGTTGTTGGCATGCAAACTCGCATTGTCGTGGCGACGGCACAAGGCTTCTTGCCTGCAGACCGTATTGGTCGTGACCTAGATACTCTAAACAGTATTCGAACTCAAGATGGCGTTATCATTCGTTCTGACCCAACGATCAGCCAGCCTTATACTGTTATTCTTCGCCCTTAGGAGTTCGAGATGAAGAAGTTAATATTTGTTGTTGCCGCTTTACTGCTTGTTGGCTGTCAGCCACTGCAAAACATGAGGCCAGACGACTACTTAGTTGCCGTTGGCTACGCGAGTATCAGTGAGCAGAAAGGACGTAACGATGAAGAAAGACGTATCCGTGCGATGAGAGCTTCTAAGATCGACGCCTATCGTGAACTTGCAGAACAAGTTTACGGTATGCGAGTGAGTGGTCGGGCAGAGTTGGAAGATCAACGCCTTGGTACGGAACGTACTTCTGGTGCGGTTGATGGCGTAATCCGCGGTGCAGAAGTGGTACGCAGCTACCCTGTGGGCGATAGCTATGTTACTGAGCTTCAGCTTGATATCCGTAAGATGGAACAGCTACGTAATTACGGTGAAGTTCAACCTGTACCTGAAAAGAGACAACAAACGCTGTTCTAGCCCAAGGGGCGTCTAGCGATAGGACTATCCAGTTATATTGGCTGCTTTCGTTTTCCAGATGGCGTATCGGCAACCAATAACTAATATGAATGTAAAAGCGGCAAGTATGAAAATACTTGCCGCTTTTTTGTTTATCGATTTTGTCAGGGCGTTCAAAGGCTGATTAGGTGTTTTAATAAAAGATAACGACAGGAATAGTCTGAGATACAGATAAACGGTTAACAAGGGGTATTACTGAAGAGGAAGAGTTAACTTAACTAGGCTTTTACGTTGGTTCCCAGCGTAGAGATAGTATGCGTTTGACCACCGGCATTGTAGGTCATGCCAATTTTTCCGTGACTTTGCTGCATCATATTGCTGAGTTTTTTGAAGCTAAGGTGCGCTCGATTTAAGGCTTCGCCATTCACAAGGTTCGCTTGCTGGCAATCGTGCACTATGGACTGGATCTTAGTGACTAACTGAGCAAGTTCAGGGTTCTCGGTCAGTTCTGAGATATTGGTATGGGCTGCGATTCGCTGATCGGTTGATCTTAGTTGTTCAACTAGGACCACTTTTTCTTTGGCGATTCGCTCAATATCGTTTGATTGTCGGCTCGTAATAGCGGTTTTCTCTGAACTTAGTAATTCAGATAAGGCTTTGGCATTTTGAAGTTGAAAATTAACTAAATCTGCTAGTGCCGCCATAACGTAAACCTATTCATAACCTCGTGTACTTTAAGACAATAACTTCAATGAAAAGTTAGTGTTTTCTTAAAGGCCTTTTAATTCATCTTCGAACTTGATCATGTTGTCAGCCAGTTTCTCTGGATCGACAGTGTATGAACCATTCGCAATTGCTTCTTTGATCGCTGCTACTTTCACAGAATCAAAGCTTGGCTGTGCTGCCATATCTTGGTGGAGCTGACCAATCGCTTTGCCTTGTTGGCTAAGTGAAACCGCATCTTTGCTTGCTGGTGATTTAGTTGATACATCAGAACGTGATGCCTCAGAACTAGAATCAGAGCGTACTGCTGATCGGTTAGTGGTCGTTAGGGTTTGCCCTGAACGAATATTATCAATGCCTGCCATAGTTAAGCCTTTTTCTTCAAAAATGGGAACCTGTACAGTCAATATCGACCAAGGGTTCGAATACTTTAGCAATTTTTAGCTCAATAGTCGAAAAGCGACAAAACACCGCCGCCGTCACATTTGGCGTTAGAGTAGAGAGTGAAATCGCTAACGATACCGTCAATTTAGAAGTAAAGAGTTAAAAGTAAACCGTGACTTCAGACATGCTGGTAACAATCCCTTCAATTATACGCTGTGATTTATCATTTTTCACTCTTACTTGATCACCCATAGAGCCATCGGTAAGCGCAGTTCCTTTGGTGGTAATGGTCATGCCACCTTTTACTGCCTGTATGATAACCTTCTCGTTTCGGCACACGACACAGATATCACCTCTTTCTACAACATCGCCCGGTCTTAGGTTCTTTTTTACCTTAGCGCCGATGACCTGATGTGGAGCTGTGAAACCTTGGCGACGAAACTTGTTAAGAGAAATCATAGCGGTGGTGACATCGTATTGACCGACGATTTCGCCTCTCGCGAGTGAGCGAGTGGTGGTGACAAGAGGCACCGACATCGAAAGGCGCACCGGTACATAAACTCGCCACTCATCAGGAACACATTGCACTAAAACCGTAATACTGCTGCGGGTATTGGTGGTTGTTGAAGCGCTGGTCTCTAAAGGCACTGGGCAGTCTGTCGCTTTGATTCTTGAGTCAACATTTGCTGAATTAACAAAGAGTTCGCCACCTTGTGGCTGCTCAACTGTATCAAGGATATGTTGCTCCGCTGCAGACTGAATCATCTCAATTTGTTCTGGGGTCGCAGCTTGTACAAAAAAACTAAACAATATTGATAAAATGCCGATAAACTTAGCGACAGTTTTAAAAGTAGCTCTACACATTGCTATGGAAAGAGGTGGCAAATTTGTTTTATAATACGTCATTCCGTTTCTCTGGTGGTTCGTAGCCTGCAGTAGACTAACACTTTTTATACAAAAAAGTTTGATATGGAGATGAGCTCATGACGGGTATTCTTGATTCGGTGAATCAGCGTACGCAACTCGTCGGTCAAAACCGATTAGAATTACTAACCTTTCGCCTAATGGGGCGTCAGCGTTACGGCATTAATGTCTTTAAAGTAAAAGAAGTGCTGCAATGCCCTAAGCTGACAAAGATGCCAAACTTGAACCCACTGGTTAAAGGTGTAGCACACATTCGTGGCCAAACGATCTCTGTGATCGACTTGAGCTTAGCGATTGGTGGCCGTCCTACAACGGATATTGAAAAGTGTTTTGTGGTTATCTCTGAGTTTAACCGAACCATTCAAGGTTTCTTGGTAAGTTCAGTTGAGCGCATTATTAACATGCACTGGGAATCGATTCTTCCGCCGCCAGATGGCGCAGGTAGAGCTAACTACCTGACAGCGGTAACCAACATTGATAATGAATTGGTAGAAATTCTTGATGTTGAGAAGATCCTTGCAGAAATTTCTCCTGTTGATGAAACAATGGACAGCAAGATTGCTGAAGATATTGCGAAAGTAGAACAAGAGAAAGAACTGGTTCGCCGCATCTTGATTGCTGATGACTCGACCGTTGCTCGTAAGCAGGTTCAACGTGCTATTGAGTCGATTGGTTTTGAAGTTATCTCGGTGAAGGATGGTAAAGAAGCCTACGAGAAGCTGATACAGATGTCATCAGAAGGCAGTATTTACGATCAGATTTCATTGGTGATTTCTGATATCGAAATGCCAGAAATGGATGGATATACGCTGACTGCTGAGATTCGTCGTCACGCCGAACTTAAAGATTTATACGTAATTTTACACTCATCGTTGAGTGGTGTATTTAACCAAGCCATGGTTGAGCGTGTTGGAGCTAACTCCTTCATCGCTAAATTCAACCCAGATGAGCTTGGTGCAGCTGTAAAAGCTGCGTTAACTAACTAAAAGAGACATTAATGACTGCTATAACAATAAGTGATCAAGAGTATCGCGATTTCAGCCGTTTCTTAGAATCTCAATGTGGCATTGTATTAGGTGACAGCAAGCAGTATTTAGTGCGCAGTCGTCTAAGCCCATTAGTAACGAAGTTTAAGTTAGCTTCTTTGTCTGATTTGTTGAGAGATGTAGTAACAGGTCGAAACCGTGAGCTGCGTGTGGCTGCTGTCGATGCCATGACGACGAACGAGACACTTTGGTTCCGTGATACTTACCCGTTTGCTGTGCTTGCGGATAAGCTTCTACCGGAAATAGCGGCAAATAAACGTCCTATTAAGATTTGGTCTGCGGCAAGCTCTTCAGGCCAAGAAGCATACTCAATGGCAATGACGATTCTTGAAACTCAAGCTCGTAAGCCAGGTATGCTGCCAAATGTATCGATTACCGCAACTGACATCTCAGCAAGTATGTTGGATATGTGCCGCACTGGCGCTTACGACAACCTTGCATTGGGACGTGGACTTTCTCCAGAGCGCCGTCGTACTTTCTTTGAAGATGCGGGCGATGGCCGCATGAAAGTGAAAGATAACGTCAAGCGCATGGTGAACTTCCGCCCTCAGAACCTGATGGACAGCTATGCATTGTTAGGCAAGTTCGACATTATTTTCTGTCGTAACGTGCTGATTTACTTCTCGCCTGATATGAAGTCAAAGGTACTTAACCAGATGGCAAATAGCCTGAACCCTGGTGGATACTTACTATTGGGCGCGTCTGAATCGTTAACAGGCTTAACCGATCGTTTTGAAATGGTTCGCTGTAATCCAGGCATCATCTACAAATTAAAGTAACGAGCGGCACCGATATTAGGTGTAAGGTTACCGTCTAAATTTAAAACCCAGCCAAGTGCTGGGTTTTCTTTTTCCTGCTTAAGCTATATCTTTAAGTCAGAGTGACATTCCAATTTACTCTATTTTTTGGCTTGTTTATTGCAAGTTTACCCACGAGTAACCTGTAAAAGCATTGATAGACCGCCTTGTTTCAAAAGTTGGTATATATATTGCTTTGGTTATTTCATAACAGTCAGTTCTTGAGTTGAGGTTTACATGGCTATTTCTTTTGACAATGCTTTGGGCATTCACCAGCACACAGTTGGTGTACGTGAGCGTAACGCTGAGGTGCTTTCCACCAATATCGCGCAAGCAAACACGCCTGGGTATAAAGCAAAGGGATTAGACTTTAAGAAATCACTGCAAGCGGCAAGTTCTGGGGCAAGCATTGGTCTTAGCCGTACAGATGGTCGGCACATTTCTGCCTCAACAACGGTGAACGGGGAAACGAAGTATCGCATTCCTACCCAACCTGATACAGGAGATGGCAACACGGTTGATTTGGATTTGGAAAGAAACCTTTTCATGCAAAACCAAATTAGGCATCAAGCCTCTCTCGACTTCTTAGGAAGTAAGTTCAAGAATTTAACTAAAGCGATTAAAGGGGAATAATTAGATGAGTTTATTCAATGTATTCAATGTGACTGGTTCTGCGATGAGTGCTGAATCTGTTCGTCTAAATACGACCTCGAGCAACCTTGCGAACGCGGACAGTGTAAGTAGTTCTGCTGAAGAAACTTACAAGGCTCGTCACGCAGTGTTCGGCGCTGAGTTAAATAAAGCACGCAACAGTGGTCACACTGTGCCTGTGAAAGTATTAGGTATTGTGGAAAGCGATAAGCCGCTAAGCGCGGAGTACAACCCGGATCACCCATTAGCGAACAACGAAGGCTATATCTACAAGCCTAATGTCAACGTTATGGAAGAAATGGCAAACATGATTTCGGCATCACGTGCGTACCAAACAAACGTACAGGTTGCTGACTCGAGTAAACAAATGCTGCTGCGTACGCTGCAGATGGGTCAATAAGGATAAGGAGGTAGCACATGGCTGGAATCAACAACAATGTTGGTCAAAGCGGCTTGTCCTATGTTGACCAGCTGAAGAGTCTTCAAGATGGCGCTAAAAAGCCCGACGAAACAACAGGTAAGCAGGATCTTAAACAAGAAGACTTCTTATCTTTGTTGACTAAGCAACTAGCACAACAAGACCCTTTCAAGCCGGTTAGCAATGACCAGATGATTGCGCAAATGGCTTCATTTGCGACCGTAGATGGCATTGGCAAAATGAATACACAGTTTGAAAGCTTGAATTCATCAATGACCTCTAACCAAGCTCTTCAGGCCTCCTCTTTAGTTGGGCGTGATGTATTGGTTCCTGGTGCGGCAGGTGTAAAACCCGGTGATGGCGGTATGGCGGCAATGGTTAAGCTTCCTCAGGCAATGGACAATGTAATGGTCCGTGTTGAGAACGAAGTTGGCCAATTGGTTCGCACATTTGATATCGGCTCTAAACCATCTGGTGATACACGTGTTGAATGGGACGGAAAAGACGAAGACGGTAACCCATTGCCGGCCGGTAAATACAACGTGAAAGCGTCGGGTTTGCTGGATGGCGAGAACACAGAGTTCCAAGTTTCCAGTTATGCGAACGTGAACAGTGTGCTTCTTGGTAAGGGCGATGGCAACGTACTACTCAATCTGGCTGGTTTCACATCGCCAGTACGACTTGCTGAAGTACTAGAAGTTGGTAAAGCGTAGCTCTTTATTGAGTGACTATGCTAGCTAGATAGATTAGGAGAATAATGGAATGTCATATGTAGCTTTAAGCGGCCTATCCGCTGCACAATTAGACCTTAATACAACCAGTAACAACATTGCGAACGCAAACACATTTGGCTTTAAAGAGTCTCGTGCCGAGTTCGGTGATGTTTATTCAAGCTCGTTGTTCACTAACGCAAAAACGACGGCAGGTGGCGGTGCGCAAGCTAGCCAAGTGGCGCAACAGTTCCACGAAGGTTCAAGTATTTATACGAACAACCCAATGGACTTACGTGTAAGTGGTACAGGTTTCTTTGCAGTATCGAAAGACCGCATGGTGCCAGAGATTAACGAATTAACGCGTAATGGTGCATTTCACCTAAACAAAGACAACTACATGGTTACCGCTAACGATGAGTTTCTTTTAGGTTACGATGTTGATCCAAACTCGGGTGAAGTTCTTTCTTACGCACCAAAGCCTCTCGACATTCCTGCTGAGTTTGGTAAACCAAAACAGACAGAAAACATTGAAGTAGGGGTTAACCTTCCTGCAAACGGTGATCTTAAAGACCCGGCTGCATTTAACTTCAAAGATGCTGATACTTATAACCGTGCAACGTCTTCGACGGTATACGATTCTATGGGTCAGTCTTACAAGTTAACGACTTACTACCTCAAAGATCAGACTCAACCAAACACTTGGCAAACGTACTACACCATGTCAGATGAGAACGGTGAAAAGCCGGTCAACATTACTGGTGGTGATGCGACGAATGCACAAGGTCATGTTGGTCACACAATGAAGTTCAACAATGACGGTACGTTAGCAAGCCTAAACAATGGTCAGCCGATTAACTCGGAACCACTGGGTGCTGGTGCGAACCCAATTGACTTGAACGGTGCTGATCCAACTCAAGTGCTTAAGTTTGGTTTAGATTCTTCAACTCAGTTTGCCGCTCCGTTTGAATTGACTAAGTTTGATGAAGATGGCGCGACAACAGGTTTCTTAACAAAAATCGATTTCGATGAGTACGGCAGTGTTCTAGGTACTTATTCAAATGGTGAAAACGTGATGCTTGGCCGTGTAGGCTTGGTTCGTGTACCAAATGAGCAAGGTCTGGATAAGAAAGGCGGTACTCAATGGGATTCTACCAACGACTCTGGTGACAAGATCTGGGGTGAATCGAACAAAGGTTCATTTGGTAGCATCAACAACGGCTCGCTAGAGCAGTCGAACATCGATATGACTCAAGAACTGGTTGATTTGATTTCTGCTCAACGTAACTTCCAGGCGAACTCGCGTTCTCTAGAAGTACACAACCAGCTACAACAGAATATTCTTCAGATTCGTTAATCGTTTAAAGCGTTTGAATCATCTGCGAATACCCAATTCAATGTTATTGAATTGGGTATTGTTGTTTGTCTTTTTATTTGCCGCCCCTATTGCCGCCCGGTAATGCCACTGGCAACAATTCTTCCTCAATGATCCTTTGATGATCACCCTTCTTGTTCGTTTTCTATTTAAATTATTGATAAATAACAGTTAAAAATATTGGCACAGTGTTTGCTTTATTAGCCCCAGAAGATGATTTTTGGAGCAAAATTATGGATCGCGCACTGTTTCTTGCCATGAGTGGCGCTAAGCAAAATATGCAAGCTTTGCAGCTACGTGCAAACAACCTTGCCAACGTAAGTACAACGGGTTTCCGTGCTGATTTAGCACAGGCACGTTCAATGCAAGCGTATGGCGAAGGCATGCCTACTCGTGTTTTCAGCATGACAGAGCGTCCGGGTCATAATTTCGCTCAGGGTAGTGTGGTTACTACTGGCCGAGATCTAGACGTTACCATTCAAGGTGATGGTTGGATTTCAGTGATGGACAATACTGGCCGTGAAGGTTTAACACGTAACGGTAACCTAAGGGTTGACCAAAACGGTTTACTAACCAACGCAAGCGGTCACTTAGTGCTTGGTGAAAACGATGCACCAATCACGCTGCCAATCCCAATCAGCAAAGTAGAAATTGGTACAGACGGTACGATCTCTGTCATTCCTCAAGGCGCTCCAGCTGAAGAATTGGCCGTGGTTGATCGTATTAAGCTTGTACGTCCAGACAACCAAAGTTTGTTTAAAGACACGAATGGTCTATTCCGTTCGAAAAACCCAGATCAGGCATACGAAGCAGATGCAGCGGTAACGTTGCTAAAAGGTGCTATCGAAGGCAGTAACGTAAATGCCGTAGGTGAAATGACCAGCCTAATTGACTTACAACGTCAGTTTGAAATGCAGGTCAAAATGATGAGCACAGCAGAGGAAATGGACAAGTCGTCTGATTCACTGCTTCGTATGAGCTAATAGAATTTAAAGGACATTGCTATGCATCCAGCATTATGGGTAAGTAAAACGGGTTTAGACGCTCAACAAACCAATATCTCAACGATTTCGAACAACCTTGCCAACGCCTCAACCATTGGTTTTAAAAAGAGCCGCGCGGTATTTGAAGATCTGTTCTACCAGAATATTAATCAACCGGGTGGTCAATCGTCTCAGAATACTGAGCTGCCAAGTGGTTTGATGCTGGGTGCCGGTTCTAAGGTCGTCGCGACTCAAAAAGTGCACACTCACGGTAACGCACAAACGACATCTAACAGCCTAGACATGATGATTGAAGGCGACGGTTTCTTCCAAGTTGAAATGCCAGACGGTGAAACAGGTTACAGCCGCAATGGTCAGTTCACACTGAACGGTGAAGGCGCGATCGTAACGTCGGGCCAAGGTTATCCTCTACAACCAGAAATTGTGATTCCTGAAGACGCGATCTCGGTAACGGTTGGTAACGACGGTGAAGTATCGGTTCGTCTACGTGGCGAGCAAAACAACGTCGTGGTTGGTCAAATTACCATTACTGACTTTGTAAACCCAGGTGGTCTAGAGCCAGTAGGTCAAAACCTTTATTTGCCAACTGGCGCGAGTGGCGACCCACAAGAGGGTGTACCGGGTTTTGATGGCCTGGGTAACATCCGCCAATCGATGCTAGAAACATCGAACGTAAACGTAACCGAAGAGCTGGTAAACATGATTGAAGCTCAGCGTGTATACGAAATGAATTCGAAAGTTATCTCGTCAGTAGACAAGATGATGAGCTTTGTTAACCAACAGCTGTAATTGGTTTATTCGCCGTTTACTTTTTTAATTAATCTATCTGTTTTTGCTAATTGACCCATTTACCACTGCCTGCTGAGAGTATATCGCCATGAAACGTATTTTTTGTTTAGCCCTGTTAGCTTCGATGACTGGTTGTACAGTACTGGATCCAATTGAGACGCCAGCACAAGAGAACGCGACCACAGTGGTTGATGCGGTTGAAGGCGATAAGTCGGCAGAAGAAAGTTCAGGAATTATCGACACGCTTCGTGGGCGAACCGATCCAATTGCTGGTGACCCTGCATGGGCGCCAATCAACCCCAAGCAGAAGCCAGAGCATTATGCAGCGGCAACGGGCTCACTGTTTAATGTGAACCACATTGGCAGCATGTATGACGACTCAAAGCCTCGTGGTATTGGTGACATCATCACTGTAGCGCTAGATGAGAATACTCGAGCGACCAAAAAAGCCAACGCAGACATGTCTAAGTCGAATGATGCATCAATGGAGCCGCTGGCTGTTGGTGGTCAAGATCTGACGATCGACAAGTACAACTTCTCTTATGATCTGAGTAACACCAATACTTTTGCTGGTGATGCGTCAGCCAACCAAAGTAACAGCATCAGCGGCTACATTACCGTTGAAGTCATCGAAGTATTAGCTAATGGCAACCTAGTGGTTCGTGGTGAGAAGTGGATGACACTGAACACCGGCGATGAGTACATCCGCCTAAGCGGTACCATCCGTCCAGACGATATTGACTTCGAAAATACCATTGCTTCAAACCGTGTTTCTAACGCACGAATTCAGTACTCAGGGACTGGCGTACAGAAAGATATGCAAGAGCCTGGATTCTTGGCACGATTCTTTAATGTATCTCTGTAGAGCTTGATAGGACGACGACATACTGACAGCCTCTATCACTCAGCCACATTTAGCTAAGCTATTATAAATTTAAGCAATACAGACAGGTTACTCAATGAAAAAACTGACACTCGTACTATTCGGCATGCTATTTCTTGCCACCAGTGCCCATGCTGCGCGAATCAAAGACGTGGCAAAAGTGGCGGGTGTTCGTAGTAACCAACTTGTCGGTTATGGTTTGGTCACGGGCTTGCCGGGTACTGGTGAGACAACTCCCTTTACCGATCAAACATTTAACGCAATGCTGCAAAATTTTGGCATCCAATTGCCGCCCGGCACTAAGCCAAAAACCAAAAACGTCGCGGCTGTTATTGTGACTGCTGAACTGCCAGCATTCTCTAAGCAAGGCCAAGAAGTTGACGTAACCGTTTCTTCTATCGGTTCAGCAAAAAGCCTTCGTGGTGGTACCTTGCTACAGACCTTCTTGAAAGGTCTAGACGGTCAAGTGTATGCGGTCGCGCAGGGTAACTTGGTGGTAAGTGGCTTTAGTGCACAAGGTAACGACGGTTCTAAGATTGTCGGTAACAACCCTAACGTTGGTATCATCTCTAGCGGTGCGACGGTTGAACAAGAGATCCCAACGCCATTCGGTCGTGGTGACTACATCACCTTCAACCTAATCCAATCAGATTTCACAACGGCTCAGCGTATGGCTGATGCGGTTAATAATTTCCTAGGCCCACAAATGGCTTCAGCGGTAGACGCAACTTCAGTAAAAGTTCGTGCACCGCGTGAAATCAGCCAGCGTGTAGCATTCTTGTCGGCTATCGAAAACATCGAGTTCGACCCTGCTGAAGGCTCTGCAAAAATCATCGTCAACTCTCGTACAGGTACGATTGTGGTTGGTAAGCACGTTCGCCTAAAAGCGGCGGCGGTCACCCACGGTGGTATGACGGTTGCAATTAAAGAAAATCTAAACGTAAGCCAACCGAATGCATTCTCTGGTGGCCAAACGGTAGTGGTCCCTGATTCTGATATCGAAATCACGGAAGGCGATGGTAAGATGTTCAAATTTGAACCTGGCCTAACGCTGGACGATTTGGTACGCGCAGTCAATGAAGTGGGCGCTGCACCTTCTGATTTAATGGCAATCCTTCAAGCACTGAAACAAGCGGGTGCGATTGAAGGCCAATTGATCATTATCTAAGGAATAAAGCATGATTAAGAATAACAATGACATCGGCTTTATTCACGACATCGGTAGTTTAGACCGTCTTCGTCAACAAGCGGTAAACGGTGAAGAAGGTAGCGAGAAAGAAGCATTAACCGCGGCGGCAAAACAGTTTGAATCGATTTTCACCTCGATGTTGTTTAAGTCAATGCGCGATGCTAACTCGAGCTTTAAGTCGGATATGTTGAACAGCCAGAACGAGCAGTTCTATCGTCAGATGCAAGATGACCAAATGGCGAGTGAGTTAAGCGCTTCAGGTTCATTAGGTCTTGCAGATATGATCGTGGCTCAACTAAGCGCTGGCCAAGCAAGCGATACGTCTGAAGAGAAGGTTCGCAGTGAAGGCTTTGATGCTTCATTGCAAAGACCGCAATATTCAGGCCGTTCGGAAGAGCGAGCGTCAGACGTTCAACCTGCGCAAGCTATGTCAGCAACAGATGTGCAAGCAGTAAAACAGCCAGTATCCTTTGATTCTCCAGAATCGTTTGTGACCTCAATGAAGCCTTACGCGGAAAAAGCGGCAAGTGCGCTTGGTGTGGACTCGTCTCTTCTATTGGCACAAGCTGCCCTTGAAACGGGTTGGGGTTCTAAAATGGTTAAGAACTCTTTGGGCAACAGCAATAACTTATTTAACATCAAAGCAGATAGAAGTTGGAAGGGCGATAAGGTCGCGACTCAAACTCTTGAGTTCCATGGCAAAACCGCCGTTAAAGAGTCAGCTTCCTTCCGTTCTTACTCTAATTTCGAAGATAGCTTTAATGATTACGTGAAGTTCTTGAACGAAAATCCAAGATACGAAACGGCGCTACAGCATCAAGGCAATTCAGAGAATTTCATCAAAGGTATTCATCAGGCAGGTTACGCAACTGACCCTAACTATGCAGACAAGGTTTTACGAGTTAAAGCCAAGATTGATGAGATGAACTAGCGTCATAAATCAACATAGAGAGCTTGCTACTGGCAGGCTCTTTTCTTCTCCGCCCCTTCAGTTCTTACGCGTAATCCATAGTTATCTCCTTACACTTCAATAAATTATCGTCTTTTAATTTCCTATTGTTTGTGTTGGCACATATATTGCTTTTATCTTGGTAATATACGGTTGTAGTTAATCAGTTCATTCTGGTTTTGTTAAGTTTTTTGGGGGCATTATGGCGTCGGATCTTCTGAATGTAGGGGCACAAAGTGTTCTTACGGCTCAGAGACAGCTCAACACCACAGGTCATAACATTTCTAACGCTAACACAGAGGGCTATAGCCGCCAGTCTGTGATTCAAGGTGTGAATGACCCGCGCCAGTACGGTGGGCAATCCTACGGTATGGGTGTACATGTGGAAAATGTTCGCCGCTCTTGGGATCAGTTTGCCGTCAAAGAACTTAACTTATCGACAACCAATGCCGCCAACAAAGGCGATACCGAAGCCAACCTCGATATGCTGTCGAGCATGTTGTCGTCGGTCGCTTCAAAGAAGATTCCAGAAAACCTCAACGAATGGTTTGATTCCGTTAAGACTCTCGCCGATACCCCAAATGATGTGGGTGCGCGTAAGGTCGTGTTAGAGAAAGCAGGGCTTGTAACTAAAACCTTGAATGAATTTCATGAAACAGTTCGTCAACAGTCTGATTCTACGAATAAAAAATTAGATATGGGTATCGAGCGAGTTAACCAACTTGCGTACGAGATCCGTGATGTTCAGCGTTTAATGATGCGAACTCCTGGGCCTCATAATGACCTACGAGATCAGCATGAAAAGTTGATTAATGAGCTTTCTGGTTACACCAAAGTTACGGTGACACCACGCTCAAATGCCGAAGGGTTTAATGTCCATATTGGTAATGGCCATACCTTGGTCTCTGGTAGTGAAGCGAGTCAGCTGAAGATGGTTGATGGCTTACCCGATGCACATCAGCGCCGCCTAGCGATTGTTGAAGGTAAGTCTTTAAAACCGATCACCAGCAGTGATATCGACGGAAAAATCGGCGCCATGCTAGACATGCGTGACGAACATATCCCAGCAATCATGGATGAGCTTGGTCGTTTGGCGACCGCGTTTTCATATGAGGTCAATAGTCTTCAAGAACAAGGTTTGGATCTTAACGGCAACGTAGGTAAGGACTTGTTTACCGACGTGAACTCAGAGCTGGTGGCAAAATCTCGTGTCACGGCTAGCGGGCAATCGAAAGCCGATGTTGCGGTATACATTGATGATACTTCTGCCTTAAAAGGCGGTGAGTATGGACTGAAATACGATGGCAGTGATTATGTCGTGACTAAGCCGAACGGTGAGACCGTTAAGATGGCGACCGACTCTAGCGGTAGTGCTTTTTATCTTGATGGCATGCGAGTGGAAGTACGTAACCCTCCTGAACTAGGAGAGAAACTGTTACTGCGTCCAACGCGTAATTTTGCTGCGCAGATTCATATGGAAACCAAAGACCCGGAAGACATTGCTGCGCAAAGTTATGAGGCATCGACCACGTTTGCCAAGGGTACAGCGGGATTTAAAATCCTAGAAGCAGGTCAACTGCGTGAGTTTGAAGTGATTGTCTCACCAAAAGGTGAGCAGTTTGCTGTGACGGATCCGAAGGGTAACATTTTAATGCAGCCTCAACCGTATCCGCCACAAGGGCCAGTGACCATCAACGGTACAACGTTTGAGCTCACACCCGGTGCGGTGGCAAATGATAAGTTTACGGCAAACCTTGTCCCATCAGAAGGTGACAACGGTAACCTGCGTAAGCTACAAGATCTTCAAACAGGAAAGCTGTTGAATGATGGTGAGTCTACGATTTTAGACCTTTACCACAACTTGAATACTAATACGGGCTTGAAGTCTTCAACGGCAAATCGCCTGAGTGATATTGCGACATTAGAAAAACAGTCGGCTCAAGAACGTATTGCTTCTATCTCGGGAGTAAACCTCGATGAAGAAGCGGCAAACATGATGAAATTTCAGCAAGCGTATATGGCTTCTTCACGTATCATGCAAGCAGCCAACGATACGTTTAACACTATTTTGGCTCTGAGATAGGAAGGTATAAATGTTGAATCGTATCTCTAGCTTCCATAATTATCAGTCAGTACAAAACGACTTGCGCCGTCAAGAGAACAAGGTGCATCACAACCAAGCACAACTTGCTTCGGGTAAGAAGTTACAGTCGCCAAGTGATGACCCATTAGCGACGCACTATTTACAGAACATTGGTCAGCAGTCAGAACAGCTTAAACAGTATGTCGATGCGATTACTCTAGTCAGAAACCGTCTTGAGCATCATGAAGTATTGGTTTCTAACACTGAAGGCTTTGCTGATGAAGCAAAACGAACCGTGATGGAAATGATCAACGGTGCGCTTTCTCCGGAAGACCGTTTAGCTAAGAAGCGTGAAATTCAAGAACTGGCGAATAACTTCCTGCATTTAGCCAACTCTCAAGATGAGTCGGGTAACTACACGTTTGCAGGCACTAAGCCGAAAAATCAGCCTTTCTTTCGAGATAACGAAGGGAATGTGACATATCAAGGTGATGACTACCAACGCAAGATGCGTGTGGCAAGCAGCTTTGAAATGGCAATGAATGATCCGGGCAGCAAGATGTTTATGGAAATAGACAACCCGTTCGGTGACTACGAACCTCAGTACGAGCTTGAACCTGCGTCTGAGTTATTGCTCGGGCGTGCGACCAACAGCGATGAAGATGGGTCTACTTATAAAGTGACGTTTGTCGACATGCAGACGGGCAATTTCGCTTATCAGCTTGAAAAAGACGGCGCAGTGGTTGCGGCAGAAGATTTTGATCCTTCGACAGGCATTGTTTATGAAGGGCTGAATATTCAAATCAAAGGCCAAATCACTAAAGGTGATTCGATCACCTTAGAACCACGAGAGACTTTCTCTATCTTTGATACGTTCAAAGAGGCTGCTGAGCAGGCTGAAAACCCGGTATCGGATGCATCAGCAACAGCGAAACTGCACCAAGTAACTGAAGAGTTCCACGCTGCGTTTATCCATTTGACCAAGGCAAGAACCGATGTTGGTGCACGCTTGAGTACTTTGGATATTCAAGAGCAACAACATGAAGATTTCAAGTTGTCTTTAGCAAAAGCAAAAAGCAACTTTGAAGACTTGGATTACTCGAAAGCGATCATTGAGTTCAATGAAAACTCTCGAGCACTACAAGCTTCTCAACAAGCGTTTGGCAAAACCAAAGACCTGACCTTGTTTAACTATATTTAATGATCAATCGGTATTTAATGGTGGCTTGTCGATCACCATGGCGTTGATTCCTTGCCGTATGTGCTATGCCATACGTGCGAATGACGCCACAGTTTGCCGCTTTTTTGTACGAAGCATGATGTTTCTAGAATAGCGGCAAAAAACGGCAATAAGGAAGGTGAATGTTTTTCATCTTCTAATAGTAGAAAATCATAATTGCGCAGTGTTGTTTGTAAGCTTCTGATTTTTAGATAATTAAAAAATTATTTATATGATATTAAACTTGGCATACAACTTGTATCTGTGTTGGTTATAAATGATTAATACAGATCTTAAACCTTGTATAGGGTTTATCGAGTAATACACGGTCAGTGCTTATCCATATGAGAGTAAAGCTGGCCGCTTCGCAGAAACTTTGCGAACTCATAAGGAGAGCAAAATGGCTATCAATGTAAGCACTAACGTATCTGCTATGACAGCACAGCGTTACCTGAATAAAGCATCTAATGACTTAGCGACTTCTATGGAGCGTTTGTCATCTGGTCACAAGATCAACAGCGCGAAAGATGATGCGGCAGGTCTGCAAATCTCGAACCGTCTAACCGCTCAGTCTCGTGGTCTTGATGTGGCAATGCGTAATGCCAACGACGGTATTTCGATTGCTCAAACAGCAGAAGGCGCGATGAACGAATCGACTAACGTACTACAACGTATGCGTGATCTAGCGATTCAATCATCAAACGGCACTAACTCGCCGGCAGAGCGTACTGCACTGAACGAAGAGTCAATGGCACTTCAAGATGAGCTTAACCGTATTGCGGAAACCACATCGTTTGGTGGTCGTCGTCTACTGAACGGTTCATTCGGTGAAGCTTCATTCCAGATCGGTTCTAACTCTGGTGAAGCAATGATCATGGCTCTGACAAGTATCCGTGCAGATGACTACCGTATGGGTGGTACTACGTTCGATTCAGAAAACGCGAAAGATAAGAACTGGGAAGTGCCGCCAACAGCGAGCGATCTTAAGTTCGAATTCAAAACCAAAGCGGGTGAAGACATCGTTTTAGATATCAATACCAAAGCGGGCGATGATATCGAAGAGCTTGCGACTTACATTAATGGTCAGTCTGATCTTGTGAACGCATCGGTTACTGATGATGGTCGCATTCAACTGTTCGTTGCTGAACCTGACCTTGACGGCCCAATGTCTATCTCTGGTGGTCTAGCGTCTGAGCTAGGTATTAAGAGTGAAGGCCGCGCAACCTCGGTTCAAGATGTTAGCTTAACCAGCGTTGCGGGTTCACAGAACGCGATCAGCGTGATTGATTCTGCAATGAAGTACGTGGATTCACAGCGTGCTGATTTGGGTGCAAAACAGAACCGTCTAAGCCACAGTATTAATAACTTGGCAAACGTACAAGAGAACGTAGACGCTTCAAACAGCCGAATCAAAGATACGGACTTTGCGAAAGAGACGACGCAAATGACCAAATCACAAATTCTGCAACAAGCAGGTACTTCAATACTTGCTCAAGCAAAACAGTTGCCTAACTCTGCAATGTCATTATTGCAATAGTTATTGGTTGAACTTGCTGCTCGTGTTCAGACGTGAGCCATGCAGCAAGGGAAACTGGCAAGCATACTTACTATTGAATGTTTAGCTCTCTCATCTCTCACCTGCTATCCATTTTTGCAGTAAGAATGCAACGGCAAGTCGGAAATGTGTTCATTTCTCGATGATCTCCACACAGGCTCTGACGCGCCAACTAGCCCCGGTTCTCTCAAAGGAAAAGGGGCTTTTTCCTTTCTGTATTTCTTGTTTTTACTATTTATTTTCCTGTGAACTTTCTCGCACTACCTTTTCCAAATCTCTATTTGATGGTTCTTCTTCACGACAAATAATGTCATCTATTACACAAGATTTGCGTAAGTCAGAGATCTTTGGCGATTGATCATTTCTCGACCTTGAGCCATTTAGACGGCGGTTCGTACGCTTTCTGAACAGATTAAGATCTTTTTCCAATTGAAATCTATCGCTGTATTAGAAAATGATGAAAATTAAGTTGTTGATAAATATTAGATTAATATTTTTTTTGTGGTTTTTTGAAAGTTTTTCTAAAGCTTCTGATTTTCGCGCCGTTATTAAAAGTAACTTTGAGAGAACTACTTGGTTTTCCGAGACGTCGGAAACCGCTATACCGGAAAATCAATTGGAGAAATCACCATGGCAGTGAATGTAAATACAAACGTTTCAGCGATGACAGCGCAACGTTACCTAAACAACGCAAACAGCGCACAACAAACATCAATGGAGCGTCTAGCTTCTGGCTCAAAAATCAACAGCGCAAAAGATGACGCTGCGGGTCTACAAATCTCGAACCGTTTGAACGTTCAAAGTCGTGGTCTTGATGTTGCTGTACGTAACGCGAACGACGGTATCTCAATTGCACAAACAGCTGAAGGTGCAATGAATGAGACGACTAACATCCTGCAACGTATGCGTGATTTGTCTCTACAATCTTCAAACGGCTCAAACTCAAAATCTGAGCGTGTAGCGATTCAAGAAGAAGTAACAGCGCTGAACGACGAACTGAACCGTATCGCGGAAACGACGTCTTTTGGTGGCAACAAGTTGCTTAACGGTACTCACGGTACTAAATCATTCCAAATCGGTGCAGACAACGGTGAAGCGGTAATGCTTCAACTGAAAGACATGCGCTCTGATAACGCTCAGATGGGTGGTAAGAGCTACCAAACTGAGAACGCGAAAGATAAAGATTGGAACGTTCAAGCAGGCTCTAACGACCTAAAAATGTCGTTCACTGATAACTTCGGTCAAGCACAAGAAATCGACATCAGCGCAAAAGCGGGTGACGACATCGAAGAGCTAGCAACGTACATCAACGGTCAACAAGACTCTGTTAAAGCGTCTGTAACTGAAGACGGTAAGCTACAAATGTTTACTGGTAACAACAAGGTTGAAGGCGAAGTGGCATTCTCTGGCAGCCTGGCTGGCGAACTAGGCATGCAACCTGGCAAAGACGTAACGGTTGATACTATCGACGTAACATCAGTTGGCGGCGCACAAGAGTCTGTAGCTATTATCGATGCGGCACTTAAGTATGTAGATAGCCACCGTGCTGAGCTAGGTGCTTTCCAAAACCGTTTCGACCACGCTATCAGCAACTTAGACAACATTAACGAGAACGTTAACGCATCTAAGAGCCGTATTAAAGATACCGATTTCGCGAAAGAAACGACTCAGATGACTAAGTCTCAGATCCTTTCTCAAGCTTCAAGCTCGATTCTTGCTCAAGCGAAGCAAGCTCCGAACTCGGCACTTAGCCTACTAGGTTAATCGATTAAAAAGCCACGTTGACTATAAGCGTCAACGTTAGGCTTCCACAAATTAGCTCGTGGTGAGAGATGAGCGCTAAACAGACCCAGCTTCGGCTGGGTTTTTTATTGCCTGCAATTTGGAGAAGGGGGGAGTTTTGGTGTTGGTCGTTGATTGGAAAGCGAGATTCCCTATCACGCTCGCTCCTCACTGTAGGGAGTGACGGGAATTGGGAAATGATGGTTTCCTCGCTTACTACATCGAAGCAGTCTTTCGTCACCCCAGAATCGAGTAGAACGAGATATCAGGGATCTCTTCTGACTTTATATTCAACACTACGCTCATTCACTTAAATAATGGGGCAACTTTAGCGAATGTCGCCCTATTAATTGAAGCCCGATCACACTTTCCTTTGTTGTTGAAAAGAATATGAAAAAAAGCGCATTTTTTATTAAAGCTTCTAATTAAGGCGCCGTTAAAGGGATTGAGAGAAATGATATGTACCAATGTAAGGTGAGAGAGACACTGGTGCATAAACAAAATTGACATGTATTAGTGTGAGGTGAGAGTCACATAAGTACATTAAAAAATGCCTAAAGGAGATCAACTATGGCGATTAATGTAAGCACAAATGTGTCTGCAATGACGGCTCAGCGCTACCTAAATAGCGCGGCTGAAGGTACTCAAAAATCAATGGAGCGTTTGTCTTCTGGCTATAAAATCAATAGCGCAAAAGATGATGCTGCAGGCCTACAAATCTCTAACCGCTTAACGTCGCAAAGTCGTGGCCTAGATATGGCTGTGAAAAACGCGAATGACGGTATCTCTATTGCACAGACAGCTGAAGGTGCAATGAATGAGTCAACCAACATTCTGCAACGTATGCGTGACCTTTCTCTTCAATCTTCAAACGGTTCGAACAGCAAATCTGAACGTGTTGCGATCCAAGAAGAAGTCTCTGCTCTAAACACAGAACTTAACCGTATCGCTGAAACGACCTCTTTTGGTGGTAACAAGCTTCTGAACGGTACTTACGGCAGCCAATCTTTCCAAATCGGTGCTGACTCAGGTGAAGCAGTAATGCTATCTATGAGCAACATGCGTACTGACACTCAAGACATGGGTGGTAAGAGCTACGGCGTTACAGAAGGCAAAGATGCTTCTTGGCGTGTAGGTGCGGGTGCTGATTTAACAATCAAATACAACGATAAGTTTGGTGAAGCGCAAGAGCTATCTATCTCTGCTAAAGAAGGCAACGATATCGAAGAGCTAGCAACTTACATCAATGGTCAAAGCCAAGACGTTAAAGCGTCTGTGGGTGAAGGCGGTAAACTGCAACTTTTCGCTTCAAGCCAAAAAGTTGAAGGTGATGTTGAGTTTGGCGGCAGCCTTGCGGGCGAACTAGGTATCGGTGCTGGTAAAGACGTTACCGTTAACGATATCGACGTAACTTCTGTTGCAGGTGCAAACGAAGCAGTATCTATCATTGATGGTGCTCTAAAATCTGTTGATAGCCAACGTGCTTCTCTAGGTGCTTTCCAAAACCGTTTTGACCATGCAATCAGCAACTTAGACAACATCAACGAAAACGTTAATGCGTCTAAGAGCCGTATCAAAGATACTGATTACGCGAAAGAAACAACAGCTATGACGAAGTCTCAAATCCTACAACAGGCGAGTACTTCTATCCTAGCTCAAGCAAAACAGTCACCATCAGCAGCTCTAAGCTTATTGGGCTAAACTTACCTCGGTAAGTAGCGGTAAACTCTACTCTGGGTAGAGTTTTACTGTTTGGCTCATAAAGGAGGGAGGGAGAGTGTTATGGAAATATCATCCAACGCATCGAACATCCAGCCTTATGGCTCACCTAATGGCATTAAAATTGCAAGCGATGAAGGTAGTAGTGCGTCGAGTCTTTCGCGACTAAAAGAAGCAACATCTTATGACAAGGTAGAGAAATCGAAAGAGCAAGCTACCGAAGCGGCGATTCAATTAGCTCAACATAGACAAGAGTTAAATGATGAAGAGCGAGTCAAAATGGTGGAGAAGGTAAACGAGTTTATCTCCTCTCTCAATAAAGGTGTGGCTTTTAAGGTCGATGAAGAATCTGGGAGAGATGTGGTGACCATTTATGAGACCACAACCGGTGATATTATTCGCCAGATCCCTGATGAAGAAATGCTTGAAATTCTAAGACGCCTAGCAGCCCAAAACTCGAATAGTCGAATATTTGAGGTGAAGGTTTAAGTCGTATTATTGAGGTGATTTAATGAGTTTTGGCCCAATGGGGATTTCGTCTGGCATGGATATCAATTCCATGGTCAGCAAAATTGTTGATTCGGAGCGTGTACCTAAACAGCAACGAATCGACAATGAACGAACGCGAATCGATACCAGCATTAGTGCCTATGGAAGACTCAGAGAATCCCTTGATTCGATGAAAAACCTGATGACAAACTTTCGTCAGGAAAAAGCTTTTGCTGTGCGAACAGTGGAAAGTACCGATGAAGCGCTTGTCTCTGCAACCGCGACTACCGAAGCGATCGCTGGCAAATATGCCATCGATGTGTTGCAGCTTGCCCAAAGCCATAAAGTGGCTTCTGATGTACTGTCAGAGGACATGAAATTTGGCCCAGGTAAGCTGCAGGTTTCGCTTGGTGATGACAGCTTTGACGTGCAAGTTGGCGACAGATCGAGACTTATCGAAGTTGTTCGTGGTATCAACGGTGCAGATAGCAACCCAGGCGTTCGTGCATCTATTATCAACGATGTCGAAGGTCCAAGACTTATTATTGCCTCGAACCAGTCTGGTTCAGATCAGCAGATCAGCATTAATGTTGAGTCAGATGCTGCCAATCCCTTAAAAAAACTCGAATACAAAACGCTTGAAGAACGTGTTAAAGCGCTAGAGAAAGCGCGCGTTGCTGCTCAAGATATTCTAGCTCTAACCCCTGCAGGAAAAGCCGTTGAACTCATCGATGAAGTGATCGCTAGCGATGACCCAAATGCGAATGAAACACTCGATAAAGATGGCAATATCATCCCAGCAGCCCAAACCGATTCTACTTCAGATGTTGACGGAGACTCTAAAAGTCTCAGCTACGGTGAGCAAGCAGCCGCCGACGGCCAAGCCGCCCTAGACGCAGCTCAAGCGGCAAAGTCTGTGATGCCTGAAGATAATATCCCTGGCTGGACTGAAACCGCGTCAGGTACGCTTTTAGATTCTTACTACACACCAGAACTTGAGCTTGATGAAAAAGCGATAGAGAAGGCACCCGATGTGCCGGGGTGGTCAAATGCTGCCTCAGGTACTCTGACCGATTCATACGTGACACCGAAAGAAGCCCAACAAAAGCTTGAGGCTGAGCAAGCGCGTATCGAAGAGAAGATTTCACAAGAAAAAGCGGAGTTGGCTGAGAAAGTTCAAAAAGGCGAACTCACCGCAGAGCAAGCCAAGAAAATTGAGCGTGCCAAATTAGAACCCGAAGAGCGCGAGCTCTTAGAGAAGGTCGATAAAGCGCAAGCAGACCTTGAACAAGCACAGCAATCTTTTGATACCTATAGTGGAATGACTGAAGTTCAGGCTGGCCAAGATTCTATGGTTGTCCTAGATGGTGTTGCTCAACTCTCTAGTAATAACAATGTGATTGAAGATGCCATTGAAGGTATTGATATTACGGTGAAAGGAAAAACGCCAAAAGATAAGCCGCCGGCAGAAATTGGTGTGGAGTACGACCGTAATAGTGTTCGCCAAGACATTGAAGCTTTTGTTAATTCTTATAATCAGTTTTACCAAGTGTCTAAAAACTTGGCGGGTGTTGACCCAACGACTGGCCAAAAAGGCCCGCTGTCTGGTGACAGTACCGTGCGTAACGCCGACTCACGATTAAAAGGTGTGTTCTCATCAAGTATCGAAGGTGCGCCAGACAATCTAAAGTCTTTGACTGAATTCGGTATCACCACCACAAGACAAGGCTCGCTAGAAATCAACTACGATATGCTTGACCGTCAACTCAACAATAACTTTGATAAGTTGGGTGAGTTCTTTGGTGGCAACAACGGTTTCGCCAAAAAAGTGGAAGATGCGATTCAAGGTATCACAGGTATCACGGGTTCAATCCGTACTAGAGAAAAGAGCTTGGTCGAGCAAAACTACCGTTTGGTTGATGACCAAAGCGCGCTCGACCGCCGCATGGACAGCCTAGAGAGCCGTACCCACTCTAAGTTCACAGCCATGCAAGATGCGACCAGTAAGATGCAATCTCAGCTGGGCAGTATGATGAATGCGTTGGGCTAATAGATGAATAGCCAGCTACAAGAGCTTTGTGAACTCGATCAACTAATTATCTCTAAACTGGAATTTAGTGAAATTAATGCTGAAGAAATAACGCAGCTTGTCGATAACAGAGAACAGTTATTGCAAAACGTGCTTCAAATAATCGACTCACATCCCGACGTTAAGCAAAGTTCTGAATGGTTTGAAGCCATTACCAGAACCAGAAAATTAGTCGAATTGATGCAGTCTGAGACGAGTCGAGTAGGTAAGACCCTACATAAATACCGTCACGGCGCTAAATCAGTTCAACAATACAAAAAGTTTTTATAGAAGAGGTTTACTATGCGCGGTTCTTTACAGGCATATAAAAAGGTATCAGTGGATAGTCAGCTAACGGC
The DNA here is from genome assembly GCF_041471665.1 of Vibrio sp. 10N.261.51.F11. Taxonomy (NCBI): domain Bacteria; kingdom Pseudomonadati; phylum Pseudomonadota; class Gammaproteobacteria; order Vibrionales; family Vibrionaceae; genus Vibrio; species Vibrio sp. 10N.261.51.F11. The sequence goes on along the minus strand of NZ_JBFROW010000005.1, from coordinate 65,429 downwards.
TGCCTCACCGCATAAGATTGTACAAATGCTAATGGCCGGTGCTATCGAGCGTTTGATTCAAGGCAAAGCGGCAATGCAAGCAGGCAACATCCCAGTGAAAGGTGAGCGACTTGGTAAGGCTCTAGATATCATTATTAGCCTACGTAGTTGCCTATCTATGGACGATGGTGGCGATATTGCGAAAAACCTAGATCAACTTTATGAGTTCATGATCACGCAAATTTCTGCGGCAAATCACAAAAATGACCCACAGCCTATTGATGATGTTATCGATATTATTCGCGAAATTAAGAGCGCTTGGGACCAAATTCCGAACGAATATCACAACTTGACGTCCGCTGACGTAGGTATTTAAAGAAAAATTGCAGTTTTAACCAATCTCATATCCCTTAATTGGTTGGTTGCCTTATTTTTTTAATCAAATAAAATAGAAGCCATTAGATAGCCTAATGGCTTTTTTCGTTGCTGATTTCCTAAATTTGTCCACGTAGACCATAATCATTGATACTTTTCTCTGTTTTATCGATTACGTCGCTCACCGTTTTTCTGCATCGCACCAAAATAAAGGCAATAATTCCTACTTATGCAAGGTTTGGCAAAACTGCTTGTCGTCGACGATAACGCTCAAGATCGTCACAATTTAAGCACAATATTAGAGTTTGTAGGAGAGAGCTGCGAAGTAATCAGCTCTGAACAAGCACGTAAAGTTGACTGGTCACTACAGTGGGCCGGCTGCATTATTGGTACCATTAAAGGTAAAGGCTTCAACGCATTACTGAATGAGAAGCTTGTTCACGCCAATCACATCCCTTTACTGGTGATTGGCAAAAACAATCACCCGGTTGACGAGTTGACTAACTATGTTGGTGAGCTTGAACTTCCTCTTAACTACCCGCAATTAAGTGATGCATTAAGACACTGTAAAGACTTCTTAGGCCGCAAAGGTGTTCAAGTTGTGTCTTCGGCACGCAAGAACACCCTGTTTCGCAGCCTAGTAGGACAAAGTGCTGGCATTCAAGAAGTACGTCACTTAATTGAACAAGTCTCTTCTACGGAAGCGAACGTGCTGATTCTTGGTGAATCTGGTACAGGCAAAGAAGTCGTAGCGCGTAACATTCACTATCACTCTAAACGTCGTTCAGGGCCTTTTGTTCCTGTAAACTGTGGCGCGATTCCACCTGATTTGCTTGAAAGTGAACTGTTTGGTCATGAGAAGGGCGCATTTACTGGGGCGATTACTGCACGTAAAGGCCGTTTTGAATTGGCTGAAGGTGGCACACTGTTTCTTGATGAAATTGGCGATATGCCGATGGCGATGCAAGTTAAGCTGCTACGAGTACTGCAAGAGCGATGCTTTGAGCGTGTAGGTGGCAATAGCACCATACAAGCTGATGTTAGAGTGATTGCGGCAACCCACCGCAACCTTGAAGATATGATCGACGATGATTCGTTCCGTGAAGATCTTTACTACCGCTTAAATGTATTCCCGATTGAAATGCCGGCGCTTCAAGATCGTAAAGAAGATATTCCACTGTTGCTTCAAGAGCTGATGACTCGAATGGAAGCGGAAGGCAGCATGCCTATCTGTTTCACGGCTCGTGCTATCAACTCTTTGATGGAGCATTACTGGCCAGGTAACGTTCGTGAACTAGCGAACCTGGTTGAACGAATGGTTATCTTGTATCCAAACAGCTTGGTTGATGTGAATCACCTGCCAACTAAATATCGATACAGCGATATCCCTGAGTTCCAGCCAGAGTTTAATAGCTTTGGATCTGAAGAGGAGCAAGAGCGTGATGCACTTGCTGACTTATTCTCAGAAGATTTCAGTTTTGATCAGCAAGATGATATTGCCGACAATGCTAATGCGCCTCAAGAGTTACCGCCAGAAGGGGTTAACTTGAAAGAGCTACTCGCGGATATGGAAGTGAATATGATCAATCAAGCGTTGGAAGCGCAGGGCGGCATTGTTGCTCGTGCTGCTGACATGCTTGGAATGCGTAGAACCACTCTGGTTGAAAAAATGCGTAAATATAACTTGCAGCGATAGTGTCCAGTTTTCGATGAAAACGAAAAACTAGCACACACTTTTTAGCTATTTGGTAACTCTAGCTAAGTGAACAGATAAACCATAGTCGAGTTGTTGCTTGCTTAACTATGTGATAAATATAGCAAATAGCCTGACTCGTGTTGTACGTCTCAGGCTGTTTTAGTATTTGAGGCAAATTTTTGACATGCGCGTATCTAACGAACCAGAAAATCAATCACACCTAGATTCTGTTGAACAGCAGGTTGAGCGCTATAAGCAAGTACTCGACGTGATGCCAGCAGGGGTTATCTTGTTAGATACACACGGCGAAGTGAGAGAAGCGAACCCTGAAGCGCATCGTATTCTTGGTGTTGAGTTGGTTGGCGAGAAGTGGTTTTCAGTGATTCAAAGTGCCTTTGACCCAAAAGACGATGACGGTCATGAGATCTCATTGAAGAACGGGCGAAAAGTGCGTTTGGCGATTTCAGCCTCTACCACGGGTCAGCTGATTTTGATTACCGATCTGACCGAGACCCGACTATTGCAGTCTCGCGTGAGTGATCTTCAGCGTTTGTCTTCATTAGGTAGAATGGTGGCCTCGCTTGCCCATCAAGTGCGAACGCCGCTTTCAAGTGCGATGCTGTATGCATCAAACCTTGCCGCGCCAAATCTGCCGCCGGCAACAAAAACGCGTTTTCAATCTAAGCTTATGGATAGATTGCATGACTTAGAGAAGCAAGTGAACGACATGCTGTTGTTTGCCAAAGGTGGTGACAACAAAGTCGTTAAGCCATTTACTGTGGCTGAATTGATCACTGAATTTCACCCTATGGTGGAAGCGGCATTGAAAACTAACCAGATTGATTATTGCCAAGAAGTTGAGGGCGAACAGACTCAAATGTTCGGCAACGCCAATGCTATCGCCTCAGCGTTAAGCAACCTAGTGTTGAACGCGGTTCAAATTGCGGGTAAGGAATCACAGATCGATGTGTTTTTTAGGTCCGTAAATGGCGAGCTTAAGATATCAGTGCAAGACAGTGGCCCCGGCGTACCGAAAGAGCTTCAAGGTAAAATAATGGAACCCTTCTTTACCACTCGTTCACAAGGTACAGGTCTAGGCTTAGCGGTTGTACAAATGGTATGTCGAGCACATGAAGGCCGACTGGAATTGATATCAGAAGAAGGCGACGGCGCATGCTTTACCATGTGTCTACCGCTTGAAAGAAGTGCTTCTTCTGAAGACTAATAAGTTTTAACTGAATTTACACTGGAGAATCCTATGGCTCAAAGCAAAGTGTTAATCGTCGAAGATGATGAAGGTCTACGCGAAGCCCTTGTCGACACACTCGCGCTTGCTGGCTATGAATGGCTGGAAGCGGATTGTGCGGAAGATGCTCTGGTCAAATTAAAATCGAACTCCGTTGATATTGTCGTATCTGACGTGCAGATGGCGGGCATGGGTGGCTTGGCACTATTGAGAAACATTAAGCAGCATTGGCCAAATTTGCCGGTATTGCTAATGACAGCGTACGCCAACATCGAAGATGCCGTTGCTGCAATGAAAGAGGGCGCTATCGACTATATGGCAAAGCCATTTGCGCCAGAAGTGCTGCTCAACATGGTCAGCCGTTATGCGCCTGTAAAGTCGGATGACAATGGTGACGCTATCGTTGCTGATGAAAAAAGTATCAAGCTAATGATGCTGGCTGATAAAGTTGCGAAAACCGATGCCAACGTCATGGTGTTGGGCCCGAGTGGTTCTGGTAAAGAGGTGATGTCTCGCTACATTCACAATGCTTCTAGCCGAAAAGATGGCCCGTTTGTCGCGATTAACTGCGCGGCGATCCCAGACAACATGTTAGAAGCGACCCTGTTTGGTTATGAAAAAGGCGCATTTACTGGCGCTATTCAAGCTTGCCCGGGGAAATTCGAGCAAGCGCAGGGCGGTACAATTCTGTTGGATGAGATCAGTGAAATGGATCTTAGCCTACAAGCCAAACTACTGCGTGTTTTGCAAGAGCGCGAAGTTGAGCGATTAGGTAGTCGTAAGAGCATCAAATTGGATGTTCGTGTATTAGCGACCAGTAACCGAGACCTTAAACAGTATGTTTCTGAAGGGAATTTCCGTGAGGATTTATACTACCGCCTGAATGTATTCCCAATTTCTTGGCCTCCATTGTGCGAGCGTAAAGGCGATATTGAGCCTTTAGCCAAGCACTTAGTTGAGCGCCACTGCACCAAACTTGGTATGCCTGTACCCGTTATGTCAGCACAAGCGATCAGCAAACTCGTCAATTATCCGTGGCCGGGCAATGTTCGCGAATTAGACAATGTGGTACAGCGTGCGTTAATATTGAGCGAACAAGAGAACATCTCTGGTGAGCATATCCTTCTTGAAGGTGTCGATTGGCAAGACGCAAGCAGCCTACAACAAATCGTTGAAGGCACTGACGTAGCTGCGCCAGAAATCAAGCCGATTGCCGAAGCAAACCCAATCAGTAAAATCGCGGCTAGCAGCGAAGGGTTAGGTAATGAGCTTAGAGATCAAGAGTATGCGATCATTCTTGAAACCCTGATTGCATGTAATGGTCGACGCAAAGATATGGCTGAAAAACTGGGTATTAGCCCTCGTACACTGCGTTACAAGTTGGCTAAAATGCGCGATGCTGGAATAGATATCCCAAACTGAGGATAGATTAGTAGTGTCAGCTTTCTGACTAGTGTAATACGATATCTAGTCAATTTAATGTGTGGCACGCTAATTGCTCTGTCAATAATATAGCTAAATAGATAGTCATAATTTTGACTCCTGAGGTAGTAGATGAGAATAGATGGTTTACAAGGCGAAATGCAGGCGATGATGGTCGAAGCTGCCAGCGCGCGTCCCGCAGCAACGGGGCAAGCGGTCGGTGCAGATTTTGGCAACATGCTGACTAATGCCATCAATAATGTGAACTCATTACAAAAGACTTCAGGTGATCTTCAAGCTCGTTTTGATAGTGGCGACCAAAGCGTATCCCTATCGGACGTGATGATTGCTCGTAATAAATCTAGTGTGGCTTTTGAGGCGACGATCCAAATTAGAAATAAATTGGTCGAATCGTACAAAGAGCTGATGAATATGCCGGTATAAGTTGGGTAGTTAAATAGTGGCAGATAATAGTCAAACAACAGATTTAACCGTAAGCGATAGCAACAACCATGCACTTATTGCAGGCTCTGAGCTAGACGGAGAAGGGCAAAATCCCGATCTAGGTGAACGCAGTTCATCGAAGTTCGATATGGCTGTCGGTGATCTTGATTTACTTCGTCAGGTCGTCTTAGTCCTTTCTATCTCTATCTGTGTAGCGCTGATTGTGATGCTGTTTTTCTGGGTAAAAGAGCCAGAAATGCGTCCATTAGGGGCTTACGAAACAGAAGAATTGATCCCCGTTCTTGATTACTTAGATCTGCAAAAGATCGATTACACGCTTGAAGGCAATACCATCTCAGTACCGGCGAGTGAGTACAACTCATTAAAGCTTAATATGGTACGAGCGGGTTTGAATCAAGAGCGAAACGCGGGTGATGACATCCTCATGCAAGACATGGGTTTTGGTGTATCACAACGTTTAGAACAAGAACGCCTTAAATTAAGCCGCGAAAGACAACTTGCCAAAGCCATTGAGCAGATGAAACAGGTGCGTAAAGCTCAGGTTTTATTGGCCCTGCCGAAGCAGAGTGTTTTTGTACGTCATAATCAAGAAGCCTCTGCTTCTGTATTCCTAACTCTAAAAACAGGTACTAACCTCAAGCAGCAAGAAGTTGATTCTGTTGTGGATATGGTGGCAAGTGCCGTTCCGGGAATGAAAACCTCACGTATTACGGTGACCGATCAGCATGGCCGATTGTTGAGCTCAGGCTCTCAAGACCCTATGTCAGCGGCGCGTCGTAAAGAACACGAGTTAGAGCGCAATCAAGAACAAGCGCTGCGTGAAAAAATTGACTCCATCCTGATTCCTATTCTTGGGTTTGGTAACTACACCGCTCAGGTTGATATCCAGCTCGATTTCAGTGCTGTGGAGCAAACCAGAAAACGTTTTGATCCGAATACACCGGCGACTCGAAGTGAATACACCTTAGAAGATTACAACAATGGAAATACGGTGGCGGGTATTCCGGGTGCGTTGAGTAACCAGCCTCCAGCGGATGCCTCAATTCCACAAGATGTGGCTCAGATGAAAGACGGCGCGATGACAGGTCAAGGCTCTGTTCACAAAGAAGCGACTCGAAACTTTGAGCTAGACACCACCATCAGTCATGAACGTAAACAGAGCGGCACGGTTAATCGTCAGACGGTTTCTGTTGCGATCAAAGACCGCCAATCCTTGAACCCAGATACGGGTGAAGTGGTTCATACGCCAATCCCGGCGAGCGAAATCAATGCGATTCGCCAAGTACTGATTGGTACGGTGGGCTTTGATGAAACTCGTGGTGATTTGCTCAACGTATTAAGCATGCAGTTTGCACCTCAAGTAACAGATGTTGTTGCTGATGTGCCAATCTGGGAGCATCCAAACTTCAATGATTGGGTTCGTTGGTTTGCAAGTGCCTTGGTTATCATTGTGGTGGTGTTGGTACTTGTTCGCCCTGCAATGAAGAAACTGCTTAACCCAGCAGCAGACAACGATGAACAGATGTACGGACCTGATGGCATGCCAATTGGTGCCGACGGCGAAACCAGCTTAATTGGTGGTGATATTGAAGGTGGTGAGCTGTTTGAATTTGGTTCAAGTATCGACTTACCAAACCTTCATAAAGACGAGGACGTGCTGAAAGCAGTACGTGCACTTGTAGCGAATGAACCAGAGCTAGCAGCTCAAGTAGTTAAGAATTGGATGGTAGATGGCTAACGAAATAGTTCCACAACAAACTGAAGGCGGTGAAGTGCTTGATGTCTCTAGCGTGGATATCGGCTCTATCTCAGGCGATGAGCGCGCTGCGATCTTGTTGCTCAGTTTAAATGAAGAAGATGCTGCTGGTATTATTCGTCACCTAGAGCCAAAGCAGGTTCAGCGTGTGGGTAGTGCGATGGCGCGAGCTACAGACCTATCCCAAGAGAAAGTAGGCGCTGTGCACCGTGCTTTCTTAGATGATATTCAGAAGTACACCAACATTGGTATGGGCAGCGAAGACTTCATGCGTAATGCGTTAGTTGCTGCTCTGGGTGAAGACAAGGCGAATAACCTTGTTGACCAAATCCTTCTCGGCACAGGTTCGAAAGGTTTGGATTCGCTTAAGTGGATGGATCCTCGTCAGGTGGCGAGCATTATCATCAACGAGCACCCTCAAATTCAAACTATTGTGTTGTCGTACCTCGATGCCGATCAATCGGCTGAGATCCTGTCTCAGTTCCCAGAGCGAGTTCGTCTGGATCTGATGATGCGTATTGCCAACCTTGAAGAAGTTCAACCTTCGGCGCTTGCTGAACTGAATGAAATCATGGAGAAACAGTTCGCGGGTCAAGCGGGTGCTCAAGCTGCCAAAATTGGTGGCCTGAAAGCCGCGGCTGAGATCATGAACTACATGGATAACAACGTGGAAGGCGTCTTGATGGATCAAATCCGTGACCAAGACGAAGACATGGCAACACAGATTCAAGATCTGATGTTTGTCTTTGAAAACCTTATTGAAGTTGATGACCAAGGTGTTCAACGACTACTACGTGATGTTCCACAAGATATTCTACAGAAAGCACTTAAAGGTGCAGATGAAGGTCTACGTGAGAAGATCTTCAAGAACATGTCTAAACGTGCTGCCGATATGATGAGAGACGATATTGAGGCGATGCCGCCAGTCAAAGTCTCTGATGTTGAAGCTGCTCAGAAAGAGATTTTGGGTATCGCGAGGAAGATGGCAGACAGTGGCGAAATTATGCTGTCTGGTGGCGCCGACGAGTTCCTTTAATACAGAAATCTCAAAAGCCCCACACTGTTGGGGCTTTTCTTTATCCAATCTCGAACCACAGATTAACTCAGTTTAACTGCTTGAATTCACAATACAGTTAAGCCACTCATAGATAGGTACTGATATGTCAGGTGATAGAAAACGCGGCTTCCTTCGCCCTGAAGAAGATAATACGGTTGCCCAACCTCAGAAATGGGGGCTGCCTGACTACACCTCTGACGTGAGCAAACAAGCCAAAGAAACCGCTTTTAACTACGACCCTAGTTGGATGCCAACGGTTGAAGAAGCCATTGAAGATGAAGAGCTGGTTCTGACTGAAGAGCAAATCGAGCTGATTAAACAAGGCGCTTATCAGGAAGGGCTGCATCAAGGCCAAGAGGCGGGCTTTAAGCAAGGCTATGAAAAAGGCAAAGAAGAAGGTTTTGCTGCCGGTCACGAAGAAGGCAACGAAGCCGGCAAGCTTGAAGGCGTAACCGCGGGTCAAGAGTACATTCAACAGCAGGTGGCCGTCTTCATGGGGCTGGCAAACCAGTTCGCTCAACCATTAGAGTTGATGAACGCTCAGGTGGAGAAGCAATTGGTCGACATGGTGCTTACCATGGTCAAAGAAGTGGTTCATGTTGAAGTGCAAACCAACCCACAAATCATATTAGATACCGTTAAAGAATCGGTAGAGTCGTTGCCGATTTCTGGTCACGCAATCACATTGAAACTCAATCCGGAAGATGTGGCGATCATTCGCTCTGCGTATGGCGAGACTGAATTGGACTGCCGTAATTGGACGCTGGTCGCAGAGCCAGCACTCAACCGTGGTGATGTACAAATTGAAGCGGGTGAGTCGAGCGTTAACTACCGCATGGAAGATCGTGTAAAGAACGTTATTCAAAATTTCTGCGGCGCAAATCGTCACCAAGGTCATGAGTAATGCTTGAGTTAGCGAATCGTCTCAGTCAGTACAAAGTCGAGGGGCTAAAATCGCGACCAATTGCCTCTGGTAAATTAGTACGCGTTGTTGGCTTAACGCTTGAAGCGACCGGCTGTAAAGCGCCAATCGGCAGTTTGTGTTTAGTCGAAACCATGTCTGGTCAGATGGAAGCCGAAGTCGTCGGTTTCTCTGGCGATAACCTATTTTTGATGCCGAGTGAGCAAATCACCGGGATCTTACCTGGCGCTCGCGTCACGCCAATGACTACCGAAAGTGGTATCCCTGTTGGAATGGAACTGCTCGGTCGAGTGATCGACGGCGTAGGTAATCCACTCGACGGTTTAGGTCCAATCTATACAGAGCAACGCGCTTCATTTAATGCGGAGCCAATCAACCCGTTAGCTCGTAAACCGATTTCTGAACCACTCGATGTCGGCTTGAAAGCCATTAATGGTTTGCTAACCGTGGGTAAAGGGCAACGTATCGGTCTGTTTGCTGGCTCTGGTGTCGGTAAATCCGTAACTCTGGGCATGATGACTCGAGGCACAACTGCGCAAGTAGTGGTCGTAGGCCTAATCGGTGAGCGTGGACGAGAAGTTAAAGAATTTATTGAAGAGATTCTTGGTGAAGATGGCCGTAAGCGTTCGGTTGTTGTTGCCGCTCCTGCCGACTCATCACCATTGATGCGCTTAAAAGGCTGTCAAACCGCGTTGGCTGTCGCCGAGTACTTCCGCGACCAAGGCTTAGATGTTCTGCTACTCATGGATTCATTGACCCGTTTTGCTCAAGCTCAGCGTGAAATTGCTCTGTCTGTGGGTGAGCCGCCAGCAACCAAGGGCTATCCGCCATCAGTCTTCGCTAAGCTTCCTGCGCTGGTGGAACGAGCAGGTAACGGCAATGATGAACAAGGTTCTATCACGGCTTTCTTTACCGTGTTAACCGAAGGCGATGACTTACAAGATCCGATTGCGGATGCGTCGCGAGCAATTCTCGATGGTCACGTTGTGTTATCTCGTGAGATGGCCGATGCCGGTCACTACCCAGCGATTGACGTTGAGAAATCCGTCAGTCGTGTTATGCCGCAAATCACCACTGAAGAACATGTCTTGATGTCGAAAGCGGTAAGGCAAGTGCTGTCTATCTGCCGTAAAAACCAAGATTTGGTGTCGATTGGTGCTTACAAGCCAGGAACGGATCCAGCAATCGATAGTGCCTTCACGTTGAAACCAAAACTGGATGAGTACTTGCAGCAGAAGATGAAAGAGACCGTCCCATACGACATGTGCGTCAACATGTTGAAACATGTATTGGGTGGCTAACGGGTGAATAAGGTTAGTCATGGATAACGCATTAGAATTTTTGCTCGATCAAGCCAAAGATCAAGAGAACCAAGCGGTACTTGCGCTCAACAAAGCGAACTCTGAGCTGCAAGGCTACTATGAGCAGGTTGCGCAGATTGAAAAGTATCGACTGGATTACTGTCAGCAGCTCGTTGACCGCGGCAAGGCAGGCTTAACGGCGAGCCAATATGGTCACTTGAACCGCTTCTTAACTCAGTTGGATGAAACATTATCCAAACAGAGAGAAGCCGAGCACCACTTTAAAAATCAAGTCGACAACTGCCAAAGCTACTGGATGGAGTTACGCAAAAAACGTAAATCCTACGAGTGGTTGATGGAGAAAAAGCAGAAAGAGAAAGCAAAGCTGCAAGATCGAAGAGAACAAAAGCAAATGGATGAGTTTTCGACTCTGTTATACAGCCGAAAGAAGATGTGATCCTAAGCCACGAATGACGTCAGTGCTGTTCTCTATATTGTGAAAACCGAACTTATAGGCATGTTTCTTGCTCCGTTTTATATAAAATTGCGCGTTATGCCCACCAAAGGCATGAAAAGCATCCGACTTTCTTTTTGTTGCCTGATTCATGGCAGCAAAGCTAGTAGATAGAGCTTGTATATATGAATGTTAGTCTTTCCTCAAATTCAGCGACCAACAAAATGTCATCGTTGTTGGACACCGGTTCTGCCTCTTCCAAGGTAGAAGAAACCGGCGACTCTAAAGGTTTCTTTGAGTCCTTTAAAGAAGCGCTCGGCTTTGAAGAAAGTGACAGTAAAGTCGCAGTAAAAGACACAGAAAGCACTGCGAAACCTGATACTAAACAGACATCTACCGAAGGTGAAGCGTCAGCCGAAGCGAACAAAGGTGATTCCGCTGAATCAAAGGCTACTGACGAAGTGAGCGAAGCGCAAAGCAAGCAAGCAGCTTCAGAAGTAGAAGGCGAGAAAGCTGCTGATAAAACATCAGCAGAGGCTGCGTCTGGATCTGAGGCTCAGCTCAAAGCCAATTCGGGCACTGATAGCACTGTCGCTGATAAGACTGTTGCAGATAAGGCAGATGGTAAATCCCAAACTCAGGGTCCATCAGCGGTAGATGGTGCTACGCAGGCATCGCAAGCCAATGCAGCGATGAGCGAAGGCAATAAATTGCTTGGTCAATTGGATGAGGCAAACAAAACCCTAAATCAAGCGCCAAACGGCAAAGGCTTGCCTCAGCAAGGTCAGGTAGAACAAGCCCAAGGTAATATCACCGGTGCTTCTGTTGCAGGAGTTTCCGTTACGGATAAGGCGACACAACAAGCTAAGGCTGCAAATCAGGAGAAGAGCCTTGAAGTCGATTCTGAAATCGCTGTACTTACCGGAGGTAAGGGTGTTTCTCAGCTAACTGATACTGAAATTCGACAGTTGATGGATAAAGGCGTCAGTCCAGAACAAATTGAAGCCAGTATGAGCCGAGAGCTGAGCCAAAAGAATGCAGCTAGTGCGGTTGCTGCCGAGCAGAGCCAAGCATTGTCAGCCGTGGATATTGAACTGGCAAAGCAAGTAGATGCCCATACCAAAGCGCTAAACCAATTGAATGGACAAATCGAATCAGAGCAGTCTGTTGTCGATAGCTTGCTTGATAAGCAACAAAGTGGCGCTAAGTTGACGGTTGATGAGCAAGCCGCTTTGGCTAAAGCGACCTCTAACCTAGACCTGTTGAATCAACAGCTCGCTAACGTTCAACAACAAGTAACAGCTTTGCTAAGTCAAGCTCCGGCTGCGAACAGTGCGTCTGGTGAACCCACTGCTATCGATTGGGATAATACGGATTCAAGCGAAACTAAAGCCTTAGCTGCGGCAGCATCAACAGCAGCTGTAGCGACGGCTACACAACAAGTGTCAGCGCAGGCCGCTTCTCAATCAGCAAACAATGCTCTTACGGACAAGGCGGCAATGCTGCACGCCAATAATGCACATGCAGCCCAACAGGCCGCAGCTCAGCAAGCTAATGTGGCTTCACCTCAGCAGCAAGCAACGTTGGATCCAGCTTTAACCGCGCAAGGAATGGCGATGAATGCAACGCCAGCTGCCACAAAAGCAGGCTCGACTGATACGCTTCTTAAAGCGGGCGCCGGTGCAGCAGCACTGTCTGGTTTGGGTAAAGCGGGTGCTAAAGAAGATTCTAAAGATTCGACCTTTGCTCAGCAGATCGCTTCTGCGGCTGGTGCACAAGGTACGGCAACGGTGGGTTCAGCACCTACGCGAGCTGAAATTCAAGCTGCTCAACAAGCGCCCTTACAGCTCACCAAAGAGCTAGCCAATGAGCAAGTGGCTGAAAAAGTACAAATGATGATGTCTAAGAACCTTAAGAACTTGGACATTCGTCTCGACCCACCAGAATTGGGCCAAATGAAAATCCGCATGACCATGAATAATGACGTGGCAAACGTGCACTTTACGGTGAGTAATCAGCAAGCGAGAGATGTGATTGAACAAACCTTACCTCGCTTGAGAGAGATGCTTGCTCAGCAAGGTCTGCAGCTTGCCGATTCGTCTGTTCAACAACAGAACTCCGGTCAGGGACAAGATAGATACAACAATGGTGAGCAACAATCCGGCGCTAACCGCACAAATGATACGCAAGGTGATGAAAACCTTGATAGTGGCAGCAATCTTGAATTGAATGTCGCATCAAAGCGTGATGGAATTAGTTATTATGCCTAATATCAGGCTAAGTACACTTAGTTAATAGACAGAACCAGTTAATAGAAAGTACCGTCAGTTAATCGAAAGAACAGGAAGTTAGAGCAAAATATGGCAGAAGAACAAGATGCACCTAAAGGGAAGAGTAAGCTTCTCATCATCATTGTAGCGGTAGTCGTTTTACTACTTGGCGTAGGTGGCGCACTGTTCTTTTTTTTAGGCTCTGATGATAGTGCCTCAGAATCTCAGTCTCAGCCTACTACTGCTGTGGTCGCAGCCGAGCCTGTTATGTATGTTAATATCCCTCAGCCCTTCTTGTTCAATGTGACAGGTGATAAAAAAGACCGCCTAGTTCAGATAAAAGCACAGTTGATGGTGCGTGGCAGCAAGAATGAAGACTTGGCTCGTTACCACTCTCCTCTTGTAGAGAGTACTTTATTAGCAACGTTCGCTTCAGCAACGGTTGATCAATTGCGCTCTCCAACTGGGCGAGTTGAACTGCGAAATAAGGCGACTGAAGATATTAAAGCAAGCCTGGCTCAAGCTGTTGGCCAGCCTGTGATTGAAAAAGTGTTATTCACTGACTTCGTAATTCAATAGGTAATTTGTGACCGATTTATTAAGCCAAGACGAAATTGATGCGCTATTACATGGCGTTGATGATGTTGAAGACGTAGAAGATGTCTTAGAAACCGACAATGATAGTGCGGTCAATTTCGACTTCTCATCTCAAGATCGAATCGTCCGTGGTCGAATGCCGACCCTTGAACTTATTAACGAGCGTTTCGCACGTCATATGCGGATTAGCTTGTTTAATATGTTACGTAAAACAGCTGAAGTGTCGATCAACGGCGTGCAGATGATGAAGTTTGGTGAGTACCAAAACACATTGTATGTACCCACTAGTTTAAACATGGTTCGTTTCCGCCCGCTGAAAGGCACGGCACTTATCACCATGGAAGCTCGTCTTGTTTTTATTCTCGTAGAGAACTTTTTTGGTGGTGATGGACGTTTCCACGCTAAGATTGAAGGCCGTGAATTCACGCCAACCGAAAGACGAATTATTCAGTTACTGTTGAAAATTGTTTTTGAAGATTACAAAGAAGCTTGGTCTCCAGTGATGGGGGTTGAGTTTGAATACTTGGATTCTGAAGTGAACCCAAGTATGGCGAACATTGTGAGCCCAACAGAAGTGATTGTTGTAAGCTCATTCCACATTGAAGTGGATGGCGGTGGTGGTGACTTCCACGTCGTGATGCCTTACTCCATGGTAGAGCCGATTCGTGAACTGCTGGATGCCGGTGTTCAATCAGACAAAATGGAAACCGATGTTCGTTGGAGTACCGCGCTGCGTGATGAAATTATGGATGTGCCGGTTAACTTCCGTGTGAACTTGCTAGAGCAAGATATTTCTCTGCGTGACTTGATGGAGCTGCGACCCGGTGACGTCATTCCAATGAACATGCCTGAGCATGCGACTATGTTCGTTGAAGAGCTGCCAACGTATCGTGTGAAAATGGGCCGTTCCGGTGAGAAGCTCGCAGTACAGATTTCTGAAAAAATTCAAAGACCACATGTGGTTAAAACTGATCTCGCTTTTCTAGGCAAGGACTTAATGTCTGAGCTGGAAAATAGCGACGATGACGAATAGCAAAATAGATAAAAGTATAGGAATTGGTAATGGAACCTAGTGAAGATCAAAAGCTAGCAGACGAGTGGGCTGCGGCACTTGGTGAAGATCCTTCAGCACCGTCAATTGATGTTGATGACGTGCTTGCGGCACCACTTGATGAGCTAACCGATTCATCGTCTCCGATTTCTGAAGATGAGCGTCGTAAACTGGATACCATCATGGATATCCCCGTGACTATCTCAATGGAAGTTGGCCGCTCTCAGATCAGTATCCGTAATTTACTTCAGTTGAACCAAGGTTCGGTTGTTGAGCTAGATAGAATTGCTGGTGAGTCACTGGATGTGATGGTAAACGGTACCTTGATTGCTCATGGTGAAGTGGTTGTGGTGAACGACAAGTTTGGTATTCGTTTGACTGACGTTATTAGCCAGACAGAACGAATTAAGAAGCTGCGTTAATGAGCTTTCTGTCTCCAAGATTGGCTAGGCTAATTGTGGGGGGAGCTTTGTTATCTTCTCCTTCTGTTGCCTTTGCTGCAACGCCGCCATCTCTCGATTTAGCGACCACTTTTGGGTCGCTAATTTTCGTTATAGCCTTCATCTTATTTATTGCTTGGCTACTCAAGCGCATGCAAGTGCCTGCAATGTCGAATCAGCAAGGCTTGGCGATTGTTAGGCAAATTCCTGTAGGTACTAAAGAACGCATCGCTATTGTTCAAGCTGGTGATGATCAGTTCTTAGTCGGGATTACCACGCAATCTATCCAGCTAATTTCTAAGCTCGATAAACCTCTTACTCAGGAGATGCTGGAAAAAAGTACATTTTCAAGTCAGCTTTCCCAGCTAATAAAAAAAGATGCAAACAAGTAACGGACTTTTGAACTCATCTTACGTTTGCCAAAACGGAGCTTTCCGAATGGTTAAAATGTTGTTGGTTCAGCTCACTCTCCTCTGCTCACTCGTATTCAGTATGTCGGTATTTGCACAGGCTGAAGATGGCACCGTCATTCCTGCGAATACCGCTGGCTCAGAGTCGGTAACCATCAGCACGATGGAACAAGACCAAGCCAAATCGCAAACCATGACAACGGGTAGCTTAACCGGCAATGGTGGTGGCATACCTGCCTTTACCATGACAACCAATGCTAATGGTGGTGAAGACTACTCGATAAACCTACAGATCTTGGCTCTAATGACCATGCTTGGCTTCTTGCCGGCGATGGTGATTTTGATGACCTCGTTCACCCGTATTGTGGTGGTGATGTCTATCTTGCGTCAGGCAATGGGTCTACAACAAACACCGTCTAACCAAGTGATTATTGGTATCGCGATATTCTTGACCTTCTTCATCATGTCGCCAGTGATTAATCAAGTTAACGAACAAGCAGTTCAGCCTTATCTCAATGAACAGATATCGGCACGACAGGCATTCGATGTTGCCCAAGAACCGATTAAGTCCTTTATGCTTAAACAGACTCGAATCAAAGATCTAGAAACCTTTGTTGAGATCTCTGGTGCGGAAGTGACCAACCCTGAAGATGTTTCAATGGCGGTTCTGATTCCTGCATTTATCACGTCAGAGTTGAAAACGGCTTTCCAGATAGGCTTTATGTTGTTCTTGCCGTTCCTAATCATCGACTTGGTAGTGGCATCGGTATTAATGGCTATGGGTATGATGATGTTGTCACCAATGATTGTATCGCTGCCGTTTAAGTTGATGCTGTTTGTTCTTGTTGATGGTTGGAACTTGATACTCTCCACTCTCGCTGGCAGTTTTGCCTTGTAGCTGGGGGAATAATGAATCCTGAAATATTCGTAGAGTTGTTCCGAGATGCCCTTTGGATGGTACTCATTATGGTTTGCGCCATTATCATCCCGAGCCTGCTGATCGGTTTAGTCGTCGCTGTTTTCCAAGCTGCGACCTCTATCAACGAACAAACACTGAGTTTCTTGCCGCGTTTGATTGTGACTTTGTTGGCGTTGATGCTATTTGCACACTGGATGACTCAGATGATGATGGAGTTCTTTTTTGAACTCATCGAACGCTTGCCGCAAGTTCTGTATTAAATCGATATGGAATACCCGACGAGCCTTGTACTAGAGTGGTTAGCCAATTATTTTTGGCCATACACTCGCATCTCAGCCATGCTGATGGTGATGACGGTAACAGGGGCGCGCTTTGTGTCGCCGCGTATTCGTCTGTATTTAGGCTTGGCGATCACCTTTGCCGTAATGCCCGCGATTCCCGCGGTTCCAAAAGAGATTGAACTGCTCTCTTTCCAAGGTTTCCTAACCGTCTTTGAGCAAATTGTGATTGGTGTGGCGATGGGCTTTGTCACTCAGTTCATGATTCAAACCTTTGTTATGCTCGGTCAAATCCTTGGTATGCAATCTAGCTTGGGCTTCGCTTCTATGGTCGACCCAGCCAATGGACAGAACACGCCAGTATTGGGTCAGCTCTTCATGCTACTTGCCACTATGTTCTTCTTGGCAACCGACGGTCACTTGAAAATGCTGCAGTTGGTGGTGTTCAGCTTTAAGACTTTGCCGATTGGCAGTGGCTCTTTGACTTCGGTTGATTTTCGAGAACTCGCGTTGTGGCTTGGTATCATGTTCAAAACGGCATTGGCGATGTCCTTGTCGGGCATTATCGCACTGTTAACGATTAACCTTTCTTTTGGTGTAATGACGCGTGCTGCACCTCAGTTAAATATCTTTTCTTTGGGTTTTGCATTTGCGCTACTCGTGGGTCTGTTACTTTGTTGGTACATCCTTGGCGGCTTGTATAGTCACTATGAGCTATTCTGGATGCAAGGCGAACAACAGATATGTCGTCTAATCCGGTTAGATTGCTAGGAGACTGAAATGGCAGAGTCAGACGGTCAAGAACGCACAGAAGACGCCACGCCCAAACGCTTGCAACAGGCCAAAGAGAAAGGGCAGGTTGCAAGATCAAAAGAGCTAGCTTCAGCGTCGGTACTGATAGTCGGTGCGATTGCATTAATGTGGTTTGGCGAATCGATGGCGAAGGCTTTGTTCGAGGCCATGCAACGTCTGTTTTCTCTGAGCCGCGACGAGATCTTTGACACCAACAAGCTCCTTGAAATCGCTGGTGGCGCACTGGTGAACTTACTGTTTCCACTGTTCTTAATCTTGATAACTTTGTTTGTTGCGGCTGTTATTGGTGCGGCAGGTGTTGGCGGGATTAACTTTTCGATGCAAGCTGCAATGCCAAAGGCGTCTAAGCTCAATCCACTCAGTGGTATCAAGCGTATGTTTGGCCTACAAAGCTGGGTTGAACTGCTGAAATCTATTTTGAAAGTGGCACTTGTATCAGGCATGGCTATTTACCTTATTCAGGCCTCTCAGCATGATTTAATGCAGCTGAGTATGGATGTGTATCCGCAGAATATCTTTCATGCTTTGGATATCTTGCTTAACTTCATTCTTTTAATCAGTTGCTCTTTGCTGATCGTGGTTGCCATTGATATCCCATTTCAGATCTGGCAACACGCTGATCAGCTGAAAATGACTAAACAAGAAGTTAAAGACGAATTCAAAGATACCGAAGGTAAGCCGGAAGTAAAAGGCCGAATTCGTATGCTACAAAGGGAAGCCGCTCAGCGTCGTATGATGGCAGACGTCCCTCAAGCGGATGTGATTGTGACCAACCCAGAGCACTTTTCCGTGGCACTGCGTTATAAGCAGAATCAAGATAAAGCGCCGATTGTGGTTGCCAAAGGTGTCGACCACATGGCGATGAAGATCCGAGAAATTGCACGCGAAAACGATATCTATATTGTTCCGGCACCGCCATTGGCGAGGGCGCTTTATCACACCACTGAACTAGAACAACAAATTCCTGACGGTCTGTTTACGGCTGTCGCGCAGGTGCTTGCATATGTTTTCCAGCTTAAGCAGTACCGAAAACGAGGTGGTGAGAGACCAAAACTGCAAGATTCTAATATGCCGATCCCACCTGATTTACGTCATTAGATCAATTGCTTGAGCTCTGCGTGATGAACCCTGATAATAGTGATCTAGCCAATCTTCCTTTTATTGAGGTGATGGCGATAATTTGACGTGAGATGTTGGTACAGTGTTTGCTGTAGTAAGCCTGAACATTATAAGCCCATAGCAAAACAGCCCTGACTAAGATCTAATCCACTTGTTCAGAGAGCTACAACATAGCGAAACTGTCTAGATTTATGAAATTCTCCCTGCCTTTTGCGGACAAGCTACCTAAAATCCCGAACCGTGCCATGCCTGCGGTTGGTGCACCTGTTATGGTACTTGCAACGCTTGCTATGGTGGTGTTGCCAATTCCAGCTTTCTTGTTGGATATGTTCTTCACCTTTAACATTGCATTGTCTATGGTTGTGCTATTGGTTTCGGTTTATACCCGCAGACCTTTAGACTTTGCTGCATTCCCGACCGTACTTCTGATTGCGACTCTGCTTCGATTAGCCTTGAACGTTGCTTCAACACGTGTGGTCTTGCTTCATGGTCATGAAGGTGGCGACGCGGCTGGTAACGTGATTGAAGCCTTTGGTAACGTGGTTATCGGTGGTAACTATGCCGTAGGTCTAGTGGTGTTCTTGATTCTGATGATCATTAACTTCATGGTTGTAACCAAAGGTGCAGGCCGTATCTCGGAAGTAAGCGCGCGTTTCACTTTGGACGCCTTACCGGGTAAACAGATGGCGATCGATGCCGACTTGAACGCAGGTTTGATCGACCAAGATCAGGCTCGTCTGAGACGTTTTGAAGTAACCAAAGAAGCCGACTT
This sequence comes from Vibrio sp. 10N.261.51.F11, assembly GCF_041471665.1. Lineage (NCBI taxonomy): Bacteria > Pseudomonadati > Pseudomonadota > Gammaproteobacteria > Vibrionales > Vibrionaceae > Vibrio > Vibrio sp. 10N.261.51.F11. The sequence continues at coordinate 46,087 of NZ_JBFROW010000005.1, read as the reverse complement.
CTACGGTTCGATGGACGGTGCGTCTAAGTTTGTTAAAGGCGATGCGATCGCTGGTATCTTAATCTTATTCATCAATATCATTGGTGGCTTGAGCATTGGTATGGCTCAGTTTGACCTTGGTTTTGGTGAAGCAATTGAAATCTACACACTACTGACTATCGGTGATGGTCTGGTTGCACAAATTCCATCTCTATTACTGTCTATTGCAGCCGCGATGATGGTAACGCGCCAAAACACTGATGAAGACATGGGGCAGCAGCTCGTCTTCCAGATGTTCGACAATCCAAAAGCCTTGATGATCACCGCTGCAATCCTTGGCATCATGGGTATTGTTCCAGGTATGCCACATTTCTCGTTCTTGAGCCTTGCAGCTGTTGCGGGTGCAGGGGCGTATTACATCGATAAAAAGAACAAGAAGAAGGCGGAAGAACCTAACCTTCCGGCGACCGTTGAAGCGAATGGAGAAGTAGGCTCTCAGAAAGAGCTTTCTTGGGATGATGTTCAACCTGTTGATATTATTGGCTTAGAAGTAGGTTACCGTTTGATTCCTTTGGTGGATAGAGACCAAGGAGGCGAACTGCTTGAACGCGTTAAAGGTGTGCGTAAGAAGCTGTCTCAAGATTTTGGTTTCTTGATCCCAGCGGTGCACATTCGCGATAATCTAGAACTGACACCAAACAGCTACCGAATCACCTTGATGGGTGTCGCGGTAGGTGAGGCTGAGATAAAACCAGACATGGAACTCGCGATTAACCCTGGTCAAGTCTACGGTATGATCGATGGTGAGCCGACGATTGACCCTGCCTTTGGCCTTGAAGCTGTATGGATACGTGAAGAGCAGCGTGAACATGCACAAGCTCTAGGTTATACCGTTGTCGATTCTTCTACTGTACTGGCGACACACCTTAGCCAACTGCTAACCAATAACGCATCACAGCTTATTGGTCACGAAGAAGTTCAGAACTTGCTTGAGATGCTCAGCCGCTCAACACCTAAGCTGGTGGAAGGTTTTGTACCGGATCAATTGCAGTTGGGTGTAGTCGTAAAAGTGCTACAGAACCTATTGAATGAAGCCATTCCAATTCGTGATATTCGAACCATAGTCCAAACTTTGTCGGAGTATTCTGGTAAAAGTCAAGAACCTGACATACTTACGGCGGCGGTTCGTATCTCATTGAAACGGCTAATTGTTCAGGAAATCAATGGTATAGAACCGGAATTGCCAGTGATAACCTTGATTCCTGAGCTGGAACAAATCTTGCATCAAACCATGCAGGCATCCGGCGGAGAATCTGCTGGTATTGAACCTGGTTTAGCCGAACGTTTACAGACATCCCTCAGTCACGCGACACAAGAGCAAGAGCTGAAAGGTGAGCCCGCGGTGCTACTGACCTCTGGTGTGTTACGTTCGACTCTGGCTAAGTTCGTGAAAAACACGATTCCAAGCTTGAGAGTCTTGTCTTACCAAGAAATACCGGACGAAAAGCAGATACGTATCGTACAAGCTGTTGGTAATTAAGCCGCCTAATTAGAACGGACGATCGAATTGAAAATTAAACGATTTTTTGCAAAAGATATGCGAACGGCCTTGCTCCAAGTTAAAGAAGAACTTGGTTCGGAAGCTGTGATCATGTCTAATAAAAAGGTCGCAGGTGGCGTGGAAATTGTTGCCGCTATTGATGGTGAATCCAGCCCGTCGACAGCGAGCCAGAGACCAAATAAACCTCAGCAGCCTGCACAAAGCCAATATACGCAAATGGCCGCGCCCGCAGCTCCTGCAGGGCGACGTCAATTAGACGATGATAAGGTTAGCCTACAGTCGAATGCTGAAGGTGGACGCTCAATGACCAAGCGCTTTGCGAATATGCTAAAGCAATACAGTCATGGCGCCGATGATGAGCCACAACATCGTGCTGAAAATGAAGATTCATTGTCAGCATTGCTCAATCGCCAATCAAGCACGGGTCATAAGCCTTATAGTCATCAGACTCAAAGCAATTTGCAGTCTCATGGCCATCTGCAATCTCACGGAAACCAACAGTCTCACGGCAATCTTGATTCAGCATTTGCTCGTGAAACGGGTTTGTCTAAGTTGATTGCTGAAGACCGCAGAGTAGAGCGCCCGGCACCTCGCTTGGATCCGACTCGTTATGATCGTGGTCGAGAGAATACTCAATCCAAAGGTTCTGATACTGAAATGGAAACGATGCGCGAAGAGATGACCTCAATTCGTCGTCTGTTAGAACATCAAGTTTCCGGGTTAATGTGGCAAGAAGTTGAGCGTCGTGAACCGCTCAGAGCGATGCTTATTAAGCGCCTTGAGCGTATGGGTGTATCTGCAGAGCTTGCCGATCAAATGGCTTGCTACATTCCTGAAGATACTAAACCGGCACGTGCGTGGAAGGCTTTGTTAGCCTTAGTTGCTGATCAAATCTCCGTTACACAAAAAGATATTTTAAAACGCGGCGGTATTGTGGCTCTACTTGGCCCAACCGGCGTGGGTAAAACAACGACTGTTGCAAAGCTAGCTGCACGTGCTGCCATGGAATATGGCGCCGATAACGTCGCACTAGTGACAACTGACACATATCGTATAGGTGCACATGAGCAGTTATCGATCTACGGTCGAATTATGGGTTGTCCTGTAAGAGTTGCTAAAGATTCTAGCGAACTGGCCGATGTAATATATCAGTTACGTAATCGTCGCCTGATTCTGGTCGATACTGCAGGCATGGGACAACGAGATGTTCGCCTATCTGAGCAGTTAGACACATTGATGCAAGAGAGTGGTTCCGTTATCAATAGCTACCTTGTGTTGCCTGCAACCGCGCAACGCAAAGTGCTGCAAGAAACAATTGAGCACTTTAGAAGAATCCCATTGTCGGGATGCATCATGACTAAGCTGGATGAATCCCTAAGTCTAGGTGAATTCATCAGTGTCGTAATACAAAATGCATTACCAGTTGCTTACATAGCAAATGGTCAACGAGTTCCTGAAGATATCGTTATAGCTCAGCCAAAGTACATGATTGCTAAGGCTAATGAGCTATTAGAAAAATCTACAGAGAATGAACCTCATTACTGGAATAGCGATTCTGAAGGGCTCTAGGCGGCGGATAAATATGAATGAAAATATGATACATGATCAAGCTAGCGGCCTCCGTCGCTTAACCAAGCCTTCACTCACAAAAGTTATCGCTGTAACCGGTGGTAAGGGAGGCGTTGGTAAATCTAATGTGACGTTAGGTATGGCTATTTGCATGGCGCGCCAAGGCAAAAAAGTCATGGTGCTAGATGCCGATTTAGGGCTAGCGAACGTCGATATCATGCTAGGTATTCGTTCTAAACGAAACCTTGGGCATGTGTTGGCTGGCGAATGTGAACTTAAGGATGCGATTGTCGAAGGGCCGCACGGAATTAAAATTATTCCAGCGACATCGGGCACACAAAGCATGACTGAACTGTCACACGCACAGCACGCAGGTTTGATTCGCGCATTCGGTTCGCTTGAAGACGAGATGGATATCTTGTTGGTTGATACCGCAGCCGGTATTTCGGACATGGTGATCAGCTTCTCAAGAGCGGCGCAAGACGTGGTTGTCGTGGTATGTGATGAACCTACCTCGATCACGGATGCATATGCTTTGATTAAGCTTTTAAGCAGAGAACACCAAGTTCAGCGATTCAAAGTTGTTGCAAATATGGTCAGAAGCTACCGCGAAGGCCGAGAATTATTTGCAAAGTTGACTTTGGTCACAGAGCGCTTCTTGAATGTGAGCCTCGAACTCGTAGCATGTATTCCTTTAGATGATAAAGTACGTCAATCAGTCAAGAGACAGAAAATCGTAGTCGATGCGTTTCCTCGCTCTCCAGCTGCATTGGCAATCAGCTCTTTGGCTAACAAAGCCTTGACCTGGCCAATACCAAAAACACCGAGCGGACACTTGGAGTTCTTTGTTGAAAGGCTGCTGAATCGTACTGAATTTATAGAGGAACCATTTGGTGAATAAAGCGCTTACTTACGACCAACACGCTAATCACAATAGCCAACAGGCTTTTTTTGAGAAGTACTCTGTGTTGGTTAAACGTATCGCTCATCACTTGTTGGGGCGATTACCGCCTAATGTATTGGTTGATGACTTAATTCAAGCTGGCATGATCGGCTTGATTGAAGCGCAACAAAACTATGATGGTACCAAAGGCGCAAGCTTTGAGACGTATGCTGGTATTCGGATTCGCGGGGCAATGTTGGATGACATTCGCCGTGGGGACTGGGTGCCGAGATCGGTTCATAAGAACAATCGAGAAATCAGCAGTGCAATTGCGGAATTAGAGGGTATCCTCAACCGCGACCCGAGTGATGCCGAAGTGGCAAAACACATGGGGCTCAGTTTAGAGCAGTATTACAGTGCTTTAACTGACATTAATTGCTCAAGACTGGTTGGAATTGAAGATTTAGGCGTCTCAGATGATGTAATATCTCCGAATGAAGACTCTCAAGATAATACGCCTTTTCAAGGGGTTGCTGATGAGTCATTCCGCCAAGCTTTGATCGATTCGATAAAACAACTTCCGGAAAGGGAAGGCCTTGTGCTTTCGCTTTATTACGACGAAGAACTCAATTTAAAAGAGATTGGGGAAGTGTTAGGTGTCAGCGAATCTCGTGTCAGCCAAATACTGAGCCAATCTATGCAGCGTTTACGCACTAAGTTAAGTGCTTGGACACAGAACGACTAACAACACTGATCCTATTCAGTGGAGGCTAATTTGAACAAAAACATGAAAATTCTCATTGTTGATGATTTTTCAACGATGCGCCGAATTGTTAAAAACCTACTTCGCGATTTAGGTTTCAACAACACTCAAGAAGCAGATGATGGCTTGACCGCGTTACCTATGCTGAAAAAAGGCGAATTTGATTTCGTGGTAACTGACTGGAACATGCCAGGCATGCAAGGGATTGACCTGCTTAAACACATTCGCGCAGACGCAGAACTTAAGCACCTTCCAGTGCTTATGATCACAGCTGAAGCGAAGCGTGAGCAGATCATCGAAGCTGCGCAAGCGGGTGTTAATGGTTACATTGTGAAGCCTTTCACTGCTGCAACGCTGAAAGAGAAACTTGATAAGATTTTTGATCGCTTATAAGCATCAATAAATTTAGGCACTTCTAGGTAAACACTGACTGATAAGTTATCTGTTTATCTCGATAGCCTAAGCGCACAAAGTATGCGGAGTAAGGCCGAATTCAGGATGATTTCATTAGAACAAGCAAAAAAATTAGTAGAGCTGCTTGAGAACGATGAGCAGCAAAATGCTGATTCTCTTGTGAGAAGCATTTATGAAGATAACTTTAGTCTTCAAGACAATCCAATGCTTCAAGAAATAGGAAGTCTGACACGCGACCTCCACGACTCTTTGACTCAATTCAATTTCGATGAACGCATCAGCGTTATCGCAAATGACGAAATCCCTGATGCAAGGGATCGCCTTCAGTATGTCATTGATAAAACGGAAGTTGCGGCAAATAAGACGATGGACGCTGTCGATCGCTGTATGCCAATCGCAGACAACCTACACGAGTGTTTACTTCAAGTAAGGCCTCAATGGAATGAACTGATGCATGGCCGCATTGAGCTGGCACAATTTAAAGCTTTATGTCACCGCATTGATGGATTGCTTGTCCAAGTAGAAGGCGACAGTACTGAACTACGCGGACAATTGACTGAAATCTTGATGGCTCAGGATTTCCAAGATTTAACTGGGCAGATAATCAGCAAAGTTATTACCTTGGTGAATGAGGTGGAAGGACGTTTGGTCGAGATTCTCACGGTATTCGGTGCGAATCAAAAAGAGCCAACTCCAGAGTCAGAGAAGAAAGCATCGATTGCGCCTGAAGGTCCAATTATGAACCCAGAAGAGCGCGAAGACGCTGTCGCATCTCAAGATGAAGTCGACGATTTGTTATCCAGTCTTGGATTTTAAAGGTAACGTATGAGCTACGATTTAGACGAAGATATTCTTCAGGACTTTTTAGTCGAAGCAGGAGAGATCCTTGAACTCCTATCAGAACAACTGGTAGAGCTTGAGAATAACCCTGACGACAAAGACCTATTAAATGCTATTTTCCGTGGTTTCCATACAGTAAAAGGTGGTGCTGGTTTCCTAGCATTAACTGAGCTGGTGGATACTTGTCATGGTGCTGAGAATGTGTTCGACATTCTGCGAAACGGCCAACGCAGCGTAACATCAGGTTTGATGGATACCATGCTGCAGGCGCTAGATACAGTCAATGTACAGTTTCGCGCCGTGCAAGATCAGGAACCTTTAGTGCCAGCCGACCAATCTTTATTGGATGAACTTCACCGTCTCTGTAAACCAGAGTCTGCGGATGAAGTGGCACCAGTAGAAGCGCCTGCACCTATTATCCCTGAACCTGTTGTTGCAGCGCCTGAGCCTGTTATTGCTCTGGAACCTACTGCTGAAAGCTCAAACATCAATGCATCTTCAGTCGATGATATCTCTGAAGATGAGTTTGAACGCTTGCTTGATGAGCTTCACGGTAAAGGTGGTTCACCAACAGCGCCTTCTGCACCAACACCGCCGCCAGCACCCGCTGCACCTCAGTCTGTTGCTGACAGTGGTGATATTACTGATGACGAATTTGAAAAGTTATTAGATGAATTGCACGGTGCGGGTAAGAGCCCGACAGCGGCAAGTTCAACGCCTCCTCCACCGCCAACGCCAGCAGCAGCACCTGTTTCGGCGATGTCTGAAGGCGATGATCTGATGACTGACGAAGAGTTCGAGAAGTTACTTGACCAACTACATGGCTCAGGTAATGGACCTTCGATTGAAGAATTGGATGCCGCGACTAAGCCAGCAGAAGTTAAGGCAGTAGCACCTCAAGCTGCGCCTAAACCTGCTGCGCCAGTTGCCGTTAAAGCTGAGCCAAAACCGAGCGCTCCAGCAAAAGCTGAAGTTAAAGTGCCGGCTAAGAAGCAACAAGCTGAAGCGACAGTTCGTGTTGATACATCAACACTGGACACCATCATGAACATGGTGGGTGAACTGGTATTGGTGCGTAACCGACTAGTCAGCCTAGGCCTCAACAGCAACGACGAAGAAATGTCGAAAGCTGTCTCTAACTTAGATGTTGTTACTGCAGACCTTCAAGGTGCGGTAATGAAGACTCGTATGCAGCCGATCAAGAAAGTATTTGGTCGCTTCCCACGAGTTGTCCGTGACCTTGCTCGTAGCTTGAAGAAAGACATCGTTCTTGAAATGCGTGGCGAAGAAACGGACCTTGATAAAAACTTAGTAGAAGCACTTGCTGATCCCCTGATTCACTTGGTGAGAAACTCTGTCGATCATGGTATTGAAATGCCAAACGACCGTGTTGCTGCGGGTAAATCACAAACGGGTAAAGTGATTCTGTCTGCCTCTCAAGAAGGTGACCACATTGAACTGGCTATCGTTGATGACGGTGGCGGTATGGACCCTGATAAGCTTCGTGCTATCGCGGTTAAACGTGGCCTGATGGATGAAGATGCAGCGTCTCGCTTATCAAATAAAGAGTGTTTTAACCTGATTTTTGCTCCTGGCTTCTCAAGCAAAGAGCAGATCTCGGATATCTCTGGTCGTGGTGTGGGTATGGACGTTGTGAAAACAGCGATCAACACACTGAACGGCTCTATTGATATTGATTCAGAAATGGGACAGGGCACCAAGATCACCATCAAGGTTCCACTAACCCTAGCGATTCTACCAACCTTGATGGTCGGTGTTGCAGGTCACCCATTTGCATTGCCATTGGCATCGGTTAACGAGATTTTCCACCTAGATTTAAGCCGCACAAACGTGGTTGATGGTCAGCTGACGATCATCGTTCGCGATAAGTCTATTCCGTTGTTCTACTTGCAAAACTGGCTTGCACCTAAAGCGGGTATTGTTGAACTGCGCAAAGGACACGGCCATGTTGTTATCGTGCAACTTGGTAGCCAACGTGTTGGTTTTGTTGTCGATACGCTGATCGGTCAAGAAGAAGTAGTCATCAAGCCGCTTGATAAGCTTCTGCAAGGCACGCCAGGAATGGCAGGCGCGACAATTACAAGTGACGGACACATTGCATTGATTCTAGATGTGCCGGACTTGTTGAAGCAGTACGCAGCAGCGTCAAGAATTTAATTTAAGGATAAATATGGCGATTAAAGTATTAGTCGTTGATGATTCGAGTTTTTTTCGTCGTCGCGTTAGCGAGATCATCAACTCAGAGGCTCGCCTAGAAGTCATTGATGTTGCAGTAAACGGTAAAGAAGCCGTTGAGAAAGCGAAACAGCTAAGACCTGACGTAATCACTATGGACATTGAAATGCCTGTCATGGACGGTATCACTGCCGTTCGTGAAATCATGGCCGCGTCTCCAACGCCTATTTTGATGTTTTCATCGTTAACGCATGATGGAGCGAGAGCAACGTTAGATGCGTTAGATGCAGGTGCTCTCGACTTCCTACCTAAGAAGTTTGAAGACATTGCACGTAACCGTGACGATGCAGTTGCATTGCTTCAACAACGTGTAATTCAGATTGCTGCGAAGCGTGCGTTTATGCGTCGTGCTCCTATTGCGCCGAGAGCGACAGCGACCACTTCAACACCTACGCCATTGCGCCAGCCGATTTCAACAGCAGCTGCGACTTCGACAGCGAAGCCTGCGGTTGCATCAACGGCGAAATTCAGAGCGTCAGGTAAGAAGTATCAATTAACAGCAATTGGTACTTCGACTGGCGGCCCTGTTGCTCTACAGAAGATTTTAACTCGTATCCCTGCTAACTACCCACACCCAATTGTGTTAGTTCAGCATATGCCAGCAACTTTCACTGCTGCTTTTGCTAGTCGATTGAACACCTTGTGCAAGATTGAAGTTCGTGAAGCGCAAGACGGTGATGTGTTAAAACCTGGAGTGGCGTATCTTGCTCCAGGTGGTAAACAGATGATGGTTGATGGCCGAGCAGGGTCTGCACGTCTAAGAATTATCGATGGCGGCGACCGCATGAACTACAAGCCTTGTGTGGATGTCACATTCGGCTCTGCTGCAAAGATCTACGGCGACAAAGTCTTGTCTATGATACTGACCGGTATGGGCGCAGATGGTCGAGAAGGTTCGCGTATGTTGAAAACTGCGGGCTCGACGATTTGGGCACAAGACGAAGATAGTTGTGTTGTATATGGTATGCCTCAAGCTGTAGCAAAAGCTGGCATTTCTACTGAAGACCTCCCTCTAGACCGCATAGCGGAAAGGATCTTGGTTGAAGTTGGGTTAGCTTAGGTAAATCGAAATGATTGTTTGGAGTGTTGCAAACCAAAAAGGTGGTGTTGGTAAAACGACCACGACCGTGACTCTAGCAGGTTTACTTGCGTTGAAGGGGCACCGTGTTCTATTGGTTGATACTGACCCACATGCATCACTGACCACCTATCTGGGGTACGACTCAGATACGGTGGAATCGAGCCTGTTTGATCTGTTCCAGTTGCGTGAGTTTAACGCGCAGACGGTAAGACCTTTGCTTTTACAGACGGAAGTCGAAGGTATCGATATTATTCCTGCCCACATGTCTTTGGCGACATTAGACCGTGTAATGGGAAATCGAAGCGGCATGGGGTTGATCTTGAAACGCGCTTTGGCCGCTTTGAAAGACGACTATGACTATGTGTTGATCGATTGCCCGCCAATTCTGGGTGTGATGATGGTCAATGCATTGGCTGCAAGCGATCGTATATTGATTCCGGTACAAACTGAGTTTTTGGCGATGAAGGGCTTAGAGCGCATGATTCGCACTTTGACCATCATGCAGAAGTCTCGCAAAACACCGTTTAAGGTGACGATTGTCCCAACGATGTACGACAAGCGAACCAAAGCCTCACTGCAAACATTAACGCAGCTCAAAGATGATTACCCAAACCAAGTTTGGACATCTGCTGTGCCGATAGATACTAAGTTTCGAGATGCGAGCCTAAAACGCTTACCAGCCTCTCATTTTGCATCGGGTAGCCGTGGTGTATTTGCTTATAAACAGCTGCTTATTTATCTCGAAAGGTTGGCGATAAATGAGCGCGAATAAAGAATCAACATTGGCGCAGCCAAGTCTATCCAGTGAACAAGCACTGGATGACTACTTTACTGCGCTGTTAGGTGATGAAAGCTTTGAATCTGACGATTTTTTTGTTGACGAGTCGAGCGACGAATCACAATCTGAAGAGCCAGAGCCAGAGCCAGAGCCAGAGCCAGAGCCAGAGCCAGAGCCAGAGCCAGAGCCAGAGCCAGAGCCAGAGCGCCAATTTTCGAGTCACCACTCAAGCTATGCAGAAATACGCGCGGCTGAGTTTGAGGTTCCTAACCTTGAGGATGTTCAGAAACTACTGAGTCGTTTAGAGGCGACCAATGTTGTTGATGAACTGAACCTTGATGAGTTGATGGATCAGAACACCCAGAAAATCGCCCAGCAAGCTGACATGCAAATGTTTGATGCTGCGGTTGAGTCTGTTCAAGTGTTCGAAGAGCCAGAGATTCAGGATTGGAATCTTCCAGAACCCGATTTATCAATTGTTGTAGAGCCACCTGTTGAATTGCAGCAAATTGAAGAGTTAGCGACGGAACAAGTAGAAGTTAAGGCTGTTGAGCCTGAAGTTGATGTTCCTGAGCCCGAAACAGTTATTGAACCCGAAACTCAAGCCGGAGGTGCTGACCAGTTTACCTCTTGGGAAAGTACGGTTCGCACAGAAGATTTTCAAGTACTGTATTTCGATGTGAACGGTGTGACCTTTGCGGTGCCACTTGATGAGCTTGGCGGCATCCATCGCCTTGAAGAGTTAAGTCATATCATTGGTAAGCCAGCTTGGTATTTGGGTTTACAAACCAACCGTGATAGTCAGCTAGATGTGGTCGACACCGCAAAATGGGTGATGTCTGAGAAGCTATCAGGTGACGAATACAAAGAAAACTATCAATATATAGTGATGCTTGGAGAGAGCTTGTGGGGCCTGGCGGGCACAGAGCTCAAAGGCACCGAGCTACTTAATACAGACAAAGTACGTTGGCGAGAAATGGCAGGGAAACGCCCATGGCTCGCTGGTATGGTAAAAGAAAAAATGTGTGCTTTGATTCATGTTGAAGCATTAATCGCCATGCTAAACGCAGGGCTAGATGTAAAAGCATTAAGCTAGTAATAAGCATTGGGCTAACAATAAGCATCAAGTTAATAATAGTGGTCGGTAACGACGGCAAGAGGATTATCTATGTCTCATATGAGTGAAGTTGAAGTAAGAAAAGAGCAAACGAATGATGAAGTACTTCAATGGGTGACTTTCCAGCTAGAAGAAGAAACTTACGGCATCAACGTAATGCAAGTACGTGAAGTACTACGTTACAGCGAAATTGCTCCAGTACCGGGTGCTCCAGATTACGTTCTAGGTATTATTAACCTACGTGGTAACGTTGTTACTGTTATCGACACTCGTTCTCGCTTTGGTTTGATGCAAGGTGAAATCACAGACAACACTCGTATCATCGTTATTGAATCTGAGCGTCAAGTAATTGGCATTCTAGTAGATAGCGTTGCTGAAGTGGTTTACCTGCGTTCTTCTGAAATCGACACAACGCCAAGTGTTGGTACTGATGAAAGTGCTAAGTTCATCCAAGGTGTAAGTAACCGAGATGGCAAGCTACTTATCTTAGTAGATCTAAACAAACTACTAAGCGAAGACGAATGGGATGAGATGGCTCACCTGTAATGTTTGAAGCGCTTCCTTTAAGCCCTGTCGCTCTGATATCAGGCGTTGGGGTTTTTACGTTATTTATCCTGATTTTGATTAGCAAAGTAAAACGTGCGATTCAAAAGCAGCTCGATCAGTCACGCCTGCAAGTTCGTAACTTGGACAAAGAGCTTCAAAAATCGAGTAAGCAATTACTTGAGGTTCGCTCTGTTGTGGTTGGCCTTGGCCAGAAAGTGACTGAACAACAAGATCTTATCAAACATTTGAATGAACGTATTGTTGAGCTGGAACATGCGGATACCGATGGACGTTTGTACACACGTGCAACGAAAATGGTTCAGCTTGGCGCTGGGATTAACGAGTTAATTGAAGAATGTGAATTACCCAAAGCAGAAGCTGAGCTGATGATGTCTCTGCAGAACAAGCTTGCTGGTAAAGAGAAAATTCCTTCATTACGAAGCGACCCTTCATCGTACGATCAGCAACCCGATGCCTCTCGCGATCGCAGAGACCCGCCTCGACGTCGTTAAATTGAGCGCTTAATTCGTATTGAGCAATTGATGTTTATTACGTATTCCTCTTAAAAGAAGCTTCGGCTTCTTTTTTTATGCCTGTCCGATCTATATAGAACGATGTTTATAAGTGCTTGTATCTACGACAATATCTTGTTTGTTGATGAAAATGTGTAAATTGTGATGAGGTGGTAACAGTTTCTTACCGACTTTGTTCTATCGAAAACGCCTAGTCCTGTTTTGTCACCATGTTGGTGTGCTACTATAGTGCTCTCATTACTCGACTAAATTTACCTATGCTAGAAGTCTCAAATTTAACTGCTATTCGTGACGACAGGATTCTGTTTGAATCGTTGTCTTTTCAATTGAAACCAGGTGAGCTGGTTCAAGTTGAAGGTCGTAACGGTACCGGGAAAACGACACTCCTTAGGATTATTACTGGCTTAGGCGATCGCGATGACGGCACTATCTCTTGGGACGGTGAGTCTATTGAATCGAGTCGAGATGTTTATCATCAAAATTTACTTTTTCTTGGTCACCAAACAGGCGTAAAGCGCGAGCTTAGTGCTTATGAGAATCTGAGCTTTTATCAGTCGATTCACAGTGGCGGTACCAGCAAAGAAGAGCTTTATCACGCGCTGGCTCAAGTCGGGCTTGCGGGCAGAGAAGACGTACCTGCGGGGCAACTTTCAGCAGGCCAACAACGCCGAGTTGCGTTGGCTCGCCTTTGGTTGAGCAAGCAAATGTTGTGGATTCTTGATGAGCCGCTGACTGCCATTGATAAGCAGGGCGTGAAAGTTCTCGAATCTCTTTTTTCTCAGCATGCAGACAACGGTGGCATTGTGTTGTTAACCACACACCAAGATATGTTTGCTGATAGCCCGAAACTAAGAAAAATAAAGTTGGGTGAGTAATATGATCTCTTCAATGACCACGATTATCCGACGCGAACTGCTTATCGCGTTTCGACGTCAAGCGGATATCTTTAACCCTTTGTGGTTCTTCATCATTGTTATCACGCTTTTCCCTTTGAGTATTGGCCCAGAGCCAAACCTACTTGCGCGTATTGCTGCGGGTATTGTTTGGGTGGCCGCTTTGCTCTCTGCATTGCTCTCTTTAGAGCGTCTTTTCCGTGATGATTTTCAAGATGGCGCCCTTGAACAGATGATGCTGATGCCAATCCCGTTGCAGTTGGTAGTATTGTCCAAAGTCATAGCACACTGGTTGTTGACCGGGTTACCATTGATTTTAATCAGCCCATTATTGGCTGTTTTGTTGTCTTTAGATTTTGATACATGGCTCTCAGTTGTGTTGACCTTGCTGGTAGGAACACCCGCATTGAGTTTTATTGGTGCGATTGGTGTTGCGTTAACCGTTGGGTTACAGAAGGGCGGAGTCCTGTTAAGCCTGTTAATCTTGCCGCTTTACATCCCCATTTTAATCTTCGCGACGTCAGCAATTGACGCTGCGGCTTTGGGCGTTGCATACAACGGTCAATTGGCGGTGCTTGGGGCAATGTTAATGGGTGCGATGACTATGACGCCTTTTGCGATCAGTGCCGCACTTAGAGTAAGTGTGAACTGATTGGGGTTCCGTTATCGTATAGCCAATGTGAACCAAATGTGTCGATTGGACTCATAGAGTCAATAAAACTGAAAGCAAGACAAATAAAATTATTATAATTATAGCTTTAATAGCTGTAAGCAATATGAAGTAAGAGTGAGATTACAACATGTGGAAATGGCTCCATCCCTATGCCAAAGCAGAAACCTCTTATCAGCTTGCTGGTAAACTTTTGCCATGGTTTTCGATCCTAGCGCTATTGTGTCTATCCGTCGGTACCGTGTGGGGGCTTGCATTTGCGCCTTCTGATTACCAACAAGGCGATAGCTTCCGTATCATCTACATCCATGTTCCGTCTGCAATCTGGTCGATGGGCGTTTACATGTCGATGGCGATTGCTGCCTTTATCGGTTTGGTATGGCAGGTAAGGCTATCAGACATGGCCGCACTGGCGATGGCACCGATTGGCGCTGTGTTTACCTTCATTGCGTTACTAACTGGCGCAGTTTGGGGTAAACCAATGTGGGGTGCTTGGTGGGTTTGGGATGCGCGTTTAACCTCAGAGCTGATTCTTCTATTCCTATACTTGGGTGTGATCGCACTACACCACGCTTTTGACGACCAAAAAACAGCAGCGAAAGCGGCAGGCATTTTGGCTATCGTTGGTGTCATCAACCTCCCTATCATTCACTTCTCTGTAGAGTGGTGGAATACACTTCATCAAGGCGCGACCATTACTAAGTTCGCAAAACCTTCGATCTCAAGTGACATGCTATGGCCGCTTCTTCTTAACATCTTCGGCTTCGCTTTCTTCTTTGGCGCTTTAACCATGATTCGTTTCCGTAACGAAATCATCAGTAAAGAAAGCCATCGTCCATGGGTTCGCAAGCTTGCGGCTGATAAAGCGTAGTAGGGTAGGTATTTATGTATTTTGAATCTTTGAGTGATTTCTTTGCCATGGGCGGTTATGCATCATACGTATGGAGTGCATTTGGAATCACATTTCTCTCGATGATTATCTTACTGGTGGTAAGCGTTCGTCGTGGTAAGCAATTACTAACTGAAGTACAAGCTAAGGTTGATCGCCAAGCTCGTATCGATGCAGCAAAAAATATGGAGAACACTCTATGAACCCAAGACGCAAAAAGAGGCTGGGCATTGTCTTAGCGATCTTTTTTGGTATCAGTGCAACTGTTGGATTAATGGTTTACGCACTTAACCAGAACATGGATCTGTTCTACACACCAACTGAACTTGTTAATGGTAAAGATGGTAAAAAACCAGAGGTTGGCCAACGCCTACGTATTGGTGGCATGGTTGTCGTAGGCTCTGTAAGCCGTGACAACGAATCACTACGAGTAAGCTTTGATTTGGCAGATGTAGGTCCTAAAGTAACAATTTTATACGATGGCATCCTTCCTGATCTTTTCCGTGAAGGCCAAGGTATTGTTGCTCAAGGTGTCCTTAAAGATGCGACGACAATCGAAGCGTTTGAGGTGTTGGCAAAGCACGATGAAGAGTACATGCCTTCTGAAGTTGCGGAAGCAATGAAGAAAACACATGAGCCTTTGCAATACACGACTGAACAAAAAGAAGGAAATGCTCAATGATAGCCGAGATCGGCCATTTTGCGATGATCCTGTCCTTGGGACTTGCATTGCTGCTAAGCGTGCTCCCATTGTATGGAGCCGCTCGAAATAACACATTATTGATGAACAGCGCACGACCGTTGTCGTGGGGTATGTTCGGATTCTTAGCGATTTCGTTCTTTATCTTGTGTTACGCCTTTTACACAAATGATTTTACGATTCAATACGTAGCAAGTAACTCAAACAGCCAACTACCTTGGTACTACCGAATTACGGCGGTTTGGGGTGCGCACGAAGGTTCATTACTGCTTTGGGTTCTCATCCAAGCGGGTTGGACTGTAGCAGTAGCGACATTCAGTCGTGGTATGCCTCAAGAGTCTGTGGCTCGCGTTTTGGCTATCATGGGTCTGATTACTGTCGGCTTCTTGCTGTTCATTATCGTGACGTCTAACCCGTTCTTACGTACATTGCCTTTCTTCCCTGTTGATGGCCGTGACCTGAACCCACTACTGCAAGATCCGGGTTTGATTATTCACCCGCCAATGCTTTACATGGGTTATGTAGGTTTCTCTGTTGCGTTCTCTTTCGCAATCGCTTCTCTAATGAGTGGTCGTCTTGATACGGCATGGGCTCGTTGGTCGCGTCCTTGGACAATCGCAGCTTGGTTATTCCTAACGGTAGGTATCGCACTAGGTTCATGGTGGGCTTACTACGAACTTGGCTGGGGTGGCTGGTGGTTCTGGGATCCAGTAGAAAACGCTTCATTCATGCCTTGGTTGGCTGGTACTGCTCTAATGCACTCACTAGCGGTAACTGAAAAGCGTGGCACATTTAAAGCTTGGACAGTACTGCTGGCTATCTCTGCATTCTCGCTAAGCTTACTGGGGACATTCTTAGTTCGTTCGGGCATCTTGGTATCGGTTCACGCATTCGCGTCAGATCCTGCTCGTGGTATGTTTATTCTAGGTTTCCTAGTCTTTGTTATCGGTGGTTCACTGCTGTTGTTTGCTATTAAAGGCGCATCGGTTCGTGTTCGCGGTAACTTCGATCTGGTTTCTCGTGAAAACGCACTGCTTGGTAACAACATCTTACTGATTGCAGCGCTTGTCGTTGTGTTAGTAGGTACGCTACTGCCATTAGTTCACAAACAGTTAGGCTTGGGCTCGGTATCTATCGGTGCACCATTCTTTGATATGTTGTTCTTCTGGTTAATGATCCCGTTCTCGTTCCTGCTTGGTATCGGTCCTCTGATCCGATGGAAACGTGACAACCTGTCTAAGCTTGTTAAACCAATGCTGATTTCAGGTGCATTCTCACTTGGCTTGAGTGCGCTAATGGTTGCTCTACTGGCTGACCGCTTCAGTGGTACTGCGTTTGCTGGTTGGGTAATGGCGTTCTGGATCATCTTCATGCACGGCTTTGAGCTGCATGAGCGTGCGACTCACCGTCATACATTCTTGAAAGGTCTAACTAAGCTACCTCGTAGCCACTGGGCAATGATGTGTGGTCACATAGGTTTAGCCGTGACAGTGATTGGTATCGCGATGGTGCAAAACTACAGCATCGAACGTGATGTACGTCTGGCGCCAGGTGAAAGCTACCAGCTTGAAGAATACAGCTTCCTGTTTACAGGGGTTCGTGACAAAGATGGTCCTAACTACGATGGTTACATTGCTGACTTTGAAATTACTAAAGAAGGCAAATACATCAACACGCTTCACGCTGAAAAACGTTTCTACACCACAGCTAAGTCTATGATGACAGAAGCAGCGATTGACCGTGGCGTAACGCGCGACCTTTACATTGCAATGGGTGAACGTTTAGACGACAACAAATCTTGGGCTGTACGTATCTACTACAAACCATTTGTACGTTGGATCTGGGCAGGTTCTTTGATTATGTCGATTGGTGGCGCTATTGCTATCAGTGACCGTCGTTACCGTTTCCGTAAGCCAACCAAAAAGTCGGCTGAAGAGCAGGAGGCTTAATTCGAATGAACAAGAAGATTTTATTCATTCCATTGATTGCGTTCATGGTTCTAGCTGGAATCTTTGCAACGCAATTAATGCGCAACCAGTCGGGCGATGACCCAACTAAGCTAGAATCCGTATTGATTGGTAAGCCTGTTCCTGAGTTTGGTCTAGAAGACTTAGAACAACCAGGTAAGTTTCATGATCAAGCGATCTTTAAAGGCGAGCCACTGCTTCTTAACGTGTGGGCGACTTGGTGTCCTACTTGTTATGCAGAGCACTCTTACCTGAACAAGCTTGCGGATCAAGGCGTTAAGATCATTGGTCTTAACTACAAAGATGATCGCAACAAAGCGGTTGGTTGGCTAAAAGAGTTGGGTAACCCGTACCTAATTAGCCTGTTTGATGGTAATGGCATGCTAGGCCTTGACCTTGGCGTGTATGGCGCGCCTGAAACTTTCCTAATCGATGCTAACGGCGTAGTTCGCTACCGCCATGTTGGTGACGTGAACCCAACCAACTGGGCATCGACGCTTGAGCCGATGTATCAAGAGTTGTTGGAGGAATCGAAATGATTAGAAAGGCACTGATTACTCTATTCGCTACGTTCGCAATTTCAGCGACTGTTTCTGCTGCGCCTATCGAGTTCCATGAATTTGATACCGTAGATCAAGAACAGCAGTTTAAAGAGTTGAGTAATACGCTACGTTGCCCTAAATGTCAGAACAACACGATTGGTGATTCGAATGCTGAGCTAGCGGTCGACTTACGTCAAAAAGTGTACGAGATGACAAAAGACGGTAAGTCGAAGCAAGATATCATTGATTACATGATTGCTCGCTACGGTAACTTTGTGACTTACAATCCACCACTGACACTAGCAACATCGATCCTTTGGATTGGTCCGTTTGCGGTGGTTGTGTTTGGATTTGGCTTGATCATTTTGCGAAGCAGAAAGTCAAAATCGAAAGCGGCAGTAGAGTCAGATAAAGACTGGGATGCAGACAAAGAAGCTCGCTTAAAAGCGTTACTCGATGAAGAGAACGACGGAGATAAGAAGTAATGACTCTATTTTGGATTTCTACCATTATCCTTTCGCTAGCGGCAATTTTCTTAATTGTTCTGCCTTTCATTAACAAGAAGGCAAACAATGACGAAATGCTTCGCGACGAGTTGAACAAAGCATTCTATAAAGACCGTCTTGTCGAGTTAGAAGTAGAAGCAGAGGAAGGTCTTGTTGATAACCAACAAGAACTGATCGATGATTTGAAACAGTCTCTGCTTGATGATGTTCCTGCACAAGAAGAGATGAAGAAGACTCAAATCTCTACGCTTGGTGTGGTTGTACCGTCGATCATCCTTGTCGTCGTTGTGACTTATGGTATGTACTTTAAGTTCGGTGCGTTGGACAAAGTTCAACACTGGCAAGAAGTGAGCTCGAACCTTCCTGAATTGTCTAAAAAGCTAATGTCATCGGAAGGTGGTGCACTAACGGATGATGAGTTGGAAGATTTGACTCTAGCGCTTCGTACTCGTCTGCATTACCAACCAAAAGATTCAACAGGTTGGTTGCTACTCGGTCGTATTGCACTGGCTAACCGCGACGCTGAAACAGCAAAAGATTCTATGGAACGAGCTTACAAGCTTGAACCTAAGAATGAAGATGTTCAGTTAGGTTTCGCACAAGCACTGATGCTTTCTCCTGATGAAGCTGATCAAAACCAAGCTCGTTTGATTTTGAGCCGTTTGATTCAAAACGATTACGTTGACCTTCGTGTGTTCTCACTGCTTGCGTTTGATGCGTTTGAGCGTCAAGACTACCCAGGTGCGGTGAAGTACTGGAGCATCATGCAGCAGATGATTGGTCCACAAGACAGTCGCTATGAAATGCTTTCGCGCAGTATTGAAAGTGCTCAGAAGAAAATGGGCGACAATATGGGTGTCGACCAAGGTAAGACTGTTGCTGTAACGCTCGATCTATCTGCAGACGTGAATGCTGACCCTAACTCAGTGTTAATTGTTTCAGTACACAGAGCAGATGGTTCTCCAATGCCTATCGCAGCCGCTCGTTACCCACTAGGGACTTTCCCTCGTACTGTTGTTCTAGATGACGGCAACAGCATGCTGGAAGGACAAGAGCTGTCTAGCCTTGAAACTCTGATGGTTAGAGCTAGGCTTGATACAGACGGCAACGTTTCAACTCGCGAAGGCGATTGGTACGGTGAAAGTGAAGTGGTTGAACTGGGTGCTCCAGTTACCATTGATATCAATAAGCAATATTAATCATCACTTTGCATAGGTGTTAGCTATTCCGATTTGCAGATAAACGGTATAGACTTAGCCAAACAATTGAGGCCAGCGATTGCTGGCCTTTTTTATTATTTGAATTCCTTATGGAAAAGGTGATATGTCTGTCAGTGTTTTAAGACTCTCGAGTTTACTTTTTATCGCAAGCTTAACGGTTGGGTGTTCAAGTGCGCCGGACGAAAGTGTTGACGATGATAACCTCGAAACCTCTGAATACGTCGAAGAGTCCCACCCGAATGATCCTTTTGAAGGCTTCAACCGAGCGATGTGGGATATCAACTACGAATATCTAGATCCTTATTTAGTTCGCCCTGTTTCCCTCGCTTATGTTGACTACACCCCTGTGCCAGTACGTTCTGGTATATCCAATTTTCTAGCCAACTTAGACGAACCATCAAGCATGGTGAATAACCTTATTATGGGCAATGGTGAAAAAGCACTCGACCATTTCAATCGTTTTTGGATTAACTCAACGATTGGTTTGTTAGGCTTAATCGATATTGCCAGCGAAGCGGGGATCACCAAATACGATGATAAGTCGTTCTCTGATGCGATTGGTCATTACGGGGTAGGGAATGGTCCCTACTTCATGGTGCCGGGTTATGGCCCAATAACAACGCGTGAAGTAACTGAAACCGTTGATGGTATGTATGTGCCTCTGTCGTTCTTGAACTTCTGGGCTAGCTTAGGAAAGTGGGCATTCGAAGGCATGGAAACTCGTGCTCAGTTAGTGTCACAAGAAGCGCTGTTGGATGACTCGCCAGATCCATATGCGTTAACGCGAGATGTTTATATTCAACGTCGTGACTTTAAAGCCGAGATCGAGCCTGAAGAGGTCGACCTTGAAGAAGAAGATTTGATCGATGGTTATCTAGAAGATTACTAGAAACATGATTTAGAAAATCGATAAAAGAAAGGCTCGATGTTGATGCAACATCGAGCCTTTTTAATGCTTTCTACTTTTAGGGAGGTAGATTAGAAGCGGTAGTTCGCTTGGATACCTACTAGCCAGATGCTACCTGTTACTTCACCTTCGAAGTCACCACCAAATGGTGCAGAACTTGCGTCATCTTCAACCATTTTTGCGTCTTTAGCTAGAATGTAAGTGAAGCCAGCATCTAGAGTTAGTTGCTCAGACCATTGATATCCAGCACCAATGCTTAACCAAGTGCGGTCTGTTTCTGGGATCGTTGCCGTACGGTGCTCATCGCTTACCGCTGAAGTATCGTATGCGATACCAGAGCGTAGAGCTAACTTAGGCGTCATTTGGTAAGTAGTACCAAGAGCAAAGCGGTAGTTATCTTCCCAGTTCTCTTGCTTGATATCTTGAGTTCGAGCAGGACCGAATTCAGGGATGTCAGCTACTAGTTCTTTAAAGCTGCTCCAGTTAGTCCAGTTAACGCTCGCATGTACAGCGACCTTATCTGATAGTTGATGGAAGCTTGCTAGCTCGGCGGTAGCTGGCAATGCAAGTTGCATTGAGCCGTTATATTTTGACTTCACAGGAGTACCTAAAGCGCCAGCAACAGCATCAAAAGCGACACCATTTGCGTGGCCTTCAAGCGTTAGGTCTACTTCTGACTTGTAGGTAAAACCAAGGCGGTTGTTTTCATTGATCTGCCAAGCGGTACCAACTTGCCAGCCCCACGCTGTGTCATCACCTTCCATGTATTTTAAAGCTGTACCTTGAGGCATAGGAACTAGAGAGTTAACTGTAGATACCGCTCCAAAGCTACCTTCAGCCATGATGTAACGAATACCACCACCAATAGATACGCTTTCAAGTACTTGGTAAGCCGCGTTTAGGTTTAGCTCCATCGTAGTAACACTTGCTTCGTTACCGTGGTTTGCGCCACCAAAGTCTTTACCTAGGTCTGTTTCCATACCGTAGTTAGTGCCAGCAGCAAAGCCTAATGCGAACTTGTCGTTGTACTTATGAGAAACATAAAAGTTTGGGATTACTGCACTGTGCGCAAAATCGCTAGAATTTGACGAAGTAGATTGTCCCATCATGGACGTAGAAGTACCGTCGATATCGATGTTAGGGTCAACATAGATAGCACCAACAGAAACCTGAGTACCTTCTAGGTAAGTCAGCATGGCAGGGTTACGCCATTGTGCGTCTGCGCCGTCAGCCATTGCAGCTTCACCAGCGTATGCGCGGCCAAGGCCTGTTGCTGAGTATTCTGCTAGTTGAAAACCTGCCGCGTGAGTGACGGTAGAAGTCGAAAGTAGTCCAACTGCCACTGCAACAGATAGAAGAGTCTTATTCATTTTCATTATTATGTTCGCTGAATCATAAGTATTTAGTGTCGTGATTCTACGTTTAGAGTTATTACTTTAAAAATGAAATTCGAATAAAACAGTGTTTTAGGGATTAAATGAGTAAATGTGTTTAATTATTAGAGAAATAATCTAAATGTTTCGGCTGTGTTGCGAAGTTTGAGCGTACACTTGTAGGCATATTTTGCCTCTGCAGGCTACAGCTGTAAGCTTAAATTGATGTTGGTCAGTGGGTTATGCAATAAAAAAGGGTCGCGTAATGCGACCCTTTGGGGATTACTTATTGGCTTATATTAGAAGCTGTAGCTGTATTGGATACCAGCTAAGATAGCGTCTGCGTGAGTAGTTGCTGTTAGCGCACCATTACCCTCGTTTACATCTACATCTTCGCCTAGCAGGTAAGTGAAGCCAAAATCAACGGTATGTTGCTTCTCGAATGCATATGAGAAACCAGCTGAGAACCATTGACGATCAGAATCTGGCACTGAAATTGAAGTTAACTTATCTTGAGCTGCTGTGTCATACATGTAGCCAGCACGGAGAGTCCAAGCATCGTTTAAAAAATATGTACCACCAATTGCGTAATGCCATCCGTCTTGCCATTGGTATTCGCTAAGTGCTGTTCGTCCTGCTGGAGTATTGATATCTAGTGTATCGAATGTGCTCCACCCAATCCATTGAACAGAGTAATGGACTGCAAATTTAGTATCTTGAATTTCATGGTAACCAGAGAATTCAGCCATGCTCGGAAGAGAAAGGTAAACTTTATCTGCGGCAGCAGAGCTACCACCAACTGCTACATCACCATCAGCTTCGATTTCTGGACTGTAATGGTAAGATAGACCAAAACGGTTCGCTGAATCTAGCTCGTATACAGCACCGACATTCCAGCCAAGACCAATGCCATCAGCATCAATATCTACAGCATTTACTCCTAGTCCCGTTGGACGAACTAGTTTACCGCTGCCCTGAATAATATCTAAGCCAGCACCTAATGCTACTTGTTCATTTACACGATACGAAACAGTCAAGGCATAGTTTATGCTCTTGATCTCTGTAGTCCCACCGAACACCATTGCTCCAGGGCTCGTTGGTCCACCTAATCCGGCAGTACCAGCACCATAGCTGCTGTCAAAGTTATTAGTTGTACCAAAATTAGAGTAAATACCAGCACCAAAGGCCCAAGTATCATCTAGTCGGTGAATGTAGTAAATGTTTGGAACAGCAGTTCCGCTGCTGTTATTTGCGTCAGCAACTGGTACTTGACCTGCAAATGTAGTATCGGTTATATCAATATCAGTTTGGATATAGTTAACACCAACTGAAAATTCAGATGAGTCAAATAACGCCATACCTGCTGCGTTACGTGCCATCACAGAAGCGTTATCTGCAATTACTGCATCACCAGCGAAAGCACGACCAAGGCCGGTTGCTGATTGTGAGTTAAGTTGGAAACCTGCTGCCATCGCTTGCGAAGACGCCAGTGTGATTGTTACTGCTAAAAGAGACTTTTTAAACAGACGCGTGTTGTTGGTAGTCATTCATTTATTCCTTTATATATCCGCCTCTACAGGGCGATTAATTTGAGCAATTGCTCAATGGTGGCTGATCCTATTCGGAAGTATACGATATACAAATCCGACCATTGGGAATTTTGAGTGGAAAATTATGGAAATGACGCCTATCTGGCACGAAAATGGTGTGAAATGCTGTTTTTTAGAGTTTTAACTCTAGAGGTATTGGTGGTGTGAATGGTTTCGTGGTTTATTTATAAATAAAGCCCAGCAATATCAGTAATATAATTGCTGGGCCTTTTGTGACGGGGCTTTAAGAGCGAATTAGCTCATTGGTTTGATCATTTTTGTCAGCTTTTCGGCGATTTTGGAAACATCCTCACCATTTTCACCCACAAGGATTAAGCTGCTGCCATCTACGGGTGTTACCGAGCCGGACATGCCTTTTTCATCAAAATCGATAGGTTTGTCTGTTGGAATACCGGTTAAAAACAGTGTTACTTTGCCTTTTGCGCCTTGGAAGACCATATGTACTGCGTTGGATTTACCAAAGCCACAGTGGTTTAGGTAATAAACATGGTAAGGGAAAGCGTCATCAAACTGAAAAGCAAATGGGTTCATTTTTGCGTTGATCTGCTGCGATGTAACCTGTTCATCGATGCTACTAACAAAGCTCTTCTCATCAACAACATGCTTCATCGCTGTATCAACTAAACTAGCTTGCGCAGGTGAAACGAATGCATTTCCCCAATTCACTTGGCCAACTAATAAACCTGCAACGAATGCTACTGAGGCGGCCATTGCCATTGCTCGTCTCGCAAACGTTGGCCTTACTACTTTGCTTTCTTCGCTTGAGGTCTGATTGAACAGAATACGATCAGCAAGATCGTCTGGCACATCCACATTCATCGCAGAGTGGATCTGTTTATCAAGCGCTAGTACATCGTCTAAGAAGTTACTATTGGCTTCGCTATTCGCGGTCGCATCAACAATATCTTGTGTACGTTGTTTAGGTTCCGACAATACACGACGACGAAATTCCAAATCATCCATTATGTTGCCCCCTCTCTGCCTCTTCTGTATCCAACAGCTCTTTCAACTGATTTCGAGCTCTGAATAAACGTGTCATCACCGTGTTTTTGTTGAGATCGAGAATATCGGCAATCTCATCACCACTAAAACCACCAATCACTTGCAAGAAGAGAGGTTCACGGTAATCAATTTCAAGTTTCATGATCTGGGCTTGCAACCACTGATGCTGATGGTGCGGGTCATCACTGACACTAGCATCGTTACCGTGATCGTCGATATCAACCAGATCAAACTGTTTGCGTTCAAAACGTCGAGCGTTCTCGCGTCTCAAGATGGTAATCAGCCAAGATTTGGCGGCTTTTTCATCTTGAAGGCTATCGAGTGACTTCCATGCACGAAGGCAAGTTTCTTGAACTAAGTCTTCGGCAATGCTTTTGTCTTTGCATAACCAATAGGCGTAGCGAAAGAGGTCACGATGATAGGCGCGCACAAGTGCTTCGTATTTTCTTTGTTTGTCCATATCAGAGTTGACCGGACGCTTGGCTGTTTTCTTTCCAAACATTTTTATTATTGACACACGAGCCTCCATAATTGCTCTGCGTATAGCTGTCCTCTATACGTTGTGCTTCGTTTTTATATTTTTAGAGCTAACGATCGGCAGGAAATCGTAAAATCACATTAAAATTGATCTACTTCAAAATCTAAGGCCTCGAACCCGTTATAGTACACCTTGTCGTCTAGTTAGTCATTCGTGGCTAGCATGTTGAGCAAGACGACACTTCCTTTTGAAGGCTGACTTTACTTTCTCCTAATCAGGAAACTGATTATTTCAATTGGCGCTAAGTTAATTGCTTTATATACATTCCGACCACACAGCTTTGTGTGGTTTTTTTTTGCCTCAAGAAAACCATTCCCTACACAGCGATAACAGTCTTTGCTTACAATAGTTTAGTCTCTTACGACAACCTTTCCCCCCAAAAGGTTCGCCTGAATGCGCAGTTATATTTTCAAACAGTGAGATACTCGTATCACGTTTATTTAAACGCTCGTTTGATTTAATTAACAACTTCTTTACAATGCTTCAGGTCAGACCTCTTAACTTTAAGGAGAAACCATGGGCAAACAGGAAGTCAAAACGCGTTCTGGAGAACGTGTTGCCGTTGTCGCTGGATTACGAACCCCATTTGCTCGTCAGAGCACAGAATTTAGCCAAGTGCCTGCGGTTGACCTAGGCAAAATGGTTGTGAGCGAAATGCTTGCAAGAACGGATGTCGATCCTGCGCTTATCGAACAAGTTGTGTTCGGCCAAGTAGTGCAAATGCCAGAAGCGCCGAACATTGCGCGTGAAATCGTGTTGGGCACAGGCATGAACATCAATACCGATGCCTACAGTGTCACACGAGCATGTGCGACCAGCTTCCAAGCGGCAGTTAACGTGACCGAAAGCATTATGGCTGGCACGATTGATATCGGTATTGCGGGCGGTGCGGACTCTTCTTCTGTATTGCCTATCGGTGTTTCGAAAAAGTTAGCGGCAAATCTATTAGCGCTGAGTAAAACGAAAACTATGGGTCAAAAGCTGAAAATTCTTAAAACACTTTCCGTAAAAGATTTGATGCCAGTACCACCTGCAGTTGCTGAATACTCGACCGGTTTATCCATGGGACAAACGGCTGAGCAAATGGCTAAGACGCATGGTATTACTCGCGAAGCTCAAGATGCACTTGCTCACCGTTCTCACTCTTTGGCTTCTCAGGCATGGAAAGAAGGCAAGATTAAAGACGAAGTGATGACTGCATTCCCGGCGCCTTACAAAAAGTATCTAGCGGAAGACAACAACATTCGCCACGACTCAACGGTTGAAGGTTACGCTAAGCTGCGTCCTGCTTTTGATAGAAAGTACGGCAGTGTAACGGCAGCCAATGCTACGCCTCTTACCGATGGCGGTGCAGCAGTGATGTTGATGCGCGAAGGTAAAGCGAAAGAACTAGGCTTAGAAGTGCTTGGTTATATTCGTGGTTATGCGTTCTCAGCGATTGGTGTTGAAACAGATATGCTGATGGGCCCGACTTACGCGACCTCACAAGTATTAAAGAACACCGGTTTAGAGTTGTCAGACCTAACACTGATCGAAATGCACGAAGCATTCGCTGCCCAAGTTTTGGCTAACGTGAAAATGTTCGCAAGCGATGAGTTTGCACAGAAGAATCTTGGCCGCGATAAAGCGATCGGTGAGATTGATATGGAGAAGTTCAACGTGCTGGGTAGCTCGATTGCTTACGGACATCCGTTTGCAGCGACTGGCGCACGCATGATGACTCAAACATTACGTGAACTGAAACGTCGCGGTGGCGGCTTGGCACTGAACACAGCGTGTGCGGCTGGTGGTTTAGGTGCAGCAATGATCTTGGAGGTAGAATAATGTCTACGACTCTTGATGCAACAACAAAAAAAGAAACAGTCGCTCAACCAGATTCAACCTCTGCGACTGAATCAACCAAAAAGAAAGCGACAGCATTTACTCTCAATATCGATGAGCAAGATATTGCTTGGTTAGCGATTGATGTACCAAACGAGAAAATGAACACGCTGCAAGCGGCTTTTGCTGAAGAAATGAAAGCCATCTTCGAGCAACTCAAAGAAAAGCAAAGCCGAGTTAAGGGCCTAATCGTTCATTCTCTTAAGCCAGATAACTTTATCGCTGGTGCTGATGTAAGAATGCTTGATGCGTGTAAAACGGCTGACGAAGCACAGTCTCTGGCTCGCCAAGGGCAGGAGATGTTCCAAACGCTTTCTGAACTACCGTACCCAGTAGTCGCAGCGATTCACGGCCCATGTTTAGGTGGTGGTTTAGAGCTTGCACTGGCGTGTGATTACCGTGTATGTACCGATTCAGATAAGACTCGCGTTGGTCTGCCAGAAGTACAGTTAGGTCTGTTACCAGGCTCTGGCGGTACACAGCGTCTACCTCGCCTTATTGGTTTGTTGCCATCTCTTGACCTAATCCTTACGGGTAAGCAACTGCGCGCTAAGAAAGCGAAATCGCTCGGTGTTGTCGATGCTTGTGTGCCTGAAACTATCCTGCTTGAAGTCGCTAAAAGCTTTGTTGGAAAGAATACGGGCAGTAAAAAAGGTAAGCGCCTTGCGTCGAAAAGCCAAGCGTCGACCAAAGAAAAGCTGATTTCACGTAACGGCCTTGGTCGTAAAGTGATTTTTGAACAAGCTTCTAAGAAGACCAATCAGAAAACACGCGGCAATTACCCAGCAGCGGATGCGATTTTAGACGTGATTCGTTATGGCCTTGAGAACGGCTTTGATAAAGGTCTTCAGTATGAAGCGAAGCGTTTCTCAGAACTGGTTATGACTTCAGAGTCTAAAGCCCTTCGTTCGATTTTCTTTGCAACCACGGAAATGAAAAAAGAACACGGCGCAGACGCAGAACCCAAAGCGGTTAAGCGTGTTGGTGTGCTAGGCGGTGGTCTTATGGGCGCAGGCATCAGCCATGTCAGTGTTGCTAAGGCGAAAGTGCCTGTACGCATTAAAGACGTATCAAATGAAGGTGTACTGAACGCGCTTAACTACAACTTCAAGTTGTTCGATAAGCAGCGTAAGCGTCGCATTCTGAGCCGAGCGGGCCTTGAAAGTAAGATGCTTCAACTGTCTGGTGGTATCGACTTTACGAGCTTTAATCACACCGATGTGGTGATTGAAGCGGTATTTGAAGACCTCGACCTTAAGCAGTCAATGGTTGCGGACATCGAAGCCAATGCCAAGCCAGAGACTATTTTCGCGACGAATACGTCTTCATTGCCGATCCATAAGATTGCGGAGAAGGCGCAGCGACCAGAAAACGTGGTCGGTCTTCACTACTTCAGCCCAGCCGAAAAAATGCCGCTAGTAGAAGTTATCCCTCATGAAACTACGTCAGAAGAGACGATTTCTACGGTTGTTGCATTAGCGAAGAAGCAAGGTAAAACGCCGATTGTTGTGAAAGACACGGCTGGTTTTTATGTGAACCGTATTCTTGCTCCGTACATGAACGAAGCAGCGCATTTACTGCTAGCGAACGAGCCGATTGAAAAGCTCGACAGCACGTTATTGGACTTCGGTTTCCCGGTTGGTCCTATCACTTTATTAGATGAGGTGGGTGTTGATATCGGTGCGAAGATCATTCCGATTTTAGTGAATGAGCTTGGCGATCGTTTCCAAGGTCCTGATGTGTTCGATATTCTTTTGAATGACAATCGTAAAGGCCGCAAGAGTGGTAAAGGTTTCTACACTTACAAAGGCAAGAAGAAGGAGGTGGATAAGTCAGTTTACAAGCTGCTTGAGCTGCAACCAGATCCTAAGTTGAGCGATAACGATATCGCGATGCGCTGTGTGTTACCTATGCTAAACGAAGCGGTTCGTTGTCTAGACGACGGCATTATCCGCAGCCCTCGTGATGGTGATATCGGTGCGATTTTCGGTATCGGTTTCCCGCCATTCCTAGGTGGTCCGTTCCGTTATATGGATCAAATCGGCATTAAGTCACTGGTTGAGATGATGAACGATTTCGCTAAGAAGTACGGTGATCGTTTCGCGCCATGTGATGGCCTACTGACACGTGCTGGATTGGGTGAGTCTTTCTACAAGTAACTCTCTAACTCATTGATTAAGAAGCCCGTATCAAGCAATTGATGCGGGCTTTTCTGTTTTATGAACGAGTGTGAAAGGAATGAGATTCCCGACTCAGTCGTTCCTCCTTCTCGGGAATGATGATTGAGAGATAAAAAGTAAGTTATTGCGTTGATTAGAAAGGTGGTCAAACACACGTCAATCAAAACTACCGTCATCTCCTAAAGCGACGAAGGAGCGTAATAGGAGATCTGCTTTTGGGCTGCATCCAATAAAAAAGGTTGATGCTTTCACATCAACCTTATGATTTTCATTCCAGCTTTATCAGCCTAGCTCAGTATCTTTCGGGCGTAACTGAAACTCATCAATAGAGCCAATTTCAACACCTGCTGACAGCTTCTCTTCCTCATTATGAGCATTACCGTGAGCATGCATAATCAGGCGATTTGCCGTGCGTGGTTTTAGCTGGCTAACCACAAAACGCATCATGTCTGAGCGAGTTAACCCCTTAAGGTCTTCCAATACGCGCTCTCTCTGGTTGAACTCAACATCCTTATTGCCTATCGCAACCCATAAGCGCTGAGCTCGCCCTCGCAAAGTCGTATCTGGTGCCGAAATCTGATTCCAGAGACCGCGCTTACTGCTGTGCCATTGATAGTCGTTAAGCTCCAACAGCACCATGTAAAAGGCATTGAGGAACTCATCTATTGAAGCTAACAAGTCAGCAGGGGCGGCATTCGGTGATTGCACATACAACACAATACCAGGGTGTCGGTTGAGCGGCATATTGCCAGTACCGACCATGTAACCTAGCTGCTGCTTGGTTCGTATCTCATGGAAGAAAGTGGCCGACATCAAATGGTTTGCCAATGAATACAGCGCGATATTTTTAGGTGAAATATCAGGGCATTGGTAATAAACCACAATTGCTGAATCATCTTGGTTACACACCACTTCACGTTGGAAGCTGCCGTTTTCACCGAGCATGATGAGCGGGCGCAGTGATTCTTCGTAAGCCTGATCTTGAACACGCAGTGCATCTTTTAGCGTTTCAGCCATCTTGTGTGCATCGGCTTTTTTCCAGTCGCCATACACAAACATCTCAACATGAAGTTCCGCCAAGATTGCTTGAACAAAAGAGGAGAGCTCATCGACCTCTATCGTTTCTAGGGCTTCAATTAACACGGAATAAGGCGGGTTATTTGGTTGAAGTATCCCAGTCATTGCATTAAACAACTGCGAAATAGGGCGATCTTGCGACGCGTTGTTCCAGTTTCTGAGCAATTGATGCTTGATGGTTTCGAAGCGTGTTGGACTAAAGTCGCGTGCTTGGAAACGTTCAAGAATCATATTGAGCAGTTGTGGCTGTTTCTCGCTAAACCCGGACAGAGTGAGCGTTACACCGCCCTGATGGGTGTACATGTTGTAGCCCATTCCGGCGATTTCAGCCTGATACGTATCTTTTTCGAGTGAGTCTAAGAACATCTCTACGCACAAGCGTGTTTTAACGATATTTCTTGGGCTAGCAACTGAGTGCGGGCTATCGATAGCGACATACACCACACCTTTAGGAACTCGAAATTGATGGTCTTGCAGGTGCCACAGCTTAAAGCCGTCGAGCTCTTCTAACAGTTGTGGGAACTTAGCGTCACCTTCCAGTTCAGTCGGGTCTAGATCGTAGCAAATAAACGGGTTTTTGCTTGGGAGTTCAAACTGCCAACCGGGGTTAATGCACGTAAAGCATTGAACTTGTTCAGCGCTAAAAGGTGTGACCGAGTAGGGAGTAAAGTACCACTTCGCTTCCCTGTCATACTCGAATCCCTGAGCAACAATGGTCGCTCGCATGTTGTCTACGGTTAAGTAAGGCAGCAAAGAACGCTGTAATTCGTCATCGAAATGCGACATTTTGTAATCGCCATACACCACATCTTGCTCTTGGTAGTGCTGCATGTTGATGACGAGGTGGCTGACGACATCAAGCGGTCTTGCTGGCTCTTGAAAGCGGAAAGCAGACTCTAAAACGGCGCGTTTTTCAAGATAACGCCACT
The DNA here is from genome assembly GCF_041471665.1 of Vibrio sp. 10N.261.51.F11. NCBI lineage: Bacteria > Pseudomonadati > Pseudomonadota > Gammaproteobacteria > Vibrionales > Vibrionaceae > Vibrio > Vibrio sp. 10N.261.51.F11. Next base: position 14,883 of record NZ_JBFROW010000005.1, on the reverse strand, counting down.
CTTCGATGCCTTGTTGTTCAATGAGTTTGATGTACTGAAATATTGCTTGAACGACGTTATCGGTTTTGGTTAAGCCTTCGATGGTCATTGAGCAACTGATCGTGAAGTCACGATAGTTACTGCCACTTGCGCCGCCACCTGCCGAGAGGGAAGTAATCCAACCTTTCTCTTTCAGCTGCATCATTAAACTGCCTTCGCCTTCGTAACCGATAAGGTGTGCAAAGAATGATAATGGCTTAACCCCGTAGTGTTCATCCATGCTTGGCATTGGGAAGGTTAAGATAAGTTTGCGTACTTCTTTTATCGGTTTAACGTGTACTTGTACACCCGTGCTTAATTCGCCAACAATCGGAACTGCAACCTTTTTACCTTGTAGTTTGTGATTGGTAATCGAGCTAAAACGCTCCTCAACCCAACTTTGCATCTCATCTAATGATTGATTGCCAGACAGTGTCAGCGTCATTAGATCGGCTGAATATTGTTGCTGGTGGAAAGCCAAGATCTCTTGTCGAATCGTTTCACCGTTTCTGTCACCTAACGTCTCGATATTACCGACAGAAAACTTCGAGAATGGGTGATTGTGATTCACCAGTTCTTTGGTAACTTGGTACAAGCGTCGCGAGTCGTCGTTGAGTTTCATTTTATATTCGGAATCAACGGCTTGGCGTTCTTTATCTAGTGCTTCTTCGTTAAAAAGTGGCGCTGTGAAAAATTGGCTGAAGCGATCGAGTGCGGTTTCAAAGGCATTCAATTCAACATCAAAAAAGAAGCAGGTGTGTTCGGTTCCGGTCCAAGCATTGTTGCTACCGCCATGTTGGCTGATAAAACTTTGGAACTCTCCGACCTTTGGATACTTTTCAGTTCCCAAAAATAGCATATGCTCTAAGTAGTGCGCTAAACCCTCTCGGTCGGTAGGGTCATCAAAATGCCCTACATTAACGGCGAGTGCGGCTGCAGCTTTTTGAGCGTTCTGATCGTGAACTAACAGTACTCGCAATCCGTTATCCAAGGTTACGTAACGGTATTGATGTTCATCATTAGGGCTTAAATGCACAGAAGCATCTCCAGAGAAGGTGGTTTTTAAATTATGTACGCGATGATTTGAGGTGCAAACCTTGCGATCACATTTTGGGATATGAAGAGCTTTTTGGCGACTTCTAAATCATTTTTATCGATTTTTATCAGTGATTTATTTTCTTTTAATAAGATTGTTAAGAAAGTCGAACTCTTTAGCAAGTGACTTGATATAATTATTTATATAGACTGCGGTTTCTCTAGTTTGAGAGCCAAACGCTAAGTAGCGTATCGCTGATATGGGATATATCGACTTTCGAAATGTTACGTAGACAGGACTGAACATGAAAATATTCATAATGCGCCACGGTGAAGCAGAACATTTTGCGGATTCGGATGCAGAACGAGCGTTAACCAAGCGCGGGAAAATGGCATCTCTTGCAGTGGCTCAAGCTGCAAATGAGCAGGGGATTAGTCAATTCGATAAAGTGCTTGTGAGCCCATATTTAAGGGCACAAGAAACGTGGTTAGAAATCTCTCAGGCGTTTTCTGGAAAGAAAGTAGAAACCTGTGATGATATTACGCCTTATGGAATGTCCGACGATGTGTTTGATTTGACCGTAGCAATGGCAGAAGTAGAAAAACTAGAGACCATTTTATTTGTTTCTCATTTACCTCTAGTGGGCTACTTAACAGCAGAATTTGCAACGGGCATGGCGCCACCTATGTTTCCGACGTCAGGTTTGGCTTGCATTGAATTCGACCTTGAGACACAAAAAGGCGAGTTACTTTGGAACATCAATCCATAGTCGAGGTTTTATCTAACCTGTAGGCTGAAAGATAACAAAGAAAAGGGCACCTCAATGATTTGAGGTGCCCTTTTCTGTTTTTGACGTTGGGGGGAAATAGTGAGTCGGAGTTATTTATCTGGAATAGCAAGCAAAACCAACAACGCACCGTTACCACCAAACTCTAAAGGTGCTTGGTGAAAGGCCATCACGTCAGGGTGCTGCGCTAACCACAAAGGCACCTTTTGTTTCAGGATGTGTTTACCTATACCGTGCTGAACACAGGCACACGCCACGCTCTCTTTCACGCAGTGCGCAATCATGGCTCCTAACTCGCGTTTCGCTTCTTGTTGAGTCATACCGTGCATATCAAGATACACATCAGGTACGTAGACACCACGACGTAAGCGCTTCACCTCATACTTAGAGACATCATCACGCGCATAACGTGTTGGGCCTTCTTCGCTAAGATGCGGAATGAACTCATCCGAGAAATAAAACTCGCTATCACTGGCTTGTCTTGCCGTTCGAGTAATTTCTTTTTGCTTGGCATTTCTTTTTGGCTGCTGGACTATGGTATCCTGTTGCAACTTTTTAACGCCCTTTACTGCATCGTTGAATAGGGCGAAATCGTCATCGAAGTCGGTGTCTTTTTTGCTCATCAGGTTATGAATTCTAATTAGAAACGTAATTAGCAGTATTGTAGCGCTTTTCGGAGACAATTTTGGATAAGATTTTTGTAGAAGAAGCGGTATCAGAACTACACACGCTTCAAGATGTGATTCGTTGGACTGTTAGTCGCTTTAACGCAGCGGGCCTTTTTTATGGTCACGGCACTGATAACGCGTGGGATGAGGCGGTACAACTTATTTTACCTACTCTTTATCTGCCGATTGATGTTCCTTCGCATGTTATGAACTCTCGTTTAACGAGCAGCGAACGTCTGCGTATTGTTGAGCGCGTAATCAAGCGTATCAATGATCGTACACCAACGGCTTACCTAACCAACAAAGCTTGGTTCTGTGGTCTAGAGTTCTTCGTTGATGAACGCGTTCTTGTGCCTCGTTCGCCAATTGGTGAGCTGATCGAAGCTCAATTCCAACCTTGGTTAACTGAAGAGCCAACGCGCATCATGGACCTTTGTACGGGTAGTGGCTGTATTGCTATTGCTTGTGCTCATGCATTCCCTGATGCTGAAGTAGACGCGATTGATATTTCTACTGACGCATTGCAAGTAGCTGAGCAGAACGTTCAAGATCACGGCATGGAGCAGCAAGTGTTCCCAATCCGTTCAGATCTTTTCCGTGATTTGCCAAAAGAGAAATACAACCTGATCGTATCGAATCCACCTTACGTGGACGAAGAAGATATGAACAGCTTGCCAGAAGAGTTTACTCATGAACCAGAACTTGGCCTAGCGGCAGGTACTGATGGACTGAAACTGGTTCGTCGTATCTTAGCTAACGCACCAAACTACCTAACGGATGATGGTATTCTGATCTGTGAAGTGGGCAACTCAATGGTTCACATGATGGATCAGTACCCAGAGATTCCATTCACTTGGATTGAATTCTCTAATGGTGGCCATGGCGTATTCATGATCACTCGTGAGCAGCTAGTGGCTTGCGCAGATGAGTTCTCTCTCTACAAAGACTAAGCTTTGTATCGAAAAAGCTTCTTTGATTAGATTCGGGTTACCTTCGTTATTAGAGAAACCCTCTCTGTATTAATTTAAACGCCATGCAGCAATGCATGGCGTTTTTTATTGCCTACATTTTGGATATCGGGACTTAGCGTTGAGGATTCGTTGCATATTATTTAGTTGCTTAATATGAATAACTATCACATATTGATGGTCAATGTTTAGTCGTTTTAGTGAGTTAAGGAGAATTCGCGATGAGCTTTGATACATGGATTTATTATTTATTAGCGGTGCTGATTTTGACAGCTTCGCCCGGGCCAAGCTCTTTATTATGCATGACCAAAGGTGTGCAATCTGGCTTTAAACTATCGATATTTACCGCGCTGGGTAGCTTAACTGCGATTACTGGAATTCTAACGTTATCCTTTACCGGGCTGGGTGTGATTATTGCTTCCTCTGAAGTGGTGTTTAACGTCATTAAATGGACAGGAGCCGCTTACCTAATCTACCTTGGTTGGAAGTCTCTGCGTTCTAGTCAGCAAGATTACGACAACCTATCCAATCAACAATCCGATTCTAAATCGGTTAAAGAAAGTGCTGCGCAGCATTACCTCAGTGGCTTTATTGTTGGCGCGAGCAATCCCAAAGCTATCCTATTTTTTACCGCACTTTTTCCGCAATTTATTGACCCATCGATCGCTCTGGTTCCACAGTTCACCGTGTTTGCTTTGACCTTTATTGTAATGGAATTGTCTTGGTTATTGGTTTACGCCTATTTAGGGGCTAAATCGTCAAATTGGTTGTTTGCTAAAGGCCGAGCCAAGGTATTCAATCGTGTCACTGGAGGTGTCTTTATTGGGGCTGGTGCACTGCTTTCGACGACCAGTCGAGCATAGCTTTTGATTTATCAAATAGTTGAATAGTTACAGAAGTTTCTTGGTGTTGTCATAAAAGGTTAATATTAATGTGCTTGCTGATATCGGCATAAAGTCGATATATTGGTGTTACACCATCACGTTCTCGAGGAGAGACATATGCAGCATCAAGAAATGATTCAACACAGTAATTTCGGCGTTATCAGTCGCACTTGGATTTTCTCTACCCTTTCTCTAATGGGTATTCTTGCTCTAATGTAGTCAGTTTTATGGCTCAATATTTTCAGTTTTCATTATGAATACACTTGTTAAAAAGTCTTCAAAGTCAGAACTCTTACTCTCGTAAATGTGGCTCTTCTCATCAGTCTAGCCACTTAGCTTTTCCTCTTCTTAGCAGTACCTTTCTCTCAGTAACTTTTTTTCTCTGAATAATCTCTTTGTCTGATTAACCCTTTTATCTCAATAGACTCACTGCATAACCTGATCTGAAGTTGTTATCAAACTGTGATAATCTTAAATCATCTTTTATTTACAGTGTGCCTCTCATGTCTGTCTGGGATTCTATTTCATTTAACAATCGATTTACCGCATTACCTCGACTGTTCTATACCCCAATTCAACCTACACCGCTCAGCAATGTCCAATGGCTCGCATGGAACCATAATCTTGCGAATGAACTTGGCTTTCCGTCATTTGAAAACGCTTCCGAGGAATTGCTTGAGACGTTATCTGGCAATATTGAACCTGAGCAATTCTTGCCTGTAGCAATGAAATACGCAGGTCATCAGTTTGGCTCTTATAACCCGGACTTAGGTGATGGAAGAGGGCTGTTATTAGCGCAAGTTGTCGCGAAAAGTGGCGAAACGTTCGATTTACACCTTAAAGGTGCCGGTAAAACGCCCTATTCACGTATGGGCGATGGACGCGCTGTTATTCGATCAACCGTTCGTGAGTACTTATGTAGCGAAGCGATGGCAGGGCTCAATATCCCAACCACTCGCGCGTTGGCTATGATGACCAGCGATACACCGGTATATCGAGAGAAGCAAGAGTGGGGCGCATTGTTGGTGCGTGCTGCCGAATCACACATCCGTTTCGGTCACTTTGAACATCTGTTTTATACCAATCAGTTGGCTGAGCATAAGTTGCTGGCCGATAAAGTCATTGAATGGCACTTCCCTGAGTGTCTCGATGAAGATAAACCCTACGCAGCCATGTTTAATGAGATTGTTGATCGCACCGCTGAAATGGTCGCATTGTGGCAAGCGAATGGTTTTGCTCACGGAGTGATGAACACTGATAACATGTCTATCATCGGGCAAACTTTCGATTATGGCCCATTCGCATTCCTTGATGAATATGACCCAAGATTGATCTGTAATCACTCGGATTACCAAGGTCGTTATGCTTTCAATCAACAGCCTAGAATTGGATTGTGGAACCTATCGGCACTGGCGCACTCACTTTCGCCTCTGGTGGATAAAGCCGAACTTGAGGCGGCACTCGAACAATACGAACCACAAATGAATGGTTATTTCAGTCAGATGATGCGTCGTAAGTTGGGGCTGCTTTCGAAACAAGAAGGTGACAGTCGTTTGTTTGAATCTATGTTTGAGCTTATGTCGCAAAACAAAGTCGATTACCCAAGGTTCTTTAGAACGTTGTCGAACTTGGATACCTTGCCGCCACAGGAAGTGATTGATTTGGTTATCGACCGCGAGGCAGCGAAGCTGTGGATGGATAACTACTTACAACGCTGCGAATTGGAAGAGAGTTCAGTGGCAGAGCGCTGTGAAAAGATGAGACAGGTTAACCCGAAATTCATCCTCAGAAATTACCTTGCTCAACTCGCCATAGATAAAGCCGAGCGTGGTGATAGCAGCGATATTGAAGCATTAATGGTGGTTCTGGCTGACCCTTATGCAGAACACCCAGACTATGAATACCTTGCCGCCTTGCCGCCTGAGTGGGGCAAAGCCATGGAAATCAGCTGTTCCTCTTAACCTTCTATGATTCTTTGAGTCGCTAAGTACAGGTAGAGGTCACTAAGATGTGATCTTTATCTGTTTGTTCGTCTAACTTTACAAACATGTCAATAATCAAATAATCGGCCAGCCTATACACTATGTGAATAAGTTGTAAATTTAATAGGTTTGGGCGATGCCAACAAATACTCGAATTCTCGTGGTGGATGATGATCAAGAAATCCGCGAGCTGCTGGAAGAGTACCTCACAAAATCGGGTTTCGATGTCTCTTCTGTTGGAGACGGTGTTGAATTAGAAGCCCACCTGCAAAGCCAAGGTTATCCAGACCTGATTCTGCTCGATGTTATGCTCCCCGGTGACGATGGTTTTACCTTGTGTCAGCGAGTTCGAAAGCAATCTAATGTGCCAATCATCATGCTGACAGCGGTATCGGATGAAACCGATCAAATTATTGGTTTAGAAATTGGTGCCGATGATTACATTGCCAAGCCATTTAGTCCGCGCCAATTAATGGCTCGTATCAAAGCGTTATTACGACGTGTTCAAGTAGTGGATGACAAGCCAAGTGATGCACTGCCAAAGCAGATTGTTTTTGGTGATTGGACGCTCGATACACTCGCGCATAGAATTTCTCACAATGAAAACTCAGAGGAAATGGATTTGTCGGGCAGTGACTTTTCTTTGTTAATGCTGTTCTTGACTCGTCCTAATGAAGTTCTCGACCGTGACACCATCTCTTTCGCCACTAGAGGCCGCGAAGCGCTGCCTTTTGAACGTGGTATTGATGTGCAGCTTAGTCGCCTGAGAAGTCGGCTGGGCGACAGTGGTAAATACCCTCACTACATCAAAACTATGCGCGGTAATGGCTACATTCTTGCTGTGCCGGTTCAGTATGAACACTAAGCATGACCTACTGTTAATGAAGTAATGCTAATAAAGCATTTCCAATGAAGTATTCCGGATGAAATATCTCGTATGAACTGGATGAGTTGGTTGAAACCAAATTCGTTAGTCGCAAGAACCTTATTGTTGACACTGTTAGCCGTGGTGATAGCTCAAGGTATCGCAACGTCTATATGGTATAGCGAATCAAAACACAAAGAGCTGGAAGGGATTCGTTCTGCTTCGTCGAGCATGGCGAACATGTTTGCTTCAACGGTGACTTTTTTCCAATCTCTACCCGTTAAATATCGTCATATCGTGTTGGATCAAATCCGCAATATGGGGGGAACGCGTTTCTTCGTTTCTTTCAATAAAGAGGCTTTGATTGTCGAACCGATCCCCGATACCCGCTTAAAAACCGCCTCGATTGAAGCGATAGAAAGTGTTTTGAGTAGCAAACTCAATAAAGTGGCGTCAGTGCGGGTTGATTTCTCTCGTCCTGAACACCTTCGCTTGCTCAAAAATGACATCTATTTAAGCGATCTTCCGCGATCATGGGCACATCATACTTTAACGTTAGAACCGCTGAATCCACCCATTCTAGTTGTACAAATCGAATTGACCAGTCACGAATGGGTATACATTGCGGCATTGTTGCCTGCTCCATACGTAAAGCTCGACGATACGATTCTTGGCAGAGAGCAGGTGATCTTCTTAGTTTCTTCAACGCTTATTCTGCTGGTTCTAACTTACTTGATGATTCGTCGCCAAGTGCGTCCTCTGAAAAAGTTAGCAAGAGCAGCTAATGAGATGAGTATGGACATTCAGCAACCCCAACTGAAAGAAGAGGGGGCGACTGAATTGGTCACCGCGACGCGAGCCTTTAATCGCATGCAGCAACGGATTCGTCGCTATGTTGCCGACCGAGAGCACCTTTTTTCTGCGATCTCCCATGACTTAAAGACACCAATAACACGTCTAAGATTGCGTGCAGAGTTGTTGGAGAGTGAAGTAAAGAAAGACAAATTCAATAAAGATCTCGATGAGCTCGAGATGATGGTCAAAGGTGCTTTGCAAGCGGTAAGAGACACCGATCTACACGAGAATAATGCCATTATTGACCTCAATGAAATGGTGCTCTCTGTGATTGAATCTCATAACCAATACCAAACAAAGGTAGAGTTCGAGCCGGTCGTCATTGAGCCATTGGTCGCGAAACCACTGGCTATTAAGCGTGTACTGACCAACTTAATCGACAACGCAGTTAAGTATGGTTCATCTGCCGTAGTGGAAGTTAGTGGTGATGAGCTTTGGGTGGTCGTGACTATTCAAGACCGTGGTAATGGCATTCCAGAAGACAAGCTAGAGATGGTCTTTGAACCCTACTTTAGGCTGGCAACCGACGACCAAGGACACGGACTTGGCCTCGGGATCTGCCGAAATATCCTGCACGGACACGGCGGAGATCTCATTATTCGCAACTCCTCTCAAGGCGGCTTAGAAGCCAAAGTCTATATCCCAACAGGCCTAGAAGTGTAATGTAACAATTGTGTTACATAGGGCTTACCTTTTGTTTCAATCTTATCAATCAGAATAAGTAGACTCTTTATTGAACCGGACGTCGAGTCCGCTAAAACATGGAAGATAATAATGAAAATCAATAAAACCCTACTTACTCTATCTCTTCTTGCTGCCTCAACATTTTCTCAAGCTGGTGAAGTGGAAGTGCTTCACTGGTGGACTGCCGGTGGCGAAGCGAAATCCGCAGCGGTACTGAAAGAGATGATTGAAGAACAAGGCCATACTTGGAAAGATTTTGCTGTTGCTGGTGGCGGCGGTGAAAGTGCGATGACTGTTTTGAAAACTCGAGCAGTATCGGGCAATCCTCCATCTGCCGCGCAGATCAAAGGTCATGATATTCAAGAGTGGGGTGGTTTAGGTTTTCTAACGTCTCTCGATGCGACTGCTAAACAAGAACAATGGGATGAGTTACTGCCAGAGGTGGTGACTAAAGTGATGAAGTGGGATGGCGAATATGTGGCGGTTCCTGTTAACGTTCACCGTGTTAACTGGCTTTGGGCTAACCCTGTTGTTTTAGAAAAATCGGGCGTTACGGTTCCAACTACGTTAGATGAGTTCTTCGTTGCTGCAGACAAGATTAAAGCAGCTGGCTTCATTCCATTGGCTCACGGTGGTCAACCTTGGCAAGACGCAACCGTATTCGAAGCGGTGGCTCTTGATGTTCTAGGCAGTGAAGATTACAACAAAGCGTTCGTTGATCTTGATATGGACGTATTATCTGGCGACAAGATGGTGGAAGTGTTCACCAAGTTCAAAAAGATGCGTGACTACATCGACAGCAACTCTCCAGGTCGTGATTGGAACGTCGCAACTTCAATGGTTATCAATGGCGAAGCCGCGATGCAAATCATGGGCGATTGGGCGAAAGGTGAGTTTACTGCGGCAGGCAAAGTGCCGGGTAAAGATTACATCTGTGCACCAGCACCGGGCACTGACGGCCAATTTACCTTCAACATCGATAGCTTTGCGTTCTTTGAGTTAAGTGACAAAGAGAACCAAAAAGCGCAGCAAGATCTAGCGAAAACCATTCTTACTAAAGATTTCCAAGAAGTCTTCAACCTTAACAAGGGTTCTATCCCTGTACGTCTAGATATGGACATGTCTAAGTTTGACCAATGTGCGTTGGACTCAATGGCAACCTTTAAAGCGAGTGCTGAATCTGGCGATCTTGTTCCGAGTATGGCTCACGGCCTAGCGACAACAAGCTACGCTCAAGGCGCTATCTATGATGTGGTAACCAACTTCTTCAATGAGAAAGATGCCGATCCGAAACAAGCGGCAGCTAAGTTAGCAAAAGCAGTGAAAGCGGCTATCTAATCTAACTTGATAAGCGACACACAACGCACGTGAGTGACGGGTTGTGTTGCTTTATCGAACCCCCAGGGTGGGTAGGCTCGTAGGAAGCCTATCTGCTCTTCACTCCCAATTCTAATATGCGTGATGCTGATGTGGTGCCGAAAGGTAAGCCATTGGCTCGATTGTGCAACAAGGATAAGTTATGGAGCATGTTTTGACTGAGTCGACTCCAAAACCCACAAGGAGCCAGCCTGCACCGAAACCGAGTTTTGCTGACAGGTTGCAACATTGGTTACCTAAAATTGTGCTGGCGCCAACTGCGTTAGTGACCGTGGTGTGTATCTACGGCTATATATTTTGGACGGCCGCACTGTCGTTCACCAACTCTCGATTTCTTCCGAGCTTCAACTTCGTTGGTTTAACCCAATATGAAAAGCTGATGGATAACGATCGTTGGGTCACCTCAATCACCAACCTTGGTGTGTTTGGTTTTCTATTCATGGCGATTGCTATCTTGCTAGGCGTTGGTTTAGCGGTATTGCTTGACCAAAATATCCGTCAAGAAGGCGCGATTCGTACTATCTACCTCTACCCAATGGCGTTGTCATTCATTGTGACGGGTACGGCGTGGAAATGGATTCTTAACCCGGGTCTTGGCATTGAAAAGCTGATGCAAGACTGGGGATTTACTGACTTCAAATTTGACTGGCTCGTCAATTCTGAAATGTCGGTTTACACCTTGGTTATCGCAGCACTTTGGCAGTCTTCTGGATTCGTGATGGCGATGTTCTTAGCCGGTCTGCGTGGCATCGATTCTTCAATCATCAAAGCGGCTCAAATCGATGGGGCAAGCTTACCCACTATCTATCTCAAAATCATTTTACCTTGCTTGCGCCCTGTGGTTTTCAGTGCGGTGATCATCACCTCACACATTGCAATTAAGAGCTTTGACCTTGTGACGGCAATGACGGCAGGCGGCCCGGGTTATTCATCGGATCTTCCAGCGCTATTCATGTATGCCCACTCATTTACTCGTGGTCAAATCGGCCTTGGTGCTGCCAGTGCCATGATGATGCTTGCCGGCATTTTAGCGATTCTCGTGCCTTATCTTTACTCTGAACTTAGGGAGAAAAAGTCATGATGAACAACATCAATTTTGCTCGAATCTTTATTTATTCAGCACTGCTTTTCTTCTGTTTAGTGTACCTAATGCCATTGTTCGTAATGGCGCTGACGTCATTCAAAACTCTGCCAGACATCAAGGCGGGCAACCTGATGAGTTTGCCAAAAGAGTGGGTGTTCGATGCTTGGTATAAAGCGTGGGACACCGCTTGTACTGGCGTGAAATGTGAAGGCATCAAAGGCTACTTCTGGAACTCGTTCCAAATGGTGATTCCTGCGGTTGCGATTTCAACATTGCTCGGTGCATTCAATGGCTATGTCGTGACGAAATGGCAATTCAGAGGTTCAAACCTGTTCTTTAGTTTGTTGTTATTTGGCTGCTTCATTCCATTCCAAGTGGTGCTACTACCAATGGCAACCATGCTCGGCAAGATGGGGCTAGCGAACACAACCATCGGCTTGGTGATTGTGCACGTTATCTACGGCATGGCGTTTACAACTCTGTTTTTCCGTAACTTCTACATCTCGATTCCGGATGAATTGATCAAAGCAGCAAAACTGGATGGTGCAGGCTTCTTTACCATTTTCTTCAAGATCTTATTACCGATCTCTACGCCTATCATCATGGTGACGGTGATCTGGCAGTTCACCGCAATCTGGAACGATTTCTTGTTCGGGGTGGTGTATTCCGGCTCAGAGACTCAGCCAATCACCGTAGCATTAAATAACTTAGTCAACACCAGCACGGGCGTTAAAGAATACAACGTTGATATGGCTGCCGCGATCATCGCCGCGCTGCCAACGCTGTTGGTGTATGTCTTCGCAGGAAAATATTTTGTTCGTGGCCTAACGGCAGGATCAGTAAAAGGATAATTACCCATGGCAACATTAGATTTAAAACAGATCCGTAAAACCTATCGCAACGCGGACAACGAAACGTTAAAGGGCATCGACATCAGTATCGATTCGGGGGAGTTCTTGATACTTGTCGGCCCTTCGGGGTGTGGAAAATCCACCCTAATGAACACCATTGCTGGGCTAGAAAATATTAGCTCGGGTGAAATCGTGATTGATGGTGTTGACGTGGCGCAGGTTGAACCTAAAGACCGCGACATCGCGATGGTATTCCAGTCGTACGCACTTTACCCAAACATGACGGTACGCGGCAATATCGCCTTCGGCTTGAAGATCCGCAAGATGCCACAAGACGAAATCGACGCAGAAGTGAATCGCGTCGCTGAAATGCTACAAATCGAACAACTGCTTGATCGTAAACCATCGCAGCTATCTGGTGGTCAGCGTCAACGTGTCGCTATGGGGCGCGCTTTGGCGCGTCGTCCTAAGCTGTATCTGTTCGATGAGCCGCTTTCTAACTTGGATGCCAAGCTACGTGTCGAGATGCGACACCAGATCAAACGTCTGCACCAAAAGCTGAACACCACCATTGTCTACGTGACCCATGACCAAATCGAGGCGATGACCTTGGCTGACCGTATTGCGGTGATGAAAGATGGTGAACTGCAGCAACTCGGTACGCCGCAAGAGATCTACACCAAGCCAAATAACATGTTCGTGGCGGGCTTTATGGGTTCACCATCTATGAACTTCATTAAGACCATGGTGGATTTGGATGATGAGCAGAATCCGATCATCAAAGTAACGGGTACGTCTGAGCAAGAGCACCACATTCGATTACCACAAAGCATGCGTGAACAAGATGGCAAAGAAGTGGTGATTGGCCTGCGCCCTGAACACATCACTGAGCAGGAAAGTGAAGATGTGTCGGGAACGACCAAGCTAGATTTACAGCTGGAAGTCTTGGAACCTACAGGGCCAGATACGATTGCGATGGTGAAAGTGAACGACCAAGAAGTAGCGTGTCGCTTGTCGCCAGAATTTGAAGTGTCAGTTGGGCAAATGGCGCCGCTGCATTTTGACTTATCAAAGGCGGTATTCTTTGATGCTCAGACTGAAGCGAGAATTGATTTTTAGTTTTTGAGACAGTAGCTCAATGAGAGTCTAAGCTTAAACAAAGGCAGTATCACTAACTTATAATAAGTAACGTGATGCTGTCTTTTTTGTGTTTTAGCCTGTTTTATTTCCTCACGAAAACAGAGGGATAAACGAGATAAATGGATTAACTGCAATAATATCGCTAATTAGCCTCCGTTAGCTCTATAAAGCTGACCGAGAACAGCGTAGGATCGCGCTACTTTAGACCAAATACTAGGTTGCACATTAGTGCATAAACAGAAGAATACATGAAACTAACAGCAAAACCCTCAGCTAGTAACGCTTTACTTATTTCTATTACGACACCGGACTTCAAAGGTGACGAAGCAAAAGAGTCTCTTGCCGAACTTGCTCGCTTAGTAACAACCCTAGGGTTTAAAGTGGTCGGTACACAATCACAGCACCACAGTTCAACACAACGACAAAACGTGTTGGGCGCAGGTAAGCTTGCAGAAATTGCACACTTAACCGGTTACCAAGGTTCGATTGAAGAAGCCGAAGATGAAGATTTTATCGATGAGTCTTTTGATTTTCGTGCTGGTATCGATGAGTTAGATTTTGATGATCTTCCATCTGAAGACGTGGAGTTTGGTACTGCTGACGTAGTGGTATTCGACTGTGATTTGAGCCCATCTCAACTGCGTAATGTAGAAGCTCACTTGGGTGTCGAGGTGTTTGACCGTACTGGTATCATCATTGAGATCTTCAGCCGTCATGCTCGTACTCGTACCGCACGTCTGCAAGTTGAAATCGCTCGACTAAACTACCTAGTGCCTCGACTGCGTGAGACGGCCGACGGTGATAAAGAGCGTCAAATGGGTCAGGGTGCAGGTGAAACTTCACTAGAGCTAGACCGCCGTAAAGTACGTGACCAAATTGCTGCACTTAAGCGTGAGCTGGTTAGCGTACAAGACGAAATGAAGAACCAACGCACTCAGCGTTCGGAGCTTTTCACTGTTGCTCTGGTTGGCTACACCAACGCGGGTAAATCTTCGATGATGCGCGCTATGACCGCAACCGAAGTGAGCGGTGAAGATAAGCTATTCGCGACCTTAGATACCACGGTTCGTGCACTTCAGCCGATCACTCAGCCGCGTATCTTAGTGTCAGATACGGTGGGTTTCATCAAGAAACTGCCACACGATCTGGTTGCTTCATTCCACTCAACACTAGCAGAAGCGCATGATGCTTCATTACTGCTTTATGTGGTTGATGCTTCTGATGTTTCATTCCGCGCACAGCTTGATGTGGTACACGAAGTATTAGCGCAAGTGGGCGTTGAAGGCAGCGAAAAACTATTGGTACTGAACAAGTGCGATAGATTGAGCGAAGAAGAACAGTTAGAGCTGATTGAAGAATTCCCAGATGCAATGCTGACCTCGACTCGTGACCCGCTCGATATCACCAAACTACACAAGTACATTGTGGGTGTGGCTGAACAAGGCATGATCGAAGAAGAGATCACGATTCCTTATTCTGGACAAGGCATTATCGGTGAGATTCGCTCAAACATGAGTGTGGTGAAGGAAGAATACGACTACGAATGCATCAAGCTTACTGTACGCTCAAGTGCAATTGATTTAGCGCGCTTGAAAAAGCGTATGCAGAAGTCTTGATCGTCTATCTAGTTTAGATAAGAACGTCCAAAGAAAAGTCGACCACGAGGTCTAATGCCGATCAGTTA